>DNIT01000176.1:3923-7569 GCA_003489345.1 Pelotomaculum sp. | reverse complement strand
GAATAAATATATATCATCCAATGGAATAAGCCTTGACATAACCAGGGCACCGGGTTTTAAACGCTCCAGTGTCTCCGGGCCCGTTATGGAGGCCGCGGTATATGCCTGCTGATCAACCAGGTTCAATAGCCTTACCGAATCAGCTTCCAGCGCCTTCACTTCAAAGATGCCTTCAAATGAGTCCTTCCAGCGCTCAAGGATTTGCATTTCCAGTCCGGACAATGCCCTGTGTTTTTTTATAAAGCGGTCGATCAGGGTGTCTCCTTTTGGGAAGCGGAAGCAATGGATCAGCCAGTCGATGCCGTTTGCCATGACGTCTTCGCGGAGCTCGTGGTTTTTTGCGTATCTGGTCAATATAACAGGTTTATACCTCTGCTCTCTTTTTTTATAATAATTTACGAGGTTGCTTTTTAATTGTTGCGCGATTGCAATGTGTTCCAGGGTTTCTTTTGCAAGTGCCAATGACTGTCGCCGCCTCTCTAACTAGGTTTATAAGCTGGGCTTTTATATATTTCTATTGGAACTGTTAAGCTCCTTTTTTCACTAATATAAATATTCACATTCTAAACCTTACCGAGAAAGTGGTGCCGGTAGCACCGGTCTCTACTTTGATGGTAGCATTGTGTCTGGCGGCAATACTGTAGCACATTGCCAGCCCCAGGCCGGTTCCATTGTCTTTTGTGGTGAAGAAGGGGGTTCCCAACTTTTCGAGGACGTCGGGTTCAATACCTTTTCCCGGGTCCTGTACTGCCAGGACTATGAAGTTTTCGTCCCGGAATGTTTTTATTTTCAGTTTGTCACCGGGGGACATGGCCTCGAAACCGTTGCGTACCAGGTTGAGGATTAGCTGGCGAATCTCTTTGTTGTCCAGGGCTATTTCCGGGATCGCATTTAGTTCAAATTCAATGTGTTTATCAGCAACCATGCCGTCAGCCATAATTAATGGAGATAAGGCCTGTACGATATGGTTGAGGTTTTGGGGCTTTTGCTCAACTGCTTTGTCTTTGGCCAGGGAAAGGAACTCTGTAATAATTGTATTGGCCCGGTCCAGTTCTTCTATCATAAGGTCCAAATGTTCCTTATACGGAGCAAACTCTTTTCTTGTGCAAAATATTTGTAAAAAACCACGTACACTTGTCATCGGGTTTCTTATTTCATGACCGATACCTGCCGCCATTTCTCCTACCAGGTTCAACCTGTCGAGACGTGCCATTTCCTTTTCAAACTGCATTTTTTCTGTGATGTCCCTGATCGCGGCAAGAAAACACCTTTCACCACCGAGATATATTTCGTCTCCTGAAAATAGGCCGGCTCTTTTCTCACCGGTTTTCGGATGAAATATGAATTCCATATTATGTATTGGCCACTGGTCCCTGGATTTAATAATATTTTCATATAGGGCTATGTTTTCATTTATGTACCTTTCGTAAATGGTCTGGTTCAACAGCTCTTCACGCTTAAAACCCATTGCTCTCAACCAGCTTTCATTTACGTCAATGAAACATTTTCTCGATAAGGATATGATTGCCTGAAGAACAGGGCTGGCATTAAAGGCTTTGTTAAAACGTTCTTCCGATGTGCGCAGGGCTTCTTCCACTTGCTTTTGTTGCGTGATGTCAAACATAATGCCCTGAACATAGAGGGGGCGGCCATCAGAGTCCCGGGTTATATTGGCTTCATCTTTCATCCATAAAATCCTGCCGTCATGGGCAAGCATGCGATATTCTGATTGAAAAGGCTTGTTGTTTCCGTGGAAGAGGGATAACTCAGCCAAGACCCGTTCCCGGTCATCCGGGTGCAGTTGTTGATGCCAGGTATCGGGTTCGGCCTCAAAATCCGCCTGCGTAAAACCAAGTATGGTTTCTATTTGAGGGCTTACATACATAGTGGTGCTGGTTTTATCAAGCCGGGCGATATATGTAATCGCGGGAATTCGTTCCACCAGGGTCCGGTATTTTGTTTCCGACTCCTGTAATGCCTGTTCCGCCAGCTTACGTTTGGTTATATCATGTCCTACGGATTGGAACTCAATCAGATGGCCCTGTTCGTTAAATATCCCCCGGTTGGTCCAGTGCTGCCAGCGATTTTCTCCCCAGGACATTAAAACATTCAGTTCAATAGTTGCAACGGGGTTTCTGGTATTGATGGTTGAAAAATGTTCTTCAAGTTGTTTCACGGCATTTACGCCAATAGATGTCCTAAAATTGCTTCCCAGCAGTTCCTCTCGTTTTATACCGAAGTAGCGACAGTAAGCTTCGTTCACAAAGGTTATAGTTCCCACCGGCAAGTAACGGCAGATAAACTCGGTTTGGTCTTCAACGATGGCGCGATAGCGGGCTTCACTCATTTCCAGGTCTTCTTTTATTTGTTTGCTCTCGGTAATGTCAACCATCAATTCCAGCACCAGCCTGGAGCCATCCATATCGTTGAAGGGATAGTCATAAATCTGGTACACCCTGCCGTCTAAACTGGTCCACTCCCATTCCACGGTGGTGTCGGTTTTAAGCACGTCTAGTGTCGGGCAGTTGGCACAAGGTTTATTTTGTTTGCGATAGACTTCATAACAAGGTTTTCCTATGGAGTCGCCAAAACGCTCGCGGAAGTAAAGGTTGGCAAAGGATATCGAATAATTTTTTGTAAGCAGACAAATGAAAGCGGGCAGCCTGTCCAGTACGTAATAAAACCTTTGCCGCTCGGTCTTCAACGCTGACTCTGCCTGTTTATGCTTGGTAATATCCCGTATTGATTCGACAGCTCCTACGAGACTGCCATGTTTATCAAATAGCGGCGCCGCAACGCCCCACATGATGGATTCAATGCCGCTAAAGGGAAAGCGGGAGTATTTTTCCGCAAATATTTTCTTGTCCTGTCTATCCACATACATATATTTTTTTTCTATCTCCCGGTCATCCGAAAAAATGAGATCAATCAGGATTGGTTGCGGGCTTCCGTAAAAAGGTACGGCGTAAGCGTATGCACCTCTCTCCATAACAGCTTCTTTGGGCACACCTGTCATTTCTGCGATAGCACGGTTCCAGGCGATTACCTTCTTACCACGGTCCACGACAAAGGTGGGGTCGGGGAGAAAATCAATTATATCCATAAGTTGCTGCTGTGCTGAACGCAAGGCCTCTTCCGCCTGCCTTCTTTCAGCTATTTCCACATGCAGCTGTTGATTGGCTTCTCGCAAATCGGCAGTGCGTTCTTTTACCAGTTCCTCGAGGTAGTCACGATGCTTCCTTAACTCATCTTCTATCTGTTTCAGGTTGGTGATATCGCGAATGGATTCTATTGCTCCAACCAGGTTGCCGTGGCTGTCATAAAGCGGGGAGGCTTTTAGCCACAGGTGGGCGCCTTTACCTGCAAAAGCATTCTGAAAAAACACCTGTGCGTACAGTGTATCTTCTTTTCTTTCGACAGAATAAAAAGGTCCTTCGGCTATTTGCTGGTCTGGATCAATTAAATCAATTAATAAAGGAATTGGTTTTCCGTGAAAGGCCACTCCATAGGCATGATTGCCCTTACCTATAATATTTTTCTTCGGCACGCCTGTCATCTCTTCTATAGCTTTGTTCCAGGCGATAACTTTTTTGTCCTGATCGATGACAAATGTCGCGTCGGGGAGAAATTCGATTATATCAAGAAG
>DNIT01000176.1:2966-3777 GCA_003489345.1 Pelotomaculum sp. | reverse complement strand
AAAGGAATCAAAATACTTTATTTTTTCCCGGCAATCATATAACAATGAGGCTGTTTGCTTGAGTTGGGCTTGCGTTTCTATAATATGCCGGCGCATTTCAACCAGTTCATTGATGAGCTGTGCCTTTGTCTTATCTTGATCTCTCATTCTTTAACCCCCATTCCGCCATTGAATTAAAATACCCAAAGTCAAGCAAACTTCATTGTTTGACAAGCATAGCCCAATTACCTTCGGGAATTGTGTCGAACCTTATGAGTTAGAAATTATTTTAAATGGATTATAGTAATGGTTTTTTTGATGAAAGATATTTAAGTATTAATCTGCATTATTATTTTTTTAACCCGAATACTCTAATGGATATTGTTTGTTTAACTTATTGCAGCAAATTAAATGGGCATATAGTACTATACTTTATAGTACTATATGCTATATTGAATTTATTTATGGATACTATTTATTTTTTGTTCGGACTACTATATAATGTAATAAATTAAGTAATTATTAAGCCAATAATAGTTCATTGTGTATAGATGTTACTCCGGCCAAATATTGTGAACGGAATGGGCACGGAGCTGTTCTTTAGAATACTCGTCCAAGTTGAAGACTTCAGAAGTGAAACCCCATAGTATGGTAGCGACTGGGTTTAGACCATGTGACTTAAGGCTGTAACCTTTGTTTTTCTCACATGATTAACGTTGGGGGGTAAACATATGTTGATGGCTAGAGATTTGCTTCAGGCTGACGACGTTGATGTGGATTCACTTTACGACGAGTTTTTGCAAATAATAATTAACGGCGGTGGTTACAAAGG
>DNIT01000176.1:0-2772 GCA_003489345.1 Pelotomaculum sp. | reverse complement strand
AAAAAACAGAAAAAAAACGGAATTAAATATTGGAAGCCTCAGTATTTGGATCCCAGGATCATTGAATATGTACGCATGCTCCAAAATACCCTCCGGCCGGTGGTCATTCCAGAGTTACCGGAGTACGGGATCACTTCAGCCAGACTGGTGTTTCCTGTGGTAATTAAAAATAAAATCAAGAAATACTTAAACATTTTTAAAAAAGATCTAAACTGGGAACAAATGAGAATTGCCAGAGCCGCGATGTATAGCTTAGCGGTTATGGAAACCTGCCGCTATGCGCAAGTGGAACTGGAAGATAGAATTATGAAAAGTTTGGTCCTTGGCCTTATATCGGATAAAGCTGAAGCAAGTAAAATTCACGGAGAAAAACAGGTCCTTGGTTTTGATCTGTCCCGGGAAGCTGTTTTTGCCGTCGTGCAAATTAAGGCGGCGCCGGGGAAATGGCAAATAGAAGAGGTTTTACGCAGTATAATCAGCGACCTTTATATAAATGCCAGCGCCATCGCCATTAATGATGAGCAGGCGGTGCTGCTGATCCAAACATCTGAAGGCTACACGCTGGAGTCAACGGTAGTGAATGAATCCCTTCAGGTGATATTTGAAGGGCTGAAGATGATTTTTTCCGGCTGTAAGGTTAAGATAGGGGTTGGCCGCCAGTGCTTTAAGCCACGGGATTATAAGGTCGCTTATAATGAAGCCTGCCAGGCGCTCTCTTTTACGGGGCCCAAGCAAGGGAACGAAGAAGGCGTAATTTATTACCATTCCTTGCGGTTGATGGGGGTTCTGCTGCATCCGGTAAATGAGCAAACCTTGCCGGTATTTGTGCGTCTTATTTTGGGAAAGCTGCACGAGTACAGTGTCGCCCATAATATCAACCTGATTGAGAGCCTGGAGTGTTATCTAAAGCACAATTGCTGTATCCAAAGTGCGGCCAGGGAGTTGTTCATTCATCCCAATACCTTGCGGTACCGTCTGGAAAAGGCAGAAAAAGTATCCGGTCTTGACCTGGCGGACAATGATACCAAGCTGGAGCTTCAGCTGGCGATTAAGCTCTACAGGTATCAAGGGGATCTTCTCTGGAAGGACTGATTTGCCAAATAATGAAAAGGTCCGGTTGTCTAAGATCTGACAGCCGGGCCTTTTGTATGAAGTTAACAAAAACAAAGTATCTTTATGTGTAAGGTTTGTCAGAAGAGCTAATAGATTATGTGAATTGTTTGCATTACAATTTATATATATGAGAAATTCAGGTTTGACACATTTATAATAAGGTAAAAAAAGCACAGTAAAATGTGTTAAACTAGGTAATTAATAATATTATAGGGCGTATGAGCAATGGAGCAATTACTATCAAATATCGAGGTTATTCTTCTCCATATTGTAAATGAAAGACCATCCTACGCCTATGAAATTGATAAGACTATTGAATTACGGGAAATGAAGAGATGGGTCAGGATCGGTGTGGCCTCTATCTATAGGGTGTTAATAAAGTTAGAAGAAAAAGGCCTGGTTAGCTCGAAAAATGAAAAAGAGGGTAGAATGCCCGAAAGGAAAAGGTATTATATTACAGATTCCGGACGAACGGCTTTGGTTGAAGCTTCTAAATGGCTACTATCCAGTCTCGAATGGTATTACCTGGATCTTAACGTTGGGCTTGAAGCCTGCAGTTTGCTGTCTGCAGAAGAAATAAACAATTGTTTAAAAAAAAGGCTTGCCAAAGTTAGAGCAAACATACAGGGAATGAAAGAAATCTATACGTCTGAGGAAGATCTGAAAAATAAGAAAAAAATTATTATTAATAATCTAATTTATTTACGTGGGGCAGAAGAAAAAATTTTACAGGACGTTATACAAAAAATAGGTATCAATGAGTAAGTATTTTTGAACCATTTAAATAAATCGATGTATTTCTGTCAAGAAAGGTGTAAGCGCGGAAGAAAATTCCTTGTTTACGCCATACTTGTTATCTGGGCTCCTGAAGTGAAATGATGTGAAGATGTTTGTGATTAGAGTCACTTGTTTGAGCTATGTCAAAGGAGGAATAATATGAAAATTGCGGTTTTGATGAAACAAACTTTTGACACTGCGGCAATAATCAGTTTGGACGCCAACGGGCAAATTGAGCGCCAGGGTGTCAACCTGATTATCAATCCCTACGACGAATTTGCCGTTGAAGAGGCTCTGCGGCTTAAGGAAAAGCACGGCGGGGAAGTTACAGTCATATCGGCAGGGGCGCCGGAAACCCAGGACGCCCTGCTCCAGGCCCTGTCCATGGGGGCCGATAAAGCCATACTGGTTACCGACGACAATATGGCCGGCAGCGACGAATATGGCGCCGCCCTGATCCTGTCCAAAGTCCTGGGGGGCCTGGAGTTTGACCTGTTGCTGGCAGGCTGGCGCGCTGTGGACGACGGCTCCGCTCAAGTGGCGGTAAGAGTGGCCGAACTGCTTGGCTTGCCTCAGATAAATGTTGTCACCCAGCTCACCATTGCGGACGCCAAAGCTGTTGCCACCAGGGAGATTGAAGGCGGCAGCGAGGTCGTGGAGGTCCCCCTGCCGGCCCTGGTTACCGCCCAAAAGGGCCTTAACGAGCCACGCTACCCCACCATGCGGGGGATCATGCAGGCCAAGAAAAAACCTTTTCAAAAGCTTTCTTTGTCCGACCTGGGGCTTGATGCCGCGCAAATAGCGCCCAAGGTGAAGGCCATTTCTTACTTTTTGCCCGCGCCCCGAGCCGCCTGCCGGATTGTGCCCGGCGAAGCGCCGGAA
>DNIT01000221.1:47324-63416 GCA_003489345.1 Pelotomaculum sp. | reverse complement strand
CAAATCCGCTCCCAAAGGCGGCAGGACAGGCGACACCTTGACTTTGCGGTATTAACAGATGGAAATTCAACAAGCTCACTGTTACCCGCGTATGAGCGTTATATATTAGGAAAACCAACAAACAATTAAAATGGTGAGCTTATCCCACCTGTAAAATGCGAGTTGACTTCGATATACTCGATAATGCGGCGTAGCTCGTCGGCAAACTTAAACCGTATGCTGAACGTGCCAGTGGCAAATATAACCATGTTGAACGCCAGTTTTTTGTACCTAATTTATGATAACCAGCCTTACTATCACCCTGACGCTTCGCTGTATTCAAAAAAACGCTTTTTAATGAAGATTGCCCCTACTACTATTGCAATCAACACAAAGGCAGCTAAAGCTATCATAGTGTAAACATCAACATAACCGGCGATTGTTTCCCAAGCGTTCCCCGCAACTCTTCCTAGAAAGACCAACACGACGTTCCAGATAAAAGTGCCGATCGCTGTTAAGCTCAAAAAGGGGCACAATTGCATTTTCGCCACCCCTGCCGGTATGGATATCAAACTGCGGACGATAGGAACAAACCGGCAAAAGAAAACCGCCTTGTTTCCATGTTTCAAAAACCATCTTTCAGCTTTTCTTACATCTTCTTTTTTGAGACGTAGGAGCTTGCCCAATCTGCTGTCAAACAACCGCGCAAGGCGATCAGCGTTGAGTATACGCCCGATTATATAGAGAATGATTGCGCCCACCACCGAGCCAATTGTCGCCGCTATTATAACGCCCCAAACATTCATGTTGGTATACGTTGTCAAAAAGCCGCCAAAGGTCAAGATAACCTCGGATGGTATAGGTGGGAAAATGTTTTCTATCGTTATCAATAAAAAAATACCGATGTAGCCAAATTGATTAATAATATCCAAAATAATTTCCTGCATGATAAGCTCCTTTGCTAAACAATGTTTTTTACATAATAGTGTTAAGTACATGTTTAAAATAAAAGGCAACCTTTCAAACGAAAAATTACCTTTTCGTACTTTACTTTTTCGCAATCATTACGTCTATCAGCTTATAGATAAAGAATAGACTTATAAATGCGGCACTGAACAACATAAGCATAAAACTCACCGCCAGAACGATGAACGGCAGGGATACAATCAAGTCAATACACTGTATGACGATGATAAGCCCGACAAAGACTGATACATAGCCCAGTAAATAGTAGTGTATCGGAGTTTCAAATATATTGCCTTGCGATTGGGTAAACTCCTTCACTTGAAAATGACTGATGGCCGTTTTTACAGCTTCTTCATGGGTACTGCCGTTTTCTTCTAAATCCTTGACAAAATCATTCAGATACTCTGTAAGTTCAGCCTTTTCTTCCTTGCTCATTGTAAGCCTTTTGATAAAGGCTTCTATGTTGTCATGCTTTTTATAAATTGCGCTTATTTGCAGGTGACCTATATAATTCAATATACTCCATAGCAGGGCGACAAGAAAAACCGCGCCATAAACCACAATTTCAATCCTTGTAAAAGCGTCAGGATAGAACCTATTGAAACAGAGGGCCATAATGAACGCCAGCATTGAAATCAAAAGCAACCAGGGATATTTTATATTGGTAAGGTTGTAAATCCTTTTTATTTTGTTCATAGAACAGCCTCCTTAAATGAACTTATCAACGAGCCGCACGGTTTGTTTCCAGTCAGAAGTCAACTGTGCTAATTGCTCGCTGCCCAAATCAGTGATTTTGAAATATCTGCGCCTGCCACCGCCCGTTTCAGTACCCCAATAGGCCTCGATTGCGTTTTGTTTTTCAAGCCTCTTTAGCGCAAGGTACATAGTGGCTTCCAGTATTTCAAATAAATCACCTGATTTTGTTTTGATAATTTTTGATATTTCGTATCCATAGCTATCTTGCTCCTTAAGGACGCTCAGGATAAGAATATCTATTGTGCCTTTCAGCATTTCTTTATTCAAAGCTCTCACCGCCAGACGATACTAAACACTATTATGTACTTAACGATTATTAGTATACGTCCTCTACTTAACAATGTCAAGTACTTTTAAAAAGATTTTTTCAGTGCACATACCGTTCCGCTCACCCGGATCCTCTGTCCGTCTTCTATGCCAGCGCCGGACTTGTGGCAACCAATACTGCATTGGTGCGAATGGATTCGCTCTGTGGAGCTGAACAGCTGTCATTTATTTCATAGCAGTATTCTTGCTTAAAAATATCAAATGTTAATTCTTACAAACTGTTGGCCTTATTTGTCATAAAGCTTCAGTGTTTTAAGCTAAAAAAATTCAGGTCCTTATGAACCTGAATTTCGCGTAAATTTGCTACCTGTCCCGGCTTAAAGCAACATGGCCTGCTTACCTTACAGACAGCTGAGCATTTAAAATACGTGGAAGCTATAAGTTCTTTTAAAACAGCCGCAGTGCAAGCCTACGGGTCACTACTCCTCAGTTAATCTTTCCACCGGGCATCTGAGTACCGTTTTCATACTTTCCGGTTTTGCTTTTCTCGGATCCGACAGATAGATCTCATGATGCTTTCCACCGCGGCCAACTTTGCTCTCCAAAGCATTGGCCTTAATGAAAGTATCGATTTTCTCCATCGTCTCCGGCTCGGTCGCGTACGGCCCGACATGCATTATTTGCACACACAGCCCTTCGGTAAAAGCTGCAAACCTGGCCCTTTCCACCGGCAGAGCCTTCTTTTTCTTTAATTCAACACGTGCCCACTCAAAAAAATCGGCAGTTACGAACTCAGGCTGGCGGATCATCAGCGTCCACAGCCAGTTGCCTCTTTGCTCAAAAGAAAATTCTCCGCTGCCAATCCACCAGAGCCCTTCCAGCGGCGGCACAACGTACTCAAAGTACCCGTCAGGCTGTCTGCCCTTCATTTTGCTCATCTTAATCGTAAAAGACAGGCCGTAAAGAAGCTCCACCGCCTGTTGAAAATCCGGGTTATTATTCGGGTCTCCCTGGCCATCCACCATGATAAGGCTCATTGCCGGAACGTCTATGAGCACAGGCAGTTGCTTGGGCATGTATAAATCCTTGTATTCTTTCTTATAGTCGAATACTTTCCCGCTCATGGCATCTACCCCTTATAAAAATGTTTCTTACGTGATGCAATCTTCAATTTGTGGTGTATTATATCATTAATTTCTGTTTTTCTGAAACTATAATATAATAACTAAGCAAATAATCCCAATCTCACCTGCCATAGAGAGTTCTCACGACAGCAATAGTTTTATCCTTTTCCAAACAATATAAAAAATTATACGATACATCACACTGATTTCGGGCTTTATCAATTAAAAAATGGGTACGTTAAAACTATAAAAAATCTTGTTCTCCTTATGAAAGGGGCAAACAGCATGAATCCGTATGTGCTTTACTTCTCCGAAATAGATCGAGCAAGCCTGTCCAGCGTGGGGGGTAAAGGAGCTAATCTGGGGGAATTGTGCCGTGTTCCCGGGATTGCGGTGCCCGGAGGTTTTTGTGTTACCATCACAGCTTACACGGATTTTGTAAACACAAGTACCGGGTTTGCTGCGCTGGTGAAATCCCTGGATCTCATCAACGTTGATGCGCTGGAGGAACTCAAGGCAACGGGACAACGCATACGGACTCACCTTAACAACCTGGACATTCCCGCTCCGATCCAACAGGAAATAATCCGGGCCTGGCACAGAACCGGCAGTCACTATGCCTATGCCGTTCGCTCCAGCGCGACGGCGGAAGACCTGCCGGGAGCTTCTTTTGCGGGGCAGCAGGACACTTTCCTGAATATTGCGGGTGAAAAGGACCTACTTGACTGTGTCCGGAAATGCTGGGCTTCCTTGTTCACCGACCGAGCCATTGTCTACCGTCAGAAGAACGGTTTCGCCCATGATCAAGTGAAGCTGGCCGTGGTCGTACAGCGGATGGTCTTTCCCGAAGTGTCGGGGATCATGTTTACAGCCGATCCGGTAACCGGCAACCGGAGGATCGTAACCATTGACGCGAGTTTTGGTCTGGGAGAAGCACTGGTATCGGGCATCGTCTCTGCTGATTTATATCAGGTGAAAGCCGGTAAATTGCGCAAAAAACAAATCGCCAGGAAAGAAGTCGCCATTTATGCCAGGCCCGAAGGCGGTACAGTCAAAGCGGCGATTCCGGAAGAGCGTAAGACTGCCCCGGCTTTATCGGACGAGCAAGCGGTCAGGCTGGCCCGGCTGGGACGAAGCATTGAAGAACATTTCAAAAGCCCGCAGGATATAGAATGGTGTCTTGCCGAAAACGAAATATTTATTGTGCAGAGCCGTCCGATTACGACCCTCTATCCCGTTCCTGCAACCACTGATGATAAAATTCACCTGTTCTTGTCCTTAGGCCATGTACAAATGATGACTGAGGCCATCAAGCCCCTGGGGATATCGGTACTGAGGACTTTAAACCCTTTGGGCAAAAATTCGCCGCAGGTAGAAAGTGCCCTGCTGCAAGAAGCCGGCGGGAGGCTGTATATCGATTTGACCCCCTTGCTTGCGTACCCGCAGTTAAGGAAACGGCTGCCTGGAATACTGCTCAATCTAGATCAATTGTTCAGCCGGGCGGTGCAGGACTTCATTGGGAAAGAGGAATTCAAGGCAGCTGCGCAGCCCGGTAAAAAAATTAAATTCGATCTGTTGAAAAAAGCCTTTCCAACAGTGTGTGCGGTCCTCAGCAATATCTTATACCGGGAAAATAACCAGGCCATCGGTATGATGAACCGGTTTATCACCGACCAGGTCAAGGAAAACAGAAACAAGCTGCAGGAAGTAGCCGGCACGGATAAAATCACACAGATTCAGGAAATGCTGTCCTCCTTAATGCCAACGGTTATTGCGGTGATAAAACAATATTTACCGGTTGCGATTATTACTTACAAGCTCATTGAAAGCCTTTCCCGGAAGTGGTTGGGAGACACAAATGAGCTGCATAACATCAGTAAATCCCCGCCGGGCAATGTGACCACCGAAATGGGATTGGCGCTGGGCGATGTGGCCGACGCCGTAGGCAATCATCCCGCGGTGATCGAGTACCTGGAGCATGCGGCCGACGAAACATTTTTTGAGGGCTTAAAGAATGTTCCCGGTAGTCAAGACGTCCTGCCTGTTTTCCTGGGTTTCTTCGAACGGTATGGTATGCGGGGGACGGGGGAAATCGACGTAACCCGGCCGCGGTGGCGTGAGACGCCGACCCAGCTGGTCCCCGCCATTTTAAGTCACATAAGAGGCGTCAAACCCGGGCAGCACCGCCTTGATTTTCTGGCAGGCCAGGAGGAGGCTGAACGTGCTGCGGTCAGGCTGTCGGAACGCCTGCGGCAAAAACCCCTGGGATTTATTAAGGCAAGGACTATGCAACGGCTGATCAAGGTCCATCGGTCACTCATCGGGATCAGGGAACATCCCAAATATTTCATCGTACAGAATTTGGATGCGATCAAGCAGGCAGTTTTACAGGAGGCCGGCAAACTCGCCTCTGACGGAATTCTTGCGCATCCGAAGGATGTTTTTTGGTTGTCGCTTGAGGACATCAAAGAAGTGATCGAAACGCAGCGGATAGACCGCAATGTTATCACCAGGCGCAAAGAAAAATTCCAACAGGAGGCGAAGCTCGCCCCGCCCCGCGCCATCACCAGCGAGGGAGAAATCCTTACCGCCAAACCGCAAGCTCACGTGCCGCCAGGCGCACTGGCCGGGAGCCCGGTGTCGGCCGGAACGGTCAGCGGCCGTGCCCGGGTCATCCTGAGGCTGGAAGAAGCTAAAATGGACAAGGGAGATATATTGGTAGCGCCTTACACCGATCCGGGCTGGACGCCGCTGTTTCTGCTTGCGGCGGGCCTGGTGACGGAAGTCGGCGGCCTTATGACCCATGGCGCGGTAGTAGCCAGGGAATACGGTATTCCGGCAGTGGTGGGCGTCGATAACGCGACCCGCAAAATTCAGGATGGCCAGAAAATACGTGTGGACGGTACGCAAGGGTTTGTAGAGATTCTGGAGTAGGGCGCTCTTTTTTTCTTATTCCACCACCGCAAGAGCATAGTGCTGATGTTCACACGGATAATAACCGTCCTTGCGTCCCCGGAAATGGCGTTTTTCAATGTCGAACGGGTTCAGGTTCTCTTGGAGACGTAAGCCCAGACGGGCGAGGTCGGCGGCGAGCGCAGACGGGTCAAAACCTGTTATCATTGGTTCGTCCGCTACTTGTCGTGTGTCTCTTATCAATATTTTCACGCGTTTAGCTGCTTTCTCGGGGATAAATGCATCCGTATCAAGGTAATCGAAAATGACCGCGCTGCCCGCAGGGGCGAGATTGGCGATGGTCCGCAGCGTGGTGAACACCGCGTCACGGGTTAGGTAATAGGTGACACCAAGCCAGCTAAAGAAACTTCGAGCCTGCGGGTCATACGATGACCGTGTGAGTGCCTCCGCCAGGCTCTCCTGTTCAAAATCCACCGGAACAAAGTGCAGTTGAACCGGTTGTTCCCAGCCCGCCTTAGCCAGCCGATCACGTTTAAAAGCTTGCGTAGCGGGATGGTCGACCTCGTACACCTGAAGCTTCTCCAACATCTCCGGGCGACGAAACACGAAGGTATCAAAACCCGCCCCCAGGATTACATACTGCTTGCTCCCCTGCCCGACAGCCTTCTCAAGGTTTTCCTCCGTGTACCGTGAACGGCCGAGGGTCATGGATGGACCTGGTGTGATGGTTTGCAACGTCCAGGCTATCGCTGCCGCCCGGTCAGGGAGCGACGCCGCCCGTTCAGGATCGTACAGCTTGGGAACCTGTGTCCAAGCGTTTTCGAAGAAAGCGCGTTCATCCTCCGTAAACAAATGATAGGCCAGAGAGTCATCAAAGATTTTGGGGTTATCGTGCATGGCATGGTAGGCACGCATGTAGGCCAAGCCTTGAGCTGTAAAACTGGCTTTTTTCTTGCTCACCTAAAATCCTCCCCCACTAATTGATCAGTTCTGCAATAGCGCCAAATATGATTAGAAAACAGTATAGTTAAGAATTGCTGAACTTATAGATTATATTATACAAATGAGCACTTGTGGTAAATCGAACTTTTGAACATTGTACTCATTGCACTAATTTCATAAGAAGCAATACCCTTTAGGACAATACTTTTTAATGAAAAACAACAGCTGCATATCCCATTAACGAGTGAAAAAATATAGTATTTATAAGAGATACACCAAGCAATATAAGATACATGGAAAATCCTCTGACAAATACAATCAACCAGACGGCAGATATACCTTTCCCTCGTCGCCGTCGACTGTTATTAACTGGCTGTCCTTTATATGCCCAGCCCTGATATAATCTCTGAATCTTTATTCCCGCGGGGCACAGAGTTAAGTAGTTGCTTGTCGAGGATGTTTTGTATAGCAACACCAAAGTCCGGTTTTCGAATTTTTTTATAATTAGGGATAATTCCTTCGGCTACCTGGATCAGCGCCCACAGTTCAGACACAAGATGCTTTGTTCCGATTTCCAGAGTATCACCTATGTGCTTCATATAATTTATAGTTTTTTCATAGTAATCCCCAGTTCCTATTTTCTCAGCATTTTTTCTTATAGTCCACATGATGTTTTCTCTGACATTCGAGGGTCTTTCGTAGTGGTGCGGTACGCAGGAAAAAAGGCTCGGCCGCAAAGAAGGGAAAACCGTTGCCCGGAGCACTGGCGGAACTGAATTTGTCGAGTCCGCCGGGGCCCTATCAAATAAGGTCTTAACCGATGAAAATATATGTAAACTGGATCTTTTGATCCAGCGCGTTTTTGATTCCTTCGGATATGGAGAGCAGCATCAGGATATCGAGTGGGTGTTTGACGGCAAAAAGTTTTCTCTCGTTCAGGTCAGGCCTGTGACAGCACGGCAAGCTTCTGTAGTGGAGCGATTAAGAAAGAGCGCCACTATATTGTTTGGGATTATGCACCTTTATAATTGCAATGCTATGAAACTAAAAACTTAGGATAGCAATATGAACACCCGCACCAAAATCGTTTCTATAGAATTAAGTAATCTTACTATAGGAACGTTTTTTATTTTGTGATATTATATATTTATCAGAAGTCTATAAGGATAAAAAAACAGAGTGTTTTCTTAATCAATTTGTGAAAATTAAATTTTGCTATTACAGGGAAAGAAACCATGGAGAAGATTAAGTTAATAATAGAAACTATAGTTGGAGAAAGAGTATTTAAATTTTTTATCATTGTAGGAATATTGTCTTTGGCTATTTGTAATATCTTTTTAATAAATAAAATAATATTCTTGATTATAAACAAATACCCTATTTCAATTCTTGCAATGATAATAATTATTAGTTTATTTATACTTTTTAGATATAGCCATTACAAATCAAATATAAATGTTCAAGAAGATTTATATAGATATAATCAACCATATAAACTATATTCAAACAAATTTAAAGGAATATATTTTTTATTAGCAGACTACAATAGTTCTTATTCCAAACGTGATAAAAAGGTCAATACGTTTCAAATAATCAATAATAATGAAGATTTAAGTATTGTAAATGCCAAAGGAAAAATCACATTGTTTTCCAATGGAACTGAAACACGTTTTGCAAAATGTTTCGAAAAAAATTTTGAAATAAGCAATCTAAAATCAAACACCGAACTACAGGTACTAACCATACCAATAAATCTAGAAGCATACTCATTGATTCGTTTTGAAGTAGAACTTAACAACTTATTTTTGAGCGATGATTCATGCTACAACAATATAGCATTGAATAGTCACTTATATATTAGAAATACAGCACGGATTCTTGATCATATAGAGTTATATGATCACAAGCTCTTATCTATTAAGACAAACTATAATCTCAAATGGTTAAAACAAAAAATTCGTCTGTTAAAAATATATATTCATTATAGATGTTCCACTAATATTTTTTTAGGCCTAAATCCGACAGAAGAATGGATTAAAGCGGCAAGAAAAGATTTTTTCACAAAATGGCTATACAGACTCCTTTTTGGAGCAATATTTTTAGTCTCACTCACATTAATCATCTGCTCATTTGTTCAATTGGTTCAATTGACTTTTTTATTTTTGCAATGGTTCGGTAAATATTTTGCTTCTTTAATCCAATAAAGTTAAAACTGTATTTTTAGCTATAGTTCACATTTTTTCATTATTTTAAACGAGATAGAAGGCGTTTAAGTGCCAATATTAATGCAATATTCGCTTGTTTGTGCCGTAAAGCCTTTATTTTATGCGAGTTTACAAGTTTGTCCTTATGAATATTCGTACCAATAGTCCAGACTGTATTCGTCTGGCTCGACGGCGCCACTGACCACGCTTTCACCCAGGCCAAAATTGGCGCTGATCAGCACGACATCTTCCCGTCGGTGCGTGGATCGCAGGTAAAACCGACTCCAGCGCTCGGCTTCCACCATTTCCATAATCACCACGGCCTGGAGCACTTTACTATCTTTGACATCAATTTTTCGGCGGTAGGCAATGCGTGGTATCCACAAGGAGGCATAACATCTTTTTATGGCAGTCAGAACGTTATCTATGCCACCAACATTTAAGAACGATGCGTGGATGCCGGCAAAAGATGCCGTGCCGGAGTCCTCTGCAGTGGTCGAAGACGGACGGCCAGAGGTTTATCAAGTATTCCAAGATTTTTCAGCCTAGAGATTAATTCTTCCTGAATATACTTGGGGATATGTCCAGCCTCAATTTTTTCTCTGAGCAGGAAAAGCTTTTATACTCGGCCTCCTTCTCTTCAATGTTGCCAATGGATATACTCCGGCTGATTGCCCCTGCATCTTCAAGCAGGTTGTTTTCAATGATAAAATTCTGGTAAGCCCCGGTCGTAAGGACGCCACCGACGGGAACATCGAACCCGTAGCGTTCAAGCCTGTCCAGGTTCCACCCCTTACCCCCGGCTGCTTCCACCCGTCTTGAAAAGCTTCTGTCCAGCTGAGAAAGAAAACCCCACGACTCTTTTCCAAGAATATCCACTTCCCTAAAATTTCCTACTTAACCTTCTAATAAATTTTCATCTTTGCACTCGCAATCGGCGATCCCTTCAGATATAAACTTTTTAACATTTTCAAAGGATTTAGTAATAAACTCTCTCTCAGCGGCCTTTCAATGCCGGAAATGAAATCACCAAAAACATAAAGTTTTTCAGTAAAGGATTCATACTGAGAGAATATTGTATCCAACTGGTCCCACCATTCCGAAAAGGTTTGTTCCTCCAGATAAAGAAACAAATCTTCCTTGCTTTTGAAATGGTAGTACAAGTTGCCTTTGCTGCACCCCGCAGCGTCGCATATGTCCCGAATGGAGGTGGCGGCGTATCTCCTCCGAGAAAACAGAGTCTTGGCTTTGTCGGCGATATTCTTCTTTGTTTGCTCTCCTTCATACCTTCCTTTATTCTGCTCCTTTAATTTACATATGCGGTTCCAAACATTTTTTTGCGAACACTCCACACATACCGCCATCATGCTGTACTATTATATTAATTTATAATACTTCTTTAGCGTCTCATAGAAATTTTCTCTGGTTCCGGCCATTATAATTACAACTGCATCGCCCTGTGCATTAACTGTAACGCGATATGCGATTTCATAAGATACGCCCTCATGTTTAATATCATATCCGCGTACACCGGCAAGATCACCTGTTTTAAACCCGCCAATGTCCGGGTTCTTACGTATCTCTGTTATGGCCTCTTCGTACTTCTTCTTTAAGCGCTTGTCCTTTATCTTTTTAAGATATTGTTTTGCCGGAGGAAGAAAGGTAACCGAGAGCATTGTCAGTCCTCCGTGTCGGCAAATATTTCACTTATTTCATCATCGCCGGTCCCTTTCATTTGGGCTGCTGTCTGATCGGCTTCCTCAATCATTCTCTCAACTGCTGGTCTTATCCTCTTCTTCATACGCTTAAATTCACTAAGCAGAGCATTCCCGCCATACCCCTGATTAATCAGGTCTGCCAGTATAAATTCACTAAAATCATCGTCTTTGAGATGCGGACGAATAATAATCTCTCCTCTGTCCTTGTCAAAGATACAGTCTGCCTCTTCACCTAGATTTAATTTTTCAAAAAAATTTTTTGGGATAGTAATCTGTCTTTTGTCTGATACCCTAATCCTTTTTACTTCCATAGGGCTCAACTCCCTACCATAATGTACTACCATTATTCTATCCTCCCTCAGGCAAAAAGATTCTTGTTTCCCTTTTCTTGGTTTCTTGGAAGCATTGTTTCCTTGTCTACTATAACACATACTGAAATTAATTTACAGACCGTCCAATATTCCATTCTTTTTGACATTCTTCTATCCGGCCATATTTCGCAAAGCCTCCATCTGCTTAATTTTTATGGAGTCCCGGTGAAAATCTATCACCCCTTCATCCCTCAGCCTGCCCATCTCGCGTGAAAGGGACGGNNCCATATTCTTTTGGATTGTTAGCGTTTTGGGTGCAGTTATAGTTTCTTATCTACTCTCTCTGCTAATATAATCTAAAAATTATAAATACTATTCGAACAAGTCACGAGGAATGCGCAAAAAAACTAATACTGATGTCAAAACACCTGCGCTGGTTGATTCCGATATTACAAAAAAGGCACTGCGCAGGAACTGTGCTCGCTTGATTCAAAAAGGTTTATTATACTGCTCCATTGCTTTGTCCCCAATACAGTCCATATATTCCATTCTTTTTGACATTCTTCTATCCGGTCATATTTCGCAAGGCCTCCACCTGCTTAATTTTTATGGAGTCCCGGTGAAAATCTATCACCCCTTCATCCCTCAGCCTGCCCATCTCGCGTGAAAGGGACGGACGGGAGACATTCAGGAAATCCGCAAGCTCATTGCGTTTTAGAGGCATTATAAATATGTCCGTGCCTTTCCTTCTATACTGCTCAAGTAGAAATGTACTGATTTTCCCCCTCAGGCTTCTTATTGCCAGGTATTCAACCTTTCTGGTCAGCATCAGCGCCTTATTGGAAACAATGCCGAGCATGTTGGTAATCAGCAGCCTGTGGCTTCCACACGCATTTTCACAGTTACCCACTATTTTCCCCGCCGGCAAAAACATCACCGTGCACGCTTCCCGTGCTGCCACCGAGGCAGGCCACGCACCATCTTCTGAAAACGCGGCCATCTCACCGAACATCTCACCGGGGCTATTAATTGCCATAATAACCCTGTTGCCCGCTGCATTCTCCTTGGCGACAACTACCTCGCCGGCAAGGACTACCCCCAAACCGGAGAATTTTTCTCCGGAAACAGTCACCCATTCATTCTTACCATAGCGAATCACCTTCGGGCTCAGGCAGGAAAGCACTATATTCAGGTCCTCCGGGTTTATTCCCTTAAACAGTGCGCATTTCGATAATACAGCCATCCATTTATTAAACATTTTTTCCTCACCTTTGATTTTGGTAACCATGGTTACCGTTTTTGTATTTTAAATATATTAAAATAAATTTACAAAAGCAAGAAAAAGTAACCCGTTTATGAATGCTCAATTAATTTTTTTGCATCACCTTTCAACCATATAGCAAAGTTTAACAAGGAGGTGCCACAGGTGAAAAGAAAAATCATCACAATTGACGAGGGAAAATGCAACGGCTGCGGGCTCTGCGTCGATGCCTGCCACGAGGGCGCTCTACAGCTGGTAAACGGAAAGGCCAGGCTGGTGTCTGAAAGCTATTGCGACGGCCTGGGGGCCTGTCTGCCGGAGTGCCCGGCCGGAGCTATCGCCATCGAGGAGCGGGAAGCCGCTGCCTTTGATGAAGAGGCTGTCAAAAAACATATGGACGCAAGGTTCAATCCCATGCCCGAAAAGCTTGCCTGCGGCTGCCCCGGCTCCCAGGCCAGAACCATTGAGAGAAAAGAGGCGGAGGCGTCCGCACTTGCTCCTGCCGCGGCGGAACATACCGCGCCGGTCTCGCAGCTTCGCCAGTGGCCCTGCCAGATCAAGCTGGTGCCGGTTAACGCTCCCTACTTTGACCATGCCCACCTGCTGGTTGCCGCCGATTGCACAGCATATGCCTATGCCAATTTCCATAACGATTTCATGCGCAACAAAATCACCGTCATCGGCTGTCCGAAGCTGGATGATATAGATTATACTGAAAAATTGACCGAAATATTGAAAGCGCACGAAATAAAAAGCGTCACCGTGCTCCGCATGGAGGTGCCCTGCTGCGGCGGCATCACCAACGCGGTCAAACAAGCGTTGGTAAACAGCGGCAAAATGATACCCTGGGGAATTGTGACTATCACCACCGACGGAAGGATTGTGGAAAATTAAGACGGCATCACGGTGGTTAATAAAGTGCAAGGGAGGTGAGAAATGATGCTTGAAGAACAGTATGCTTTTTCCAAATCCACTCAAAAGCTGATAGAGAAAATCCTTGAAGATGATCATGCCGGGATCAATCACATAATTTTGCCGAAAGGAGATGCTCTTCCCGAACACTACACCAATTCCAATGTGTATATGATAATCATCAGCGGGACCATGACGCTGCGGCTGACCGGGCAGGAAGAACATAACTACCCTGGCGGCAGTATCATCACAATCCCGTTTCATAGCAAGATGAATGTAGCAAACCGGCATGATGAGCTGCTGGAATTCTTCGTCGTAAAAGCACCCAGTCCAAAACAATGAAAATTTCATAATCATCCCTGCATGTTCTTTAAGGGAGATTGAATGTATAAATACAACAAGGAGGAATGAATGATGTTCTGTTTCCAGTGTGAGCAAACTGCGGGCGGCAAGGGCTGCACCAAGTCGGGCGTATGCGGCAAACAGCCGGAAGTCGCCGCCAAGCACGACGAACTGACCTGCGCCCTGGTTGGACTGGCCCGTGCCGCACAAGGTAAGAATCCTGGCGGGGAAGCCGGCGAACTGATGATGCAGGCGCTATTCGCGACAGTCACCAACGTTAACTTCAACGGTGAACGCATCGACGAATTCAAGAGTCTTGTGCAGGCCGAGAAAGCAAAACTGGGCGGCGCGGCAGACCTGGCCGTTGACGAACTCTGGCAGGGCGATACCGATCTGACATCCCTGCGTTCCACGCTGCTTCTCGGTTTACGCGGCATGGCGGCCTACGCCTGGCATGCCTATGTGCTGGGCAAAAAAAATGATGAAGTAACGGCATGGTTTTTCAAAGGCATGCGCGCCATCGGCGAGGAACATACCGTTTCGGAGTGGCTGGATCTGATCATGGAGTTCGGTCAGGTCAACCTGAAGTGCATGGCCCTGCTAGATGAGGCCAACACTTCCGCTTACGGGCATCCCGTACCGGTAAAAGTCCCCACCACTATCGAAAAAGGACCGTTTATCGTGATCACCGGCCACGACCTGCTTGATTTACAACAGCTCCTTGAGCAGACCGAGGGCAAGGGCATCAACATCTATACCCACAGCGAAATGTTGCCCGCCCACGGCTATCCGGAACTGAAGAAATACCCGCATTTGAAAGGGAACTACGGCACCGCGTGGCAGAACCAGCAAAAAGAATTTGACAGCATCCCGGCCCCCGTTGTCTATACAACTAACTGCTTGATGCCGCCCAGGGCTTCTTATGCCGACAGGCTCTTCACCACCTCCGTGGTCGGCTATCCCGGCTTGAGGCACATACCGGAAAATAACGGCGTAAAGGATTTCACACCGGTAATCAACAAGGCCCTCGAACTCGGCGGTTGGCCGGAAGACAAGAAGCTTACCGGCATTAACGGCGGCTCTGAACTCATGACCGGATTTGCCCGCAACACCGTGCTGGGCGTTGCCGACAAGGTCATCGAAGCCGTGCAAGCCGGCGCCATCAAGCATTTCTTCCTCGTCGGCGGCTGTGACGGCGCCAGGGCAGGTCGCAACTACTACACCGATTTTGTGAAAAAGACACCTGCAGACACCATCGTCCTGACTCTGGCCTGCGGCAAGTACCGCTTCAACGACCTCAACATCGGCGAAATCGGCGGCCTGCCCCGGATCATGGACATGGGCCAGTGCAACGACGCGTATTCGGCCATTCAGGTAGCCGTGGCCCTGGCCGGCGCCTTCAACTGCGAGGTAAACGACCTGCCCCTGACGCTGGTGCTCTCCTGGTATGAGCAGAAAGCCGTGTGCATCCTGCTGACGCTTCTGTCGTTAGGCCTGAAGAACATCTACCTTGGTCCCACCCTGCCGGCGTTTATCTCTCCGAATGTGCTCAACGTCCTGGTCGAGAAATTCAACATCAAGCCCATCAGCACACCGGAAGCGGATCTGCAAGCGATACTTGGATAATGACGGAATACCATAAAGAGGAGCCGGAGAATATTTACTCCGGCTCCTCTTTGCGCTTACAATCCACCTGTCAATTTAAAATCCAGTTCAATACTATGCAAGTTGGTGCCATTTCAATCGCACACGGTCCATTAACAATAAAATTTTTAAGTAGTTAATTTACCTGCGTTGCAGGTCAATGCGGTCAATTTGTAAAGCATATCCCATCTTGGTTCAAATAAGAAAAATATGACTTGCACATATTTCCTGTCCGCTTTCACAATTTCCCACAATTCCTTGATAATTGCTCCACAATTTTTTTGTACACTTTTAGCGTGCCCACTAAAAATATATTCCTAGGAGGGAATGCATGTGAAAAGTTGGAAAGCAAAAGTCGTCTCTGCCACTTTGGCCTTGTCAGTGCTGGCGCCTTCAGCCGCTTTTGCCGCTGATAACACAACGGCAACAGATGATGTTCAATTCAAACCCGGGTTTGTCAATCACCTGCGCTTTGGTGGCGCAAAAAATCAGTTAGAAGATAGCAAGATTTCAGAGGTGGTTGGCAAATACACACCGGAAAGCCTCTCCGATTGGGAGAGTGTTCTTGCTGAACGGGAACAGTTGGCAAATGAACTAAAGGAAAAGGCCCCTGTCGGCCTGCAAAAAACTCAGTTGTCCGACGAGCAAAAGGAACAAATCAAGAACATCCGTGAGCAGGTGAAAGACGGCACGCTTACCGCCGAGCAGGCCCAAGAGCAATTGCAAAGCCTCGGCCTTGACCTGGGCCGTTCC
>DNIT01000221.1:41070-47133 GCA_003489345.1 Pelotomaculum sp. | reverse complement strand
ACGCTTACTGCTGAGCAGGCCCAGGAGCAATTGCAAGGCCTCGGCCTTGACTTGGGCCGTCCCTTCAGTCTCAAAAAAATACAGCTGACCGACGAGCAAAAAGAGCAAATCAAAGACATCCGCGAGCANNAGCAGGCCCAAGAGCAATTGCAAGGCCTCGGCCTTGACCTGGGCCGCTCCTTCCGTCTCAAAATACAGCTGACCGAACCTGATAACCTCATGGGCCAATTCAAAGAAGCGATTGAAGGAAATGACGAGTCAAAAATAGTAGAACTGCTGCCGCAGCTTTTAGCGCAATTGCAAGAAAGAAACCAGCAGCTTTCTGATAAGTTATCAGAAATTAATCAATAGATAATAAGGAAAGACTCTCTTCTCTTTTTGGAAGAGAGTCTTTTTTTGGTACAATACTATCAAAGGGGGGTTGTCAGGTGTTTCGCATTTTTCTGGTGGAGGATGAAATAAACTTAAATCAGATTTTAACTTCCTACCTGGAAAAGGAAGGTTGGGAGATCCGGTCCTATACAAAGGGGGAGTCCGCTTTGCAGGCCATAAACGGATCCCCGCACCTTTGGATTTTAGATATCATGCTTCCCGACATTGACGGTTACAAGCTGCTGCGCCGGATTAAAGAAGTAACACCGGGGGTACCGGTTATCTTTATTTCTGCCCGTGACGCTGATTTCGACCGCATTGCCGGCCTGGAAATGGGTAGCGACGACTACCTGGCCAAACCCTTCTTGCCCCGTGAGCTGGTGATCCGTACGCACCGCGTCCTAGAACGGGTATACCCGCCAACTGACATGAACAATGCCGTTATCAATCTGCATAGCTATACCCTGCAAGAAGGTAAGCGTGAAATACGCAAGGACCGGGCTGTGATAGAGCTAACCTCCAAGGAATATGATCTGGCTTTGCTTTTTGCCAAAAACAAGGGAAAGGCCTTGTCCAGAGAGCAAATTATCAACCATGTCTGGGGAGAAGATTACTTTGGCACCGACCGGTCCGTAGACGACCTGGTGCGCAGGCTGCGCAAAAAACTGCCCGACCTGCGTATTGAGACCCTCTATGGCTTTGGCTACAGGATGACGGAACAATGAAAAATCTTTCGCTGACTGTTAAAATATGGCTTGCTCTTTCCATGGTTAGCCTGCTGTTATACGCTATTGTAATCATGTCAATGCCTTCCCTGATCCGCAGCTTTTTCACCGCCACCTTGGCGGAGCCGCCGGGCCTGGTGCAAAGAAATGTTTTAAGGGAACAGCTGCCTCCCCATCTTTCTGTACGGGGTTTTAACATCCGCAGTTTTATTCTTCTGGAAGACGGCACCACCCTCCCCGACCAGGCAGAAAAATTGTTTTCGGAACCTCTATATCAGCAACTAAAGCAGAATGCGATATCCCAGCAGCAGCCCAGACAACTATACGAGTATCACAGCGGGCCGGACCAGTATCGTTATAACATCCGCAAGGACATGGCCTACGGGCAGCCTCTTTATCAGGTGACATTCTTAAGAGAATCGGAAGAAGACAACTTTGTAGCAACATTATTGTCCAGAATTATCCTGTTTGCCGGCATTGTACTTTTAATAAGCTGGTTAGCTTCACTCTTTATAGCCCGTTACCTGACCAAACCCCTGGTTCAAATGCAACAGCATGTCAAGCGCATTGCCAACCGCCACTGGCATGAGCCCCTGGTTGTAAACCAAAGCGATGAAATAGGCCAGCTTGCCAACTCCATTGAAACCATGCGCCGGCAACTCGTCCAACAGAATAACGCGCAGCAGTCCATGCTGCAAAATGTATCCCACGAGCTGAAAACACCGGTCATGGTCATCCGCAGCTATGCCCGGGCAATTCAGGACGGGGTTTACCCCAAGGGAGATCTGGCCGGCAGTATTCAGGTCATTGAAGAAGAAGGAGAACGGCTTGAAAAACTGGTTAAACAACTGCTTTACCTGACGCGCCTTGATTACCTGGCTTATGGAAATATATCCCAGGATAAAATTCTTTTGGACAAACTAATTGAGGATGTCGCCCAGCGCATGAATCTCCAGCGGCCGGAGATAACCTGGCAGTTAGAGCTCCAGCCGGCAACGGTCAACGGGGATGAAGACACCCTGCGGTCCCTGGTTGAGAACCTGATCGACAATCACCTGCGCCATGCGGTTTCACGCCTGGAGATTACTCTGACGGTCAACCATGAACAATCAGAAGCGACTCTCCGCTTCTGGAATGACGGGTCCGCGATTGAGCCCCATATCTTAAGCCGGCTGTTCCAGCCTTTCCATAAAGGCCGGAAAGGGAGTGTCGGGCTGGGATTGGCCATTGTTCAGAGAATCGTTAAAATGCACCAGGGGCGGATAAGCATGGAAAACGAGCGAGACGGCGTATCTTCCACCGTTTTGCTGCCCCTGAGAAAATAAAGCGCAACAGACGGTTTTGCCTCTCTATCCCCGGTAGTTGCTGGTGAGCCGGTATCCGGTTCCCCACAGGGTTTCGATGAATTCCGGGTTGGACGGATCTTTTTCGATCTTTTTTCTTATTTTTTGGATATGCACGGCCACGGTTGCCGTATCCCCAAAGTAATCGTCTCCCCATATGGCCGACAGAAGGTGTTCTTTGGAAAACACCATGTTGGGATGAGAGGCCAGAAACAGCAGCAGCTCGTACTCCTTGGCCGTCATTTGGACTTCCCTGCCGTTGACGGATACCTGGTGGGACGCCGTATGGATTTCCAGACCTGCGTGGGTGAGCACTTCGGAGGCGCCCCGGCTGTTGCCCTTGAGCCGTTCATATCTTTTGATATGGGACTTGATTCTGGCCACCAGTTCCCCCGGGCTGAACGGCTTGGTCAGATAGTCGTCGGCCCCATACTCCAGTCCCCTGATTTTGCTGATATCCTCCCCCCTGGCCGAAACAACCACCAACGGGATATCCAGATTTTTCCTCGCCTCTTTGATAATTTCATATCCGTCCTTGTTGGGCAGCATCAGATCCACAATGACGATGTCATACTTACCGGTTAGAGCCCTCTGCAGTCCCTGGGCTCCATCCTGGACGATGTCAGCCTTAAAGCCGTTTAACTGCAGGTAATCCCTTTCCAGTTCAGCGATATTCAGATCATCCTCGATGATCAGGATGCGTTTCATTGACAATCCCCTTCCCAAGTCCCGGCAACCGGCAGTGTAATCTTAAAGCATGCGCCCCGGCCTTCCTCGCTTGCAGCCGCAATGCTTCCTCCGTGGGCTTCCACCAGTTCTCTGGCGATGGCCAGCCCCAGCCCGGTGCTGCCCAAATCCTTGGTGCGTTCCTGATCAATACGGTAGAATCTGTCGAAAATATGAGGCAGTTTATCTGCCGGTATGCCCGGTCCGTTGTCGCTGAGTTCAATACAGGCAAGGTCGCCCTGCTGCGATAGTTCGGATTTGATGAACAAACCCTGCTCCGGCCCGTATTTTACGGCATTGCTGATGATATTTCTGATCGCCTGGCTCATTCTTTTCCGGTCCAGGCGCACCGGCCAATCCTGCTCCATTTTGTCGGCATAGGCAAGCCGCACCTGTTTTTCTTCCAGTTCAAGCCTGAATTCTTCCATCAAATCACCCATAAAAGCCCGTACGGAAACATTTTCAAACTGAAACTGCAGCTTCTGCATATCCAGCCTGGAAAAAAGGAAAAGGTCATCTATCAGTCTGTTTACGTAAACAACATTGCGATGGATGATCTTTAGATATTTTGTTTTGTTTTCCGACGGTATTTCCTTATCCAGTATAGCCTCAACGTACCCCTGCAGGGAGGTAATGGGTGTCTTCAGGTCATGAGAGATGTTGACAACCAGCGCCTTCCTATTTTCTTCGTATTCAGACTTTATTCTTTCACTTTCTCCCAGTTTACGCGCCATTTCGTTGAAAGAGGCCACCAAAAGACCGATCTCATTGTTCATAGCACACTCTACTTTTACGTCATAATTGCCCCGGGCAATCTCCTCCACTCCGTTTTTCAAAGCTTCAATCGGTTGGAAAACTCTTTTTTCCAGGCGCAGGAAAAACAATACCTGAAAAACTTCTTTGGCAATCAGCAATATCGCGATACAGACCACAATCACCTTAAGTCCGGCCAGCTTAAACAACAAAAACAATAACAGCAAGTTGAACAACAGCGCGAACGGGCGAAAAAATTTCACGGATTTATGCATCCGGTGAAATTCCCGGTGATACATCCGGTGGCGATCGAATTTACAAAAGATGCGGTCATGCTCCTTGTGTCTTCTGTGCTGATATCTTAGTTCCCGAAAAAAATTTCTGGCATTATTTTTTTTATTCGCCATATAAACCACCCGTTGACCCTGTTTTGCAGCTTTACATCATTATATAACAAAATGTTAAACAATAATTACCCGGCTCTTTTAACCCTGCGCTGCATGAGAAAGACCGGTTTTTAACCGGTCAGACTCTTTAACGTTTTTAGTGCACACTTTTTGCAAATTCCAAAGATCTTTAACTGGCAGCTTTCAACCTTAAATTTAAGCTCTTTGCCGACCCTGTTCTCCAGACCCCCCGGAAAATCCTCATGTACTTCAATAACGGTCCCACACTGTGTACATATCAGATGATAATGAGGGTAGTTATCCGAAACCCAGCCATAAAACTCATACCGTCTGCGTCCGTCACCAAAATCAAGGCTATAAATGATATTCTTCAAAAGAAAAAGTTCCAGGGTCCTGTATACTGTAGTCAGACCCATATCAGGAGTTTTTCGTTTTGCCAGATAGTATACTTCCTCAGCGCTAAGGTGTTTATCCTTGTTTTCCAGCAGAACTCTTAAAACCTGTTCCCTGCGAACGGTCAATTTATACTGATCGGCTTCCAGCTTTTCTTTCACACCGGTTATGACATTTTTTATATCTCATCACCTCTGGGATACCCTGGTTTCAATGTAATCGAGGTTAACAAGATTCACTTCAAAGATATAATGGCTCCTTCGGGGCACGATTTTACGCAAGCCAGGCAACCGGTACAATTTCCCGGGTTTATTAACCGTACATGCCGGTGAAAGATAAAATCCATTTTACCCAAAACACCCTTGGGACAGGCAGCCACACATTTCCAGCAGGCCTGGCACAGCCTGGTGTTTACTGCTATATAAGCCGTGCCATGCCTGGCGCCATGTCTATGCGCATAATTGTGGTGATGTCTTCTCACTTGCTCCACCCCCATGATCACGACTTGCCGCCGAGGGAACTCCATTCACCAGACCAGACTAAGCTCCGCCTGCAAATTCATTTGGTGCGGCTCATTTAAATCATCCTTCGACGTTCCCTCCAGGGTTACTATGATTTTTTCCACTTCCTTGTTCTTGTTGATGAAAACATTGAATCCGCCTGTCAAAACCCCCATGCCGGAAAATTCTTTGCATACGCGCTCCTGGCCTTGTTCATGCAGCATTTTCTTGTGAAGCATTTTTTCATGGATAATTTTTTTCATTTCCCCGGAAATTTCGTCAAAAGACAGGGAAAGCACCGTGCTTTGATTTTCTTTTTCCTCCACTTTCAGGCTGTTTAAAACATCCAGGATAAATGCCAGTCTGGCAAGTTTCGCCTTAATCCCGAACCGCTTGCTGTCGCCGCAGTCCCCAATGCGGCCGTGGCCCGGATAATGGCCGTGGCCATGACGTAAAAACATATGGTTCATAAATCCATGCCCCCCGGCGCCGTGGCAACCCAGCCCGTCAAACTCAGTGCTGCTTTCATGCTTTACTTTCTTGCCCGCGTAATCCATTTCCATGCTAACCCTGGCCTTCGTTCTGCCGTCCGCCATGTTTTTTTCAAATTCATTGTCCAGGCTGAATATGCTGGCCTGATCCTTTTTGCCCGCCACTTTGAGATTCCCGCTGCAAGAATCCTTGTCTTTCATGGTCATGATTACATCATACAGAAGCTTGATCTTGTTCATAAAAAATGACCTCCTTGTTATTTATGAGGTCATTGTAGAGGAAGTTTTTAAACTGGTTTTAAAGGCTTTATAAAAATTTTATAAAAGTGTATAAATGATATGTTAACAAAACA
>DNIT01000221.1:39542-40817 GCA_003489345.1 Pelotomaculum sp. | reverse complement strand
GCTTATTTTTTAGAACCCCTTAAAAGAAGGCTTTCTTTTGGTGAGAAAAGCTTCCAGTCCTTCTTGATAATCACCGGTTAAAGAAGCACTGAGAACGCCCTGGCGCTCCACCTCCAGCTGCCGTTCCAGGAGTGTTAAAAATGCGTGATTTAAACCGGCCTTGGCAATGGCAAAAGACTGAGTCGCCCCTCTTGCCAGTTGCTCCGCCATCAGGCTAGAGGCGGTCATGAGCTCTTCCTGCTCCACTACCCGATGAACCAGACCCATTGCCTGCGCCTGTTCAGCATCGTAAACCGGATCGAGAAAAATCATCTCGCTAGCCTTACCAAACCCCGCCAGCAAACCCACCCACAGGCTCCACCCCACATCAGGCGTTAAACCAAGGCTGGTATACGCCTGTTTAAACTTAGCCTGCCTGGAGGCAATGCGCAAATCACAGGAAAGAGCCAGCGACATACCGGCGCCGCCAACCGCGCCGTTTATGGCTGCCAGCACCGGTTTGGGCATTTGCCGTATATCCATCACGATTCTGTGCAAAGGCTCCAACAAGCGGCGTACCGGCTCAGCAGGATTGGACCCGGCAAACTGCTCAAAATATTTGATATCGCCGCCGGAGCAAAAAGCTTTTCCGCTGCCGGTCAGCACAACAGCCCTGATCTCCTGTTCCTTTCGACACATTTCCAATGCGGCCATCATTTCGCTGGAGATATTCGGAGCGAGAGCATTATAAGTATCAGGCCGATTTAACGTAATTGTCGCAACAGGGCCTTCCCGAGCAAAAAGAATGTTCTCAAAAGGCATTTCGCCGCCCCCCTTATTTCATAATCTAATACAATATTAATTCGGGGCCAAGCAAATAGCAAGAAAATTCTTACAAATATTTTTCCGGTTGAGGTGTCTTTTAGGAGCTTTTTCTGTTACGTATGTACTCGATATAAAAGAGCAAGTATCTTTTAGAGACTGGTTTTGAGAGGATTTTATTGGTTTCTCTCAACATGGACAAGTTATGCCCGGTGGTAACAATCTTTAATCATTGATGACATTATCGTCGAACGGACACACTTTAGTTATTGGTGGTGATTGACATTGTTTGTTAGTCTGGTTTATGATGTCAACTAGAAGAAAGTTTCCAAAGTCCTCAAGAAATGGCGCCAGTACCTGCACTGGGTTCAGAACTCTTTTTGGAGAAGAGATCTCTGTGTCCAATCTCAAAAAGCTCAAAATGGAGCTGGAGCGAATTATTCTAAAAGAAGAAGATTCGGTTATTTTTTACAA
>DNIT01000221.1:38914-39265 GCA_003489345.1 Pelotomaculum sp. | reverse complement strand
AAAAATAAAAGAGATTTATAAAAAGATAAATCCTTATTTTTTGTGCCCTCTGACGGGTTTTTAGTCTACCTATAAGGAATTGAAACCTCCTGTGGCAAGTCGCGGCGGTTCCCACTCATACTGCGGTTTTTAGTCTACCTATAAGGAATTGAAACTTTACTTTACTTTCTTTTACTTTACTTGCATTGCTGTTTTTAGTCTACCTATAAGGAATTGAAACCTTTCGTAGCCAATCGCCATGGCGATTGATTCCTTGGTTTTTAGTCTACCTATAAGGAATTGAAACAGGTCGCGCCATCTGCTATGTTAGCTTTTAACCCAGTTTTTAGTCTACCTATAAGGAATTAAAAC
>DNIT01000221.1:35243-38770 GCA_003489345.1 Pelotomaculum sp. | reverse complement strand
TTTTTAGCGGATCGCTGCATAACACGGTCTGTCTTAAAAGAAAGCACAGTTAAAAAGCAGGCATAGAGCGGGTTTGCGGCGAAATTAGTATGCATTATATCAGTGGAAAAGGCAGAGGAGTCAAACGTGAACGACACTGTGGCAGCAACATGTTCCGGCATGCCGGAAGCGGGGCAGCTCGAAGGGCTGCGCCAGTTGGCGGAACCGATTTTAGCATGGTATGAGCACAACGCCCGCGTCCTGCCGTGGCGTGAGCAGCCTGACCCTTATAGGGTGTGGATTTCCGAAATCATGCTGCAGCAAACGCGCATAGAGGCGGCACTGCCATATTTTTATAGATTTGTGAAGGCATTGCCGGACATTCCTGCCCTGGCCAAGGCGGAGGAAGCCACCCTGCTGAAGTTGTGGGAGGGGCTGGGCTACTATAACCGGGTGAGAAATTTGCAAAAGGCAGCCCGCATCATTGTGGAGCGCCACGGCGGGAGGCTTCCGTCTTCCTATCAGCACCTGTTGAAGCTGCCCGGGATTGGAGAGTATACCGCCGGAGCAATCGCTTCCATTGCCTATCATATCCCCGTCCCGGCCGTGGACGGCAATGTGCTCAGGGTATTGGCCCGTTTGCTGGCCTGCCAGGGCGATATAGCACAGCCGCGGGTCAGGAAAACCCTGCGCGCAGCGGCCCAAGCCATGCTTCCCCGTGAACGCGCGGGGGACTTTAATCAGGCCATGATGGACCTGGGATCCCTGGTATGCCTGCCGGGTGCGGCGCCCCGCTGCGAGCTCTGTCCCGTGACAACGGGCTGTGCCGGCTGCCGGCAGGGCGTGGCGGACAAACTTCCCGTTAAGTCTCCCCAAAAGCCCCGCGCCATGCAGCAAAAAACAGTACTGGTGCTGGCCGCGCAGGGCAAAACGCTGCTCAGGCGGCGTCCCGCAGAAGGACTGCTGGCGGGATTATGGGAATTCCCCAATTTGGATGGCTGGCTTACTGAGGAGGATGTGGCCGCCTTGTTGGCTGGATGGGGGATTCGCCCCGCATCTATGCAAGGGTTGGCGGACGCACGGCATATTTTTACCCATATGGAGTGGCATATGCGCGGGTATCTGGTGTATGCCGCAGAGGCCCTGCCTGTAGCAAACTGTGTTTGGGTGGATGGGGAGGCGATGCGCCGGGCATATGCGCTGCCCAGCGCATATGCTGCTTTTACCCGGCATCTTCCCCGCTGGCTGGCAGAAACAAAAAACAACCTTGAAATTCATTAATCAGACGTTGTTTAGGATATGAAAAACGGAAAAAAGAGTATCCCATCCAGAATTTAATGGGCATAGTAAAAGCCGCCACATTTCTGTAACGGCCTATGACATGTATTGATTCAATGTATCTTTTATTCCCGCTTTCCATGCAGTACCTCTCGGACAGCGGCCTTCATCATGGAGGATACCTCGTCAATAGAATAACCGTTTTTGCCTCTCAACCGGCCTTCCTCAGCGGCAATCAGGTTCTCCCGAAAGCGCAGCATGCTCTCGCATCTTGCAAATGCTTCAATATCCCATCACCACCAGATCGCCCTCGCCGTTCTTGGTCAGGTGCACCGGTTCTCCCGACCGCTTGCACAGCACAGAAATCTCATTGTAATTTAATCCATCTCCACCGTCACCGTTTTTCCAGTAAAAGCATCGATGTACTCTATGCCTGCACTGTTGTCCAGCATGTAAACCAGGACGGGCTCGGGCGCTTTCTGGCCAAAATACTCGGGCCAGAGGTAAACCAGTTGCAAGGGGTGGCTTTTCAAAAATTCGGCTTTTGCCGCCTCAGCGGTCACAACATTCTTGCTGTCCGGGAGGGTGACGGATGAACTGCTGTTCCCGTCGTGAAAAGCGGTAATCCCGCCGGTAAGTCCGTCCACAGTGACCGAGTACCCCCGGTCCGAAACCGGGATGCCCTGGTGCGTGCCCGTGAAATGGAAATTATACTGCGGACGCTGCGCATTGCCTTCCAGCTTGCTCCGGTCCACCCACTCGGGAATGCTTTCTTCCTGCGGCATGGAGACGTACATTTCCATTTCGGCCGCGCCCCGGTCCAGGTACCTTTGCAAAAATTGGATGGCTGTTTCCTGGGCGGCAGCCCTGGATACTGTCGCCTCCTCGCCGCGCCCGGCTTCGTCTTGCAGGTTGAAGCCGACAACCTGTCCTGTGTCCGCCAGAGTCCTGAGATGCACATAACGCATTGTGCCGTAATCCGGCGTACCGTCCTGACCCGTTTGTGGTTCAGTCATCCAGCTGTATAATTTCACCTTCATTCCCGGCTCAAGGTATTCCCCCGTCTCTTCTACCCCGTTAAACTTCATGCCGGCAATATCCATGCCCGTCTCAGCGGCAAGCAGAGCGACCGCTTCTTCGGGAGTCGCGGCGAACAGTTTCTTACCCTCTCCGGTCAGGCTTACCAGGCTGGTCTGCGGCTGTTGTTGAAAATCGGCCAGCGGCTTCCCCGTTACAGCGTCTATGGACGCATAGGCCAAAGGAGCATATATCAAAACCGGCCTGGTTTCAGTCTCCCCGCTGCGATACCTTGGATACTGCAAGGGCTGTCGCCCAACGTAGTTCAGCTTCATTTCCAGCAGCCCGGCAAAAATCTCTTCCGCCGCTTCCCCGGATATAGCCAGGGAAGGGGCGGGGAACACGGCAAGATCCGGTTCATCGTATTTTTTCTCGCCATTTGTCCGATAGAAACCTGCTGTATAATATTGAGTGACATGACCGGCGGCGTCAACATTCACCCGAATGCCGCTGTTTAAAATAGGTATACCGTTGATCAGGCGCTCCAACTGCACTCCCGCCTCGGTCCAGTTTATCTTATTCCCTTCGCTGTCCCCCGCCCCTCCTCCGCTAGAGCCTATTTCATCACGCATCCGGTAGTCCTTGATCTTATCTCCCAGAACCTGCCGGGCAAATTCATAAGCTTTTTCCCTGGCCAGATCGGCAGGTGGGAGCTCTAAAGAAGCCCAATCCGGGTTCCTGAGATCGAACCGCACCAGTTCGTTTGTACCGGTTTTAAAAGAAAGACTGGCACGAGTACACATAATACCAGACACCGCCTCGTTGGCACGATTGCTCAAGGTTACGCTCCAAGCATCCTCCTCCTCTTCATACACTCCTTCCACGGTGAGTTCCTTTAGCTCGGGCACAATTTGATAGATTTTTTCCAAGGCTTGCCGCTGTGACTCAGTCAACTCCACCTGGTCAAGCGAGTACGTCCCGTTTGTCACCTGTACACTTTCCACACCGCCTTTTACTTCCCGCGCCACCACCGGCGCATCTTGTCCCGCCGCCAAAGCGGTCACGGACAACAGCATACCCGCTGTCAGGACGGCAACCACTACGCCTTTAGCCTTTTTCAAAAATATCTCCTCCTTTACCTGCGGGATTATTCGCTATGCAATTGGTATAAATGCCACACGACTTTAGAATAGTTGCCCACGCCGCCAACGGCGCCACGTATGATGAAACACCGGGCGATGCAGAGGCAATTT
>DNIT01000221.1:34879-35083 GCA_003489345.1 Pelotomaculum sp. | reverse complement strand
CCTGGTTTGAATATGTATATGCCAAAAAAGCTACATGCTTTCAATCAAGCTTTTTCTTTCTCTCTTTAACCGTTCCAGCTCTTGTTCGCTTTTTGCCAGCGTATGTTTTAGAACTTCCAAAATGTTATCCACCTTATCTCTCTGTAAAACTGCATTTGCCAGCGAATTTTTTATTCTGGATTGAACAATCCAATCTACTATGAG
>DNIT01000221.1:28279-34632 GCA_003489345.1 Pelotomaculum sp. | reverse complement strand
GCGGTTGAGAGAAGCCCTCCGCCCAGCAGGTCCCAGGTTCCCCAGCCTTGTGCGCTTCTCAAGGAGCCAATAACTCCGTTTACTTCTTTTAAAACCGCATCCCCGGCATGCATCGCTTCCTTTAACTCTCTACTATTAGATTGAATATCAGCGATCTCCTCGGAAAGCCGCAGGACCTTTTGAGAAGCGGCACTACCTTCATGTAAGACAAAATTTTCTTTCTCTCTAAATACACCTTCATATTGCATATCTATATCTTTCAACTGACCGATTCTTTGCTTAACATCCGCAAACTGTTCCTCCAGAGCCGAAATCGAATCTTTACATTGATCAAACCTCAGCTTGGCGGCGAGATATTCTTGCCGTTCTTTTTCCAGCTGCTCCTCCTTACTCCCCAATATACCCAGGAAAAGGCCGGTAAGACTTAATCCCTCCAGCTTTTTTACATCTTTGCCTTCTTTCTGCAAGCTGTTCGCAAGCTCATCCAGTCTTGATTTTTCCGCATAAAGCTTTTGCTCCAGATCATTGTGAGCAGTCAAAAGCTTCTGCTTTATTCTCATTTTCTCTTTTACATCCACCAACCGCCTGTTGAGCTCTTCCAGCATTCCCTTGCCTCCTTAATACACCGGCTTTATTGCTTTTTCTCTTCCAATAACCTTCTAATTTCTTTAAGCTCACGATCCATTGCTTCAATTTTGTTGAAAATATTGTTTTTGAAAAAACATTTTAATACTATATAAATAATAACGGCGATAATGATAATTAGTATTAATAAATCAATAATCTGAGCAATAACGGTAGCGTTAAATTCCAGACCCAATTTTTCACCTCCCTTATTGGAATCTTACCGTACAACTGTTGGCAGCATATATGCTCTCCTTGGAGAATGACGCTTCAGCTTTATACAGAGGCGTCCCGGTCAATACTATGCTTATTTTGACCACGGGCGGTTGAGCGGGGTTTTGTGCATCGCCGGGAGAGCCCGTTAGTTGTTCCAGCCTGATCTCTTTGACGTATTGTGAGCCCGGGCTCTCGATAATTGTTTTTTCTTTCAAACTGTTGGCCGGTTCCACATTTAAAAAACTGAATACCAAATCACTTGCTTGTTGGTTATACCGGACCGTTGTGTACGGCAGCCTGCTGCCGCCGGCGAGTACTTCTCCCGGCGCCGCCTGGAAATCAAAAACAACTGCCGATTCCTGAATTTCAATATTAGTGAGAATTTGCTTCCAGCCGTCCTTCCCGAAAGCAATATCTTCTTGTTCGTTCAAGGGCAGGAACGGCTCCTCCCTTATTAATTCTTCCGTGTTGGGGTTGTAAGTCAACAGGTAGGGAAATTGGTAATTGCCGGTATCGCTGCCCCCTCTGGCGGTAAACACAAGTTCTCCGTCTTTGTATTCTTTGAATTTGGCGGTCTCAATGAAGTAGACGATGTGTTTCATACCGTTGAATGATGGGTGATCGAGGTAAAAATCATGGTCGCCGGACGTTCCCTTTTCTACCAGTATAAAGCTGTCGCCGATAGATCTGACGTCCCTCACCTGGTTGCCGGGAAAAGGAAGGGGGTGATAAAACCCGCCAGGATACCAGGCCACTACCTCATCCCATTTATAGGCGCCGTAATAGCCCTGGGGTATATCCAATTCATCAAAAATTTGGCCAATATTTTCTCCGTCCGCTCCGGACTGCCAAATCGAGGCTTTTTCTCCCTGCACCCGCACCCACATCAGGCTCCGGCCGCTCCCGGCCCACCAGGGATGGCAGTCGGAATATCCCGGCGTCCCGTCGCCGTCGCTGATTCTTTTCGCCCCGGAACCGTCCGGCTGCGCCAGCCAGATTGCAGACGACGGCCATTCCTCGGGCTGACTAATTTCCGGCGCAGATTTCGCCCGGCTTACCGCGATGAACGCTCCTTCCGGCGACCAGGCCGGGTCGCGGTCCACATAGCCCTCGGGAGTCACCGTCACCGCCAGGTCCGGCCTGTTAACAGGCATGATCGAGAGGCGCTTGTTGGACTGCGCTTCCCTGCCGCTGCCTTCAATATACGCCACAGAGTCACCATAACAATACCAGTCGACCCAGTCGGGGTAAGCAAGCATGGTTGCCAGCTGCCGGGGAGCTTCTCCATCTATTGAGGTTACATATAAACTTACCCCGTCAGCAGTCAAGGATGCAGAGGAAGGGTATTTAAAAAAGATCAAGTCATGCCCGTTGGGAGAAAACTTGAGACCACCCGGATAAGAAGAAATTCCCGGGGGATGTCCTGCGTCAGGTGAAAATTCCGGCTCCAAGGCCAGGATCGTTTCGGCTTCGCCTCCCCTGGCAGGCATAACCTTGATGGCGGGACTTTCTTTTATATTTGGATTTTCGTCCGCCGTTGTGTAAACCAGCCTGTCGCCGGCGGGTACCCAGCAAAAATTCACTATTTTTTCAGACGCTTCCTTCAATAAAAGCGGTTCCCCGGGACCTTTGTCGCCGACATCGGCCAGTTTGAATTCGCCGCTCCTTACACTTTCACCCGATTTTACAGTAAGGTAGGCGATGCTGTTCGCCGCAGGGGACCACCGGGCGTTCAGCACCTGTCCTCCCGGCTCCATGCCGAAAACCCCTCCGCCATCGGCGCGAGCCACCCATAAAGAGTAATTTCTCGACCATTTTTCAGCCGGGTCATATTTGTAAAAGAGCAGCCATTGCCCGTCCGGGGACCAGGCGGGAGAACTGCTGCAGCCGTCGCCGGTCAAGCGCAACGGCTCCCTCCCGCCCTCCAGCACCCACAGGTCTCCCTGGTTGATTACAGCCAGCCGGCCGGGGAATTCTGTGTTTTCCATTGCATGTAACGCAACCTGCACGCCTCCGGCAAGGTCTTTCGCCCCTAGTCCCGTCCCGCAACCGGCCAAGGATAGGGAACATATCATTACAAGCAGAAAAATTACCTTCGTGCCATGCTTTTGAAATTCGCCCATGCTTTTAACCCCCATGACCGATTTGTCCAATTAAAAGAAGTTTGCCATCCCCCTGTCAGTAGGTATAACTTGCCCCAGAGCGGCAATAATGGCGCAGACCGCAAGATATGATAAAATAATGACAAAAATATATCTCAGTATCTCCAAAGCGACATCTTTTTCTGCTCTTAACAGCCTGTAAGCAAGATAGAACAGGCCGATTGCAACTGCAAATAAAATGATTAGGTATAACGACATCATTTCACCACATCCTTTAAAAATTAGAAAACAACAGGCTAAATATGAAAACCAGTCCATAGCAATCAAAGATCCTGCGGTTCGCCATAAGCAATCTTGCTGAACCCCCAGCCGTTCCACTTCCAGATGGCGGCTTCCCTCTTAGCGGGATCAGTATAGTCTCCTTCCGTGACAATCAGCTCATTTTTACCGTCACCGTCAAGATCTGCCAGGGCCGCCTCATAATTGGGCCGGTCCAGGTTGGATGACTGCCACATCGGTTTAAAGGAGCCTGCGGCCGGTTTAAAGATAAACAGATGGTTCTTGACGCCTGGGTCGTCGGCGGCAATCCAGAAGGGCTTGTGCCGGCCGAAACTGCCTGACTTCCAGACCAGCATATTCAAATCAAATACACCGTCATTGTCGGCGTCACCCAGAAAAAAATCATCCACCCACCAGTCATCCTGCGACTCCCAGATTGTTTGACCGCCGGTCACGACCTTTAATTTGCCGTCCTGCAAAAGATAATCCTCGTTTATACCATCCCAATCCAGGTCAAATTGCAGGTCTTTCGCCAGTCTGGACTCCGGCAAAGGTTTCCGGGCATAGCATACATACCGCCTGGTTTCCTTAAAAACCAGGCTTTCCTGATCCCAGACCGGGATGGCCGTAGCTTCCAATCTTAATCCGGTATTTTCCAGGGCCATTTCAGCCTCTTCCCCTTCCAAAGCCTGCGGCTGGTCCTGGTCGTTGATGAAAACGGGCAGTAATTCAAACTTCTCCACCCCTTCGGGGGTGATGAATATTTTGGCCGCCAGCCCAACGCGGGTAGCCCGGGACCATTTTTGATCGAAAACGAAATTGCCCAGGCTGTAAAAGATGTATTTCCCTTTGTATTTCTCTATTTTCTGGATCACATGTGGATGATGCCCCAGTACAAGATCCGCCCCTGCGTCAACAACCAGGCGGGCCAACCTGGTTTGCGCAAGGTCCGGCTGGGTCTCGTATTCCGTACCGGCGTGCATGGACACCACTACAAAATCCGCCTTCTCCCCGGCATCACGTACGGCCGCCCACATCTTTTCCTGGTCGAAAAAGGCAACGCCGGGGTGATCTGCCCGGGCCGGATAGGAATCCGGGACAATGGCCGGATCGGTAAAAGCAAGGAAAGCCAGCCGCACCCCTTTTACTTCCATAAACTCCGCGGCAAAAGCCTCTTCTTCCGTTTCCCCGGCACCTGTATGCCCAATACCCGCGTTATTCAAATATTGTACGGTATCAAGCACGCCCCGGGAGCCAAAATCCGGCAAATGGTTGTTGGCCAGGGAAAGAACCGTGAAACCGGCTTCTTTCAGGGCTGTTTCCACTCCCGGATCGGCGCGCAGGGTCATCTCCGGCATCATGATCTCCCTGCCCGGCGTGATCGGGTTCTCCAGGTTGCCAAATACAACGTCGCCGCTCTTCAAGTATTTTTCCATCTGTAAAAAGGGGTGGCGCGGATCACCCCCGTGTTCTTTGATTTCTCCGGCCACGCCCCGGGAGAGCATAATATCCCCTACAGCCACCAGGCAGACCGGCTCCGTCCTGATCGGCAGCTTCAGCTTGTTCGCTTTAAAAGCCGCGAAAATTTTTTCCGGGTCGCTATTGCCCCAGGCTCCTGGCGGCAAATCTTTCTGGACCAGATAGCCCAGGCAGCCAAGCACAATGATCATGGTGATGATCAAAAACCGTTTCATTTACTGCTACTGCGCAATGAAGTCGCTGGTCCAGCCCGGCAGCGGGGGAGCCTGGCCGTCATTGATCATCCTGTGCCACTTGGAATCGGTCAAGCGGTCGTTCAGCGGCCAGGGAAATTCATAATAAGAATATACGCCGCCGAGGGCGATCCGCAATTTGCCGTCCACCGGAACAACAGCATAGATCTCGAATACATTGCCGGTCGCTTCTTCCAACACCTGTCCGCCGCCGGGATTGGTGGCCACGTCCGCCACCAGGGCGGCCGGCCGGTCAAAAATTGCGGAGCGATGGTCGATGCCCTCGTCACGCAGGGCCTCCAGCCAGAAGTGCTCCAATTGACCGCCATAGGAGCGAATTAAGTCATATTCCTCATCGGTCAAAGGGGTATTGGCCAATTCCTTTTCTGAAATAGTTTTTAAGGCCAGGATCAGCTGCTCCATCCTTTCCAGGCTCTCCTTATCCCTGTCGTTCAAAAGCCCGCGCGTCTGCAGGCCGTCGGTGGTCATTTTCACCAGAGAGGCCAGACGGGCGTAAACATCGGGGTTGGGCTCCACATAACCGCGGTCGTCAATATTCTCTCCGCCGCCTCCGGCCTCAGCGTAAACCGGCTTGGCATAAAGAATGGTGTCATGCTTCAGCTCCGTCCAGCTGCCCAGATAGGTATTGAGTTCCTTTCTTTCCCAGGCCGGATTGCGCATGAAGGAGGGATACCCCCCAGGTTTTTCCCAGGTCAGCGGCATAAGCGTATACAGCCAGTTCCAGTAGAGGTTTTGGATCCAGGTTTCCTGGTTCAAATCGGCGATATAGGCTTTCATTTTGGCCATGTTTTCCGGGTAGTTCCGGTAAGCTGTATCTCCGCTCGCTTCTAAAATATCATAAGCACGGGCTGAACCCATGGCGGCAGGAATATCCATCCCCTTGGGCAGCACCCGCATTTCACCCTGGCTGTTTTCCATGACTTCCGGGTAAAGCAGCCTCTGGAACACAGAAGCGTCGAGGGTAAATCGCTGCCCCATGAAACGAAAGCCCTTGGTCTCATTTTCCCGTTCAGCCGGCGATGCTGCGTCAATAACGGGCATGGAGTTTATGGCCGGCGGCTCCAGCTCCCCGGCAGCCGCTAAGAATTCGTTCCACTTCTCAGGACCGTCAACCACCGTCTGCAGACCGGTGTCCGCGCCGTATATTCTATCAACCAGTTCTTTAAACTGGTCGTAGGAGATATCGTCACTTTTACCGACAAAGAAGTTGGTGGTGGTATAGATCCTGTCCCACATCCGGCTGTTTTCTCCCTGGTTTAAGGCCAGGGTGATTAAGGCAGCCGACTTTGTTTCGTCTTCATTTTTCACGCGGAAGGTCAGCCTGCCGTACCACATCATGGATTTAAAATAAGCTTGCAGCAAATCGGTCCTCTCGTAATGTCCCCTTGGTATGTATTGT
>DNIT01000221.1:17323-28188 GCA_003489345.1 Pelotomaculum sp. | reverse complement strand
TATTGTGAGTAATCCTCCCGGAGCGGCTCGCCGGCGTCACCGCTCCCGCCTATGTTCATCAGCGGTGAGACTGCGATGCCCTGGTGGTTTTCAATCAAGGCCAGCTCGTTTTCCACTTCACTCTTCACTACCGCCGGCGCCGGCACGCCCGGGTCTAAAAGTTTTCCGGCCACGGCAAAAAAGCCGATATTCCGCCTGGCGGCATTTTCCCAGTCAGTACCCTTAAGGGCTTCGTACTGCTTTTGCGCCTGGGCAAGCATCGCTTTATTGAGTTCCTTCAGTTCCGGCGCGAGTTTCTCGGTCTCAACCACTCGCAGCAGGTGATCGAAGAATAAATGGTAGTTATGGAGCACCGAATCGGTGGTGACAAACAGCGGCACCAGCTCGTAGCGGTTTCTTTCATAGAGTGAAAAAAATTCTTTTTCATAGCTGGTGGGAACCACCACAAAGCCGTTTTGGATTAAAAGGTCTGTGGCCGCCGGGGACAGGCGAAACATATCTTTGTTGGTGATATTGCCCAGGTCACGGTCAACCTGGTAAGGTTTTACAGCCGGCGTTGCGTTTACCGCCACCTCTTCATAGGCGGCAAACTTGGAGGTGATCACACCCGGTGTTTGAGATGCTTTTCCCTGGTTGGTACAGCCGCTTGCAGCAATCAGGAGCAGAAACAAAACCAAACCGCATGGAACCAACAATGACCTTTTCATTGATCACACCTCATCTCTGATATTTACTTTGGGCGCCCAATCATCCCTTGTGTCATCAACTGATTTATGCTCTTTCCCCATTTTTGCACCGCAAACGCCATAGACCCAAAATTATGAAATTTCGGCCTGTTTACATACGTCTTATTATTCATTTACTATATTTCTTTTTGGTTTGTTTCTCTTATCCTTATTATACAATATTTTCTAGCCCGCTTCCGTACTTTACCTTTCTATATATTTTTGACGTTGCAGGGAACAGACAGGTTCATAAATAGCATTAGACGACCGCCTGCTTGAACAAAATATTCAGTGAGTCAAGGGATCGCCCCCCGACTCACTGAGCTAACTGAACCAATACCACTGTCAAATGATTTTAAGAATCTTTTTTGCAGGTAGCTTATCCTTAAAAACGCTTATGCGTTTTCATCGGATGATTTCATGACCGGTCATGTGAAATCAGCTCATAACAATGCCGATCAAGTCTTTTCTTTCACAGGCTTTGCATGTTCAAAGTATAATTCACCTATATAAGCAGGTATTGCAACTTCTTTTTTTTCCTCTATTTCAATGGAAATACCAGACTCTCTTAAAATATCGACAAGGCTTCCTTTCAACTCCAGTCTGCTCTTTAAAGCGGAAGCGTCGCCAATGGCGGAAATATGGTAAGGAGCTGATAATGGGGTCCCGTTGACGTTGATGTGGTTGCCGGCCAGGCGTATCTCGCTGATAGCCGTGATCCGCTGACCATTTATGGCGACAGCTTCCGAGCCGGCGCTGTATAATTCGTTAACCATTTTTAAAAGCTGTTCGTCAGCGATAATGGGAACATCGGCGGCGCCAAGTCCGGCCTTCTCCATGCGGCTTTTCACAACCAGCTCCACTCCCGGCCCGGACACCGGTGCTAAGCCGGCAAACCGTTTTATTTTGTCAAGTTCTTTTTCCAGCGCCTCATCCGCCTCTCTTTGTCCTATCCCGGCCTGCTCCAGTTTGGTAGACAGCTCTGAAATCTCTACCTGCAGCTTATACAAATCCCCTACCAGATTTTTTTTCTCCAGGGCTAACTCCTGTTCTCTGTCCCGGGGCACAACGTTATCGCCGGCGCTGCTGGTAGTACGAAACTGAACGCCCAGCATCATCCCCAGCACAATGGTTACAAAGCTGATAGAAAACATAAAAGCCCTCTTCAAATTAAGCCCTCTCTTTTACACTATTCTAAAATTTATTGCGCCAAAGCGGTATCAGCATCCGCTTCAATAATATAATCTGTTTTGAGGCTTCCGGAATAAGCGGGAATTGTAAGCTGCTCCAGCTTTTTAACTGAAAACTGGATGCCAAAAAACTGCAGGTACTCAGCCACCCCGCCCCTCATTTTCAAGGCGCCTTCCATGGTTTCAGGGCTGCCTATGGCGGTTATGACAAAAGGAGGAACAAGAGCTTTTTTGTTGATCCTGACGGCGGGACCGCTGCAACTGATCTCAGTGCCGGCTACCAGGCGTTGGCCGTTTATCGCGATAGCCTCGGCCCCTGCCGCTTTGAGTTCGTTAACTACTTTTAATATGTCTTCATCATGTACGATATACAGGTTGGGATTGTCGGTGAGTTTCTGTGAGACATTGCTGTCTTTTAAGGTCACTTCCACGCCTCTGCCGGTAAGCTCGGTTAAACCGGAAAAAATTGTCGCCAGTTCCATTTCCGCTTTCATTTGAGACGCAAGGGGTCCCGTGGATAAACCTTCTAGCTGCTCGCGCATCCTTGTTAATTGCGGTTGAAGTACATCGTGCTCCTTTTTTAACTGGTCCACCTGGCTTGCTAATTCCTGCGTTCTCCGGATCGCTTCATTGTGCTGTATGTCCCTGGTCATGCGGAATTGCAGCGCTAGAATGACCCCAATAACAAGGCTTACCAGGGCCACCGACCAGTAGAAATTTTTTCGCTTCACTGCGCTCACCTGCTGCCCTCTTATCTTTGCCAACCCATAAGGATTATTCTTTTGGGAATCGAAGAATCCTCTGGTTTAGTAAAACAATAATACCGTCATACTCCCGGCAGATCAAAAAATTCGATCTTTTATATATGACGGTTAAAGCAGCAAGGCAGGTTCACCAAAAACAGCCAAAAAGTTCTATAAAGGGTTATATTTTTTATCATCAATTAAAGATAGCGTACGGAAAATGGTTGAATCGGCTGCTCCTCCCTCGCTGGAAGAATCCTGGGTACGTTTTGAAAAAAAACTGCAAGAGCAACAACCCGATCTTGAAAACCTTGAAAGAAAATCCCTTTGCCGATTACCCGCCGTATGAAAAACTCGCAGGTGATTTAATAGGCGCTTACTCAAGACGGATGAACCATCAGCATCGTGTGATCTATGAAGTTTATCAAAAAAAATCATTAGTATGTGGCTGCATTATGAATAGAATCAACCAACCTGGATTGTTATGCCCTATTTTGACACATCAAACACCTTCTCAAGACCCGGTATCATCCCGGGAGGGTAGCCCTCCAGGTTTACCAGAGCGGGACGGAAAGAAGACAGTGGTTCACCTTCCAGCCTAACAGCAAACAAGTTATTATTGTCCAAGAAAACACAGTCCTGCACACCCTTTAAATGGCAATGATACCGCTTATTGCTATTATAAATACTTTTTTATTCCTCAAATTTTCACCTCGCTTGCCTTATCTTGGGGGGAAACAATCAATTAGGCTTAGGACCATACCCTGGTCAAGGCAAATAATCTTTTTCTTTCAACATGCTTTTTATTTCTCTTAGCTCACTGAACAATGATTATTCCGCCGAACTTATTCGACTCTTAGAGGGATAAGTCGTTTCTTTGTAGAATCCATAATTAACAAGAAAAGGCAAACCCGTACGAAAGTCGGGGACGCAAAGCCATGGGTCTAAAGCAGCAGGGAGACTATGATCGCCAGGCTGCCGTCCGGATAAAGCAGCCTTCCCTGTCCGGAAAAGCCTAGGGAGGGGTTTTGGAATTTGAAAGAAGAAACAATTGTGCAAAAACTAAAAAACGGTGATATGCAAATTTTACGGCTGGTCTACGAGCTTTTCTTTAAATCAGTCTATCAGGCAGCTTTTTTTATCACCACCGACCCAAGCCTGGCTGAAGACACCGTCCATGAAGTCTTTTTGAAATTTCCAAACAGAATCGAACAGCTTGAAGACCCCTCAAAACTGGAAGCCTGGCTATGCCGTATGGCTTCCAACACAGCCAGGGATATCATCCGCCACCGCTCCAGGAGCGGGTTTTTCGCCGAGACCGGGGGTGATTGCCCGGACGATCAGACGGTCTCCCCGGAAACAACCCTACTGGCTAATGAAGATAAGACAACGATCAAACAGTATATCGAGCGCCTTCAACCAGATTATAAAATAGTTATTTATTTTAAATATTATCAGGACCTGAAAATTGAAGAAATAAGTAAGATTCTCGATATACCGTTAGGGACCGTTAAATCCCGCCTGATTAGAGCAAGGGCAGAATTAAGGAAAATAATAGCTCCGGAAAATCTTAATCGCCAAGATATGAGCGGTTTACCAGACCGGAAAGGGGTGAAGTAGCATGAAGCAGCCTTCCGGCATTGAATTGGAAAAACTAATTCAAGATAGCGTACGGGAAATGGTTGAATCGGCTGCTCCTCCCCCGCTGGAAGATTCCTGGACGCATTTTGAAAAAAAGCTGCAAGAGCAGCAGTCCGATATCCTAAAGCATCCTGCAGGAAAAAGTAAAAATCTATTGCCTATGCGCCTGGCCATAGCGGCAGGTATTATGCTGCTATTAGCCGGAACCCTTTCCGTCTCTTTCCCAACAAAGGCCAGGGCGTTAGGCGTAAAAATAGTGAATATTGTTGAGACCCTGCTCAGCGGCACCCAGATGAATATCCAGACTGAATACAAACATAATGAACCCGGCCAGACCCCGCCCGGTGAAGGAATCAGGGAAGTTGAGATTGGACAGGAAATTACCGTTTCAATAGATGAAGCAAGGGCAGTTTCTCCTTACCCCTTAGCGATTCCTGAATATTTGCCTCCCGGCTTTACCCTTGATACGGTCAAATTTCAGGAAATGGTAAAACCAATTGCAAAAGTTACGATACGTTTTACCGGTTCTGATGCAAGTTACTTCTTGTTTACGCAGGTTAACTCACCCGGTGGATACGCGCAAGGGTACGGCTACGACATGGAAGACACCACCGTAGAAGATTTTATTGCCGGGGAAAACAACGGCAAGCTTGTCACATTTAAAAATAATTCGATAAAACTTTTTTGGATAAAACAGGGTGTAATTTATACGCTGGAGGGAGCTATCCCGAAAGAAGATGCCATGAAAATAATCGAATCCATGTGAAAGGGCGCCTAACGCGTCCTTATTTAATTCGTATAAATATATCCGGAATAAGATGACGCCGACTCGTTATAACCATTTTCGGTCAAGCCATGCGCAGCCTTTGCCCTGTAATAATATCCTTTTGTCACCTGCAGATCTTTGGCCCCGGCTACATATGAGCCTGCATACCGCTCAAAGGGCCAACTCGCCATATCGACCCAATTGCTGCCGTCCCAACGCTGTAGATACAGCCTGACCATGATGTAATCCACTGTCTGCCGAGCCTGGGTGAAACCGGTAATATTCAGGTAACCGTCACCCGCATAATTTATGTCGCACACCCCCAATCCTGCAGGTAAAGCAAGGACTCAATGCCTGCTTCTTTGAATGGCTCGTTTGCTCCCGGGGGCGCTTTAGTTTCGGGATCAGCTGCAAAGGCAACGCTGGTTGCCGCAAGTAAAACAACCACCAGCAGTACAAAAAAAGCACACTTCTTAAACCTCATCAAGCCATTCTCCCTTTAAAAAATTCACTACATTAATGACGTCTAAAAGTTTGTTTAGGATCCTTTTTTAGAAAAGTTTTTTTAAATATTTTTCTAATTTATGGATCCAAAAGCCGTTTTCATTCGTCTTAATGTGAATGCATTTCTAGGCAAATAATGTATAAAGAGGTAGGTTTCCATGCTAAAAAAAGCTATTTTAGCTATCTTTGTTCTTTCTCTGCTCTTAAATGGTTATTTGTATAGCATTTTGCAGAAAGAAATTAAAATAAGTGCTGGTCTTAACCAGCGCATAGAGCATCTAAGAGGAATTATCAGCCTTCAAATAAGTCGAAACAGGTCACAACAAGAACAGCTATATTCTTCATCCTCCAAGGATAAAAACGGGAACCTTCCATCCGATGTTTTAAATGAATACCTGCAAGCTAAAATCAATAATGATTATGCAACTACATATAGATTATTACAGGTACCATCTGATATAAATTACGAACGGTATTGCGAGGAGCTAAAAGGTGACACATCCATTTTAATAAGTTACCAAATAGAAGATTATATACTGCGTTCCGAGGAATCTGCGGTAGTCTTTTTGACCCATGAAACCCGCTTTAGGAATATTACTTTTTATTATGACTGGGAGCCATGGGCTTGTATGAAAGAGAATGATGTGTGGAAGGTAAGGTGGCTGGCAAGGCAATGAATATCCTTTTCCAGATGAAAGTTCGCCCTGTATCCGCATTTCTTAGCCAGGCTCATTGGTATGTGGCTGCATTGTGATATAAGCAACCTGCATTGTTATGTCCTATTTCGCCACATCAAGCATACCTTAAGTATGATGGAGAATAATCATGGTTATCGGCTGGCTTATTATCACATTTATCTTTTATATGTTTATTTTCATAATACCTCTTCAAATACGCATCTTTCGTTTTCCCGCACAATTAATTTGCCTCCGTCGACCGGCGGACAGAGCGATTTCAGAGCAGGTCTCCTGGCTCCGGCTATTTCTCCTTGCGTATTCCCAAAAACAGCCCACGAATGGACTGCTTTTGAGTATGATATGTGATTTTATCAGAATTGGCTTTTGGAATACTGCACCGTCACGATAACAATCTGTTTCTTGGCCGCGTCAACACGGTAGATCACGGTGAAGTTCTTGATGAAAAGCTGGCGATAGCCTTTATTGGCATACGCACCGTTTTTTCTTGGGGCGCCCCGCTGAGGCAGTTCCTCCAAACTTAAGATTGCTTCTTCTAGCGCGTCCAGCAGTTTTTGCGCAGAACTCGGCTCCAGCAGTATTTCGGCAATGTAGGCATAGATGCCTTCCAAATCCCGATAGGCACGGGAAAGCAATTTTACGGCGTATTTATCCAAAGTGCCGCCTCTTTAATGTGGAGAGGGCTTTCCTCGCATCGAACAGCTGGCTGTCAGACGCATACTCGGCTTCGGCTTCCGCGATGGCGGTGTCAAGCTCCCGTTCTTCCAGCATGGCTTCGTAAGTTTCAATGCTCATAATTACCAGATCGCCATACCCGTTTTTTGTAATGAAAATCGGCTCTTTCTTGGCGTGGCAAATGTCCGAGATTTCGTTGGTATTTCTCAAATCCGTAATCGGTCTGATCTGCGGCACAGAGGCACCTCCTCTCTTGTACATAATTATAGCATTATTATATTCAAACACAAGACGGTACCCGTTGCGTTTTCGTTTCTTGGAGCACTGTAAAGAATCCTATTGATAAAAGTGCGCTATCAAATTTGCAGCGGGCGTTAGAATGATCTGCCCTAATAACGTACCTAGCAATTTTGTACCGATTAATAAAACAACCAGTGTTTTTACATCGCTGTACGGTCTGCCCCCCCTAAACGCCTGATCAGTAATGATTGCGGCTTTGGGATCAACAACTAAGGTCAGTAAAATTGTAGCTACTCCGTTGATCATTCCTGAGGACGAAGAAGCCGCCAGCTGATACTCCGGAGCAACAAGCGTTGCAGAATAGAAAGCGGCCAGCACCCCGACAGTGTAAATTGCAGTAAGCAATGTGTTGAAAATTAGTAACCTCTTGGGTATATCGTGCCACCGAATACTTTCAAAGGTCTGTTTGGATGGCAATATACTTTTTTTGGCAATCAGCTTTATATTGTTGATACTGAGTCCCTGGATTACGAGTAAAGGTAGTGAGCCGGTTGACTCCAGCCTGGCTACTGCGGCGTGAAAAACCTTGAGAAATGTTGGGATCAGAATGATCGCGGCCAATGTGCCGCCTGTCGAAGCAAATATTACTTTGCTTATTTCGTTAACCGGATCAACGCCCATTACAATACTTACACCGATTAGCCCTCCAATTAAAGGGCCTTGCAGCATATTGGCTGTTCGCGAGATGAGCACAAAAACATTGAAAAGGGAGGTCGATAACGCAAACTGTCCGCTTTTAACTGCGCTTAGTCTGACCGAGTAAGAAAGTGTATCTATTAAGTGAATAATAAAAGTTAACGCTACTAAATTCCATAAATACCTCTCCACTCTTAACCCCCTATCCATAATTTCTTTTCTAAAATTAATTCATATTTATATCCGGTTCGGCTAAAAATCGGGGGTTAGTACAATTCTATGCATCATGCTCCCCCGACGCGTTTCTTCATAAGCTTCTTTGATCCGGCTCATCGGCATGATCTTTATAAATGGCTCAATTTGGATTGCCCTGCTGAGCACCATGTCGAGGACTTCCGGGTAGTACCTAGGCAGGCAGGCCCAAGTGCCGGCAACATCGGCATCAAGCGCCATCAGCCGGGATAGGGAGAACTCGTTCTTATGCATCCCGTAGCCGGCGATCACCAGCTTGCCGATAAAAGGCAGTAGCTCCAGGGCAATCTCCTGCCCCTCCGCGACACCCGTCCACTCTAAAATTTTCCAGCCGTAAAAGGGGGATATCCCCTTACTCATGCAGTAGGCGTTAAATTCGTTGTGTACGTCCTTGGCAGTCTTATTCAGACTGCTGATGACGTGGGTGGCGCCAAATTTAAGCGCCCTCTTGAGCTTGGCCTGGTTACGGGCAATGCCAATGACCTCCTTTGCGCCCATCGCAGCGCAGATCTGGGTAGCGTAGATACCCGCGCCCCCCGTGGCGCCGACAACAATCACCAGGTCTCCCGGCTGCACCTCCGCTCTTTTTGTCGCCTGATAGGCAGAAGCGACAGCGTCGGCGACAACGGCGAGGTGCGAAAGCGGTATGCCCTTTTTCTCCTGGATGAAGCACAGATCCGCTGAGGGCACAGCTATGTGGCTGGAGTTGCCGCCATAGATGCCCATAGTATAGCCGGGTATCTTCGCCGATAGGCACCGGTTCTCCCGCCCTGCCTGGCAGATAGGACAGGTATTGTCCGGCATAACCGCAGGGACGATGACCTCTTGACCTATGAGAGCGGTATCCCCGGCAACGATGGTGCCGCTAATTTCATGCCCTAATGTCCGTGGCGTCACCATCGGCATGCAGCCGTAGAAGTATCTGATATCGGAGCGGCAGATGCCGCAGCCGGCTATTTCAACCAGTACCTCACCCGGCTTAAGCTCGGGAACGTCCATAGTGGCTCTCTCCATTTTGCCGGGGGCTACCATCTGCCAGGTCTCGATTTTGTTTGGCACCCTCGCCATTTGACTCCCACCTTCCACCATAATTTCAAAGCAAATAGACACCCAAGAATCGGAATGATTGACACTCCGTACGACTGAAGCTGTGGGCTTCCTAAAGACTCCCGGTGTGAAAATTTAATGCCATACGTTAAATAAAAATAATGGCCCTCCCCCTAATAATATTAGGGATATAATTAACAGTCTTAATGCTTCAAAGGGTGTGATTTTTTTTACACCAAAAATCTGCGGCATGGTGATGTTCCATAGCCACCAGAGAAGCAATGCACCAATGAGAAATATAAACACATAGGACACCGCAATTGTAAGAATCATACCCGAGATGGGACTGAAAGGCATAGAGTTCAAACTTTCACCTCCAATCCAATTGGAGTTATGTTATTAATTATAGTCATTTCTAAGCGGTTGGCTGCATTTTGTATCTTTATTGTGCTTCCTCCCTGGTATGCAAAATTTAAGCCGTTCCAAAATCAATACCCTGCTCGGTTTTTATTATTTTTTCCATTTCTTTATATGAAGTTATAGTTAGACAAAAAGAAGGTGCGGTAATAAAATCGATCAAGAAAAAATCATCCGGTTGCTTTTCCAGTTCGTCAACAATACTATGAAATTCATCGATTAAGCGTTGTTTGGGATATATGCCGTTAAGTTTAAGATTGGTCAGAAGCTTCTTCTTTTTTATCTTGACGTAAAAAGTCTTATTGTCCATTGAATACATCATCCCCTCTATTCAGTTAACCCATTCTTAAATTAAAACCAGAGCAAGCGGCCCGTATATAGATAAAGCACAATTGCAAAGCCCCCCTGTCCTTCTCTCCTACCTGCTTAACTGGTAAGCGGTAACCTCCTCAATGACCTGCTCCCCATAATTGTTTTTGACAATTTCAAAAAGTTTAATGACTCTTGTTTCGGAATTCATTACCCACAGGTTCTCGCCGGATGAAGACAAGATATATGGGCTATTCTTGTTTTCAGCTTGGGATATTGGTGTTTCCGGCGGGACAGAAACATTTATCACCGGCTGACCAGGATTTAATATGGCCCGCAGCATAAAAGCGTTGGATATAATCATCATGATCAGGAGAATAATGATAAAGTTATTCTTTATATCCTCATGGTTCAAATTATACGCCTCCATATCGCCAAAAGTATGACAACGAGCCAGATAACCATACCTTGACTCACTAATTCCCTACCTAAATTCGGTACAATTAGCATAATATCCTTGTAATATTTTTTAATATTTCCACAATAACAAATTTTCAGTGTGATGCATGGGTCAACCTATGATCCGTTTCCATATCTATGAACTGGCAGTACGTTATTTCTTCTACAAAAACCTTTCTAAAATTTAACAGGGGCTTGACGATTAGTATTTTGCCAGTTATAGTAATATCAACTAGTAAATAAGTATATTATTATTTAGGATAAATACTATTTACAGGAGAGATTCAGCCTAGTAGATGGTGGAAAGGGGGAAGAAGCATATATGCTCTAAGAACATATGATTCGGTAATTACTAGAATGGTTGAAAGGAAGTAAAAAATGCGCAAACCGGTTTCCCTCTTATTGATTGTCACTTTACTTGCCAGCGTTGCGGTTTTTTTATCGGCGTGCCAGGGACAAACACCGGCCGCGCCGGAAAAAACGGCGGAGACTAACCAACTGACCAT
>DNIT01000221.1:16300-17161 GCA_003489345.1 Pelotomaculum sp. | reverse complement strand
ATAGCTACCATAAATGTTACCAAGGACGTACCAGGCGTAAAGGTTGTCAATATGACCCCTACCGCTACAGGATGCTTGCATGACTACCAGCTCACGCCGGACAACCTAAAAACCCTCAGCGAAGCTCAGATATTTGTGACCAACGGCGCCGGTATGGAGGCGTTTATGGACAAGGTAGTCGGCCAACTGCCGGAACTGAAAATTGTTGACGCAAGCAAAGACATCCCTCTCATCAAAGGCCATGGCGAGGAAGGTGACAATCCCCACCTTTGGGTCAGCATATCCAATGCCATTCAGCAAGAAAAGAATATTGGGCTGCAACTCGCGGCGCTTGACCCGGATCACGCCGCCCAGTACAGCGCCAATACCACAACTTACGTTGGCAAACTGGAAGAGCTGCGAGCGAAGATGCACCAGGCGCTGGATGGTGTGGAGAAAAGAGATATCATCACTTTCCATGAGGCCTTCCCTTATTTTGCCAGTGAATTCAACTTAAACATCGCCGCCGTGATCGAACGGGAGCCCGGTTCCGAGCCCAGCGCCGCCGAACTGGCCGATACAATTGAAATCATTAAGAAATCCGGAATAAACGCTCTCTTTACAGAACCCCAGTATTCAGCAAGAGCCGCAGAAACCATCGCCAATGAAACCGGAGCAAAAGTGTTCATCCTGGACCCGGTAGTTTCAGGCCCCCTGGAAATGGACGCCTATTTAAAGATCATGGAAGGCAACATGAAAACCTTACAAGAGGCCTTGCAATAGAATGGATTATACGCGTGGTGGAAAACTGTCTTGGACTTTGTGGCAAAGATGAAAGCAGTGCTCTTTCACCTAGGATAAAAACGCCGCCCCGGGCGGCTA
>DNIT01000221.1:12739-16247 GCA_003489345.1 Pelotomaculum sp. | reverse complement strand
AAACGCCGCCCCGGGCGGCTTTTTTGCGCAGGCGATATTGTGGTAAATCGTTATACCGCTTAAACTGTTTTTTTGCTTCCGCAAACAGGACAGTTTTGCAGCGACAGCGGCACTTCAAGCCCGCATGCATCCATCAATTCCGCATTCGTAAGAATTTCCGACGTAAGTCCCTGGGCCGCAATTTCACCCTCTTTGATCACAATGGTTCGCTCACACAGATCAAATACCATGTCCAAATCGTGGCTTGTTATAATTCTCGTATGGTCAAAGCTTTTTAAAAGCCCCATCACCCTGCGTCTGGATTTGGGGTCAAGGCCGGCGGTGGGTTCGTCCATCACCAGAATATCCGGCTGCATGGAAAGCACCGATGCAATGGCTGCAGCGCGTTTTTCGCCTCCTGAAAGCTTGAAGGGCGCCCGGTCTTGCAAATGAAGAATGCCGACCATGTCCAATGCCTGTACGACGCGCTTTTCGACCTCGTTTTCGGCAAGCTTATAATTACGCGGGCCAAAAGCCACGTCATCATAGACCGTGGTCATAAACAGCTGATCGTCCGGGTCCTGAAACACCATGCCCAGCCTCTGACGAATAAACGGCAGCGTCTTTTTTGTTACATGAACGTCACCCACAAGAACTTCCCCCTGAGAAGGGAAAAGCACCCCCATGAGCAGCATTAACAGGGTGGATTTGCCCGCTCCGTTCGCCCCGATGATTCCCACCGAATCTCCGTGAAAGATACTGAAGGACACACCATTGACTGCCTTATGCCCGTCCGGATAAATAAAATGCAAATCCTTTACCTCGAGTTTATGATGGCTCATTTTACCACTCCCGTTAACCATGAACCTATCAGCATGGGAATATTATAAATTTTAGCGATGGCAAAGAACGAAACCCAGCCTGCCAGATAGGCAAAATCCCGGACTTTAATTTTTTCACAGTCTCCCGTATGATACTCACCGGTAAAACCTCGCAGGCACATCGCTTCATAAACACGCTGCGCCCGGTCAAACGTCCGCAGAATCAGCTGTCCCGCCAGCGGCCCCCAGGCGCTGCGGTGAACGCCCTTCTGCCCCGGAGCCCGCAGTGAATATGCCCTTACTATACGGGAAACCTCCTCCATCAGCACAGAGATATAACGGTAGGTCAACAACAGCTGCAGCACAAATACACGGGGTATTTTCAACATTCTCAAAGCCGCCGCCAGCCTGTCCATCCCTGTCGTGGCAATCAGGAGCAGGGCCGCGGTTACTGTAAGCCCGCATTTTATGAAAATAGAAAAGAATGTAATCCACCCTCTCGATAGGGCCATGCCCCCCAGGTAAACAACCTGATGGTCGAACAGCGGGTTTAGGATGCCAATCCCGATAATCAACGGCTCAATCAATACTATTCTTAACAATATAGGTTTTAACGGAAGTTCCGCCAGGGCCAGCACCATGACCGGGTAAAAAAAAAGCGGCAGCAAACTGCCAATCTCGTATTTTCCAAAGGACACCACCACAGTCAAATAAACAACTGTGGTCAAAAGCTTCACGAGCGGATGGATCCTGTGGATGACGGTTTCCTTCCTGGCCAGGTCGTCCAAAAGCCGCATGTCGTATATAGAACGCATGATAGTCGACATATTCGTATCAAATCCTAATTCAATTTAGGGGCAGGGTTATCCACCCTGCCCCTGCAGTGTTAGGCAGTTAACCTTTTCTTCCTTCGCTTGATCAAACCGATGCCCATTCCTGCCAAGGCAGCCAGGGCCAGCGTCATTCCGCCGCCCACCAATCCTGCGACACTGGTCCCTCCGTTCACCGCAGGCCAGGATTCTTCACCCTCTACGGCGCCCTGCTCCCCTTCATTCTCCGGCGCTTTAAAACCGTAATCAGGCAAAAACGCGGTTTTGCCCTGTATTTCGGACATTGTTTGATGAATGCCGTCCGGCGCTTCCAGTTCTTCCGTACCCGCGGTCTTGAACATGGACCACTCCAGCCCGTCGGGATTGGCAGAGGCAAACCAGGAGAATACGCCCCCTGTGATTATAGCAACAACAGCAAGACCTGTCACGACTTTCTTGATGGCGATACTGCCGATAGCCTCCCCCAGAGCCGCTTTTTCTATAATTTCAGGACGCGCTTTCCAAACAAACGCTATAATTGCGGCTGTGACAAGGCCCTCCACCGCACCGATGGCCAGATGAATAGGCTGCATCAGCGCTACAAAAGTACCAAAAGGCAATTCGGTCTTACCTGAAAACAGGGTTTCCAGTACGACGCCGAAGGCGCCCATCTGCAGGCCGATAATTGCCGCCAGCATGGCCGCTCCAAAAATACGTTTGGGAGAATAGCCTTTTTGGATAATCTTTTTATAGATCAGCGGGTAAGCTACAAAGCATGTGAAAAATCCCATGTTAAACACATTACAGCCTAATGCCAATAAACCTCCGTCGGCAAAAAACAAAGCCTGGATCGTGAGGATGGAAGCCATGGTAAGAAAGCCCGCATAGGGGCCAAGCAATGCCGCAAGAATCAAACCTCCTCCCAGGTGCCCGCTGGAGCCTGTGCCCGGTATTGAAAAATTAATCATCTGGGCGGCAAAGACAAAGGCTCCCATCACCCCCATCAAGGGAATTTTCTTTTCATCCAGGTCATTTTGTATTTTCTTTATCGAATAAGCCGCAACGCCTACTGTCGCAGCCCACATGGCTCCACCGACAACAGGTGAAATCAAGGCGTCCGCCATATGCATATCCGGCACCTCCTTCATAAAATCAAAAAAACCCAAAAACAGAGCTACTTCCATAGCATCTTTTCTGGGTCCGTCCCAAAAATTAATATGTAGAGCGTCAATTGCAACTAAAGCCTTCGTGACTTCAATATCATGGTAAATATATCATAGCTTCATATTGCTCGTCAACTGATTTTTTAAACCATACGGCGTTCGGCAACAACAACCGAAACAGGTGGCAAATCTCTGACTTTCTATGCTATTTCAAGAGGCAGTTTTTGACCTTGTCTTTAACCAGCCGGCCGTCCTGAATCAGTTCCTCGGCGATAAAAACAAAGGTTAAAAAATCCTTGATTCCCGCCAGTTCCATGGTTTTGTTGATATCTTCGGCGCTGCCCAGTTTTTTCACGGCTTCATACAGGGACTCCTTCCTGGCGTCGATAAAGCGCCCCGTTTCTTCGAGGTATTTGCTGGTCCGGCAAATCGTGCCCTCCATGTTTTTAAAATAACCGAGCGCAATCAGTTCATCAATATCCCCGTCACCTTCGCCGGCCAGCAGCAGGCGCTTAAACAGCTTTTCTTCCAAGGTTTTCACCCTTTCCCAAGGCAAATTGCAACCTTTATTCTACTGTTATATTCGCCTGTGCTGCCGTATTCCCTTCCGCGCCGTCAGATTTCAGGGGATTGCCACGCCGCCGGCGGCACCACGACTTATAAAAAAACAAGGATTCGCTCTGCCGGCTGAACAGTTGTACAGTTTTTTTAAGAAAAGGAAGCAAAAGAACCGTCC
>DNIT01000221.1:9410-12687 GCA_003489345.1 Pelotomaculum sp. | reverse complement strand
CCGTCCCCCTGCTTCCTCTCTGTTTTGACCTCCATGATCCGGTTGTGCAGCCTTTCCACCTGCAGGCAGAATATTTCCAGCCTGGCCTCGATGACCTGGGGAAAAGCGTTCCCGTCTGTCTCCACAGCCAAAAATGGCAGGGTCGGGTACTGCTCCATAACCTTGGCCACCAGGTTTTTGTCTGTCGCAATGGCGGGTTTATGCCCATCCATTCTGGCGCTGATGATTGCTTCGGCGATCCTGCTGGGCATGCAGCCAAACGGTCCGATGGAAATAACCCCGGCCACCTCTTCCACAATTTCCGTGATAGCGGTACCTACGGTCAGGATTGTCTCCACCGTCAGGCTCGGGCTGACCAAGCCGGCGGCGTTCTTGATGATCTTGTCCACCGCGACCGGATGGGCCTCGTAGAAGCCGGACCGGGCAAAGATACCTTTGATGGTGCGCTCAAAAGAGTTTTTAAAAAACCCCTCGATGTAGCTGCCGATAAGCTCTTTCTTACTGACATTGCCGCTCTTGTTGGTCTTGACCATGTAATCGCAGTAATAAATCCATTCGGTGATCGGGGCCGCTTTGAGCATGATCCCCTGTCGGGCCAGCCTCTCCACCAGGTACTGCCTGGAGAAAGCGTCCCTCCTCACGTAAATTTCACCGACCAGGGCAGCTTTAGGAGTCTCCTCCATAGATTGCGCTCTTTCAATAGCGCTGAGAGCGCGGGCTGCCCGCCGCAGCGTTTCCTTTACGCCCTTCCAGCTGTCTTTCTCAACGCTTTCAATAATTTGCTCGCATACTTTATCGAAAACGGCCAGAGCCTTTTTCTTATCCCTGGCAATGGTCAGCACCGCGCTGTAGATATCGTCCAAAACGTCCGATAGGATGACTGCCTGAAAGGCCCTGGCGGAAAAGCCCGTGCCCAGGCCGGCGTAGCTGTTGTCACAGGTGAGCGTTATCTGGGTTACGTCTTGCAGCCGCAGCTTTTCTATCAGGCTCTTAATGAGGATGTTATATTGCCCGAACCGGCAGGGTCCATTGGAAGTCGGCATGAAGTAAACCAGAATTTCCTCTTCATTCTCCCTGCTGTGGATATAGTTGATCAGACTGCCGACAGTCAGGATCAGGGGCAGGCACTCCTTGCAGGAGGCGTACCCCTTACCGGTTTTCGACTCCCCGGAAGCCGGCGCAGCGGCCGCTGTGGCCCTGACGCCCAGGCGCCTTAAGGTGGCGGCCAATAGCTTTGAACCCAAATCCCCCATGGACGGGATGACCACATGGACCCTGGGGTGGGTTAAAGGATACCTGTTTCCATGCGAATCAACTACCACGGTCCGCCCCCCTTCCAGGACGACCGCCGCCGGGCGAAATTCTTTGGCGTCCTCCGCCGGTTTGTGCCGGTTGATTTCAATATAGCTTTTGACCACGTCCAAAAAGGCTTCAATCCTTGTGTCCAGCCCGGCGTCCGCCGCGTGGCTGTCCAGTTCCAGCGTCAGGGAAGGCTTTTGCCCCATAATGTTGCGGAAGAACGTTACGATAAAGGAATCGGGGCCGCAGCTGAAGTTGGTAATATAGGCGGCAAATAGCTGCGGGTGCCGTTTGACCAACCTGGCGCCTTTCAGAATGGTCTGCCCCAGCGCCCAGAACATGTCCGCAAAGGGCTCCTCACCTTCGAAGGGCAGGAAATCGTGGGGGATCACCTGGCACCCCCTGGTGGCAAACTTCTGCGGGATACCCATATTGGCCTTTCTGGTAAAGGCGTTGTAAGGCCTGCCGAACAGCACCACCGCGGTTTCCCCCGGGCGCTGTTCCAGTTCGGTCAGGAACCTCCTGCCGGTTGCACGGCATTCACGATGAAAATCCTCTTGCGCCCGGACAGCCAGGGCAAAGGCTTCCCTGGAAAACTTGGCCGGGATACCCAGCTGCCTTCCCACAGCCACGAACGCGTCAAGCTCCTGTCGGTAGCCCCGGTCAAATTTGAGCACGGGGCACAACAGTATTTTGTTTGTCAACTCTTCAAAAGCAGCTTTGAGGTAATATGGTTCCGCCTGGACAAACGGGCAGGTAACCCTGTTGTCAATCCCGTTCTCCACCGGCATGGACCCCACATGGGGCAGGAACAGGATGTCCGGGCCGGCATTGATTGAAGCGGCCAGCGCCCCGTGCGCAATCTCCACGGGGTAGCAAAATTCCGCGCCCCTTCTCTCCATGCCGGCGGCGTCGATCTCTTTGCTCAATACCACCGCAAAGCCCAATGCGTAAAAAAAGTTATAGTACAGCGGGAACAGCGTGTTGACCAGCAGGGACCGGTTGATGGCCACGGTCTTGCCGTTGGGGGGCAGGAGGCGCCGGCCCCGCTCCAGGCTGTACTTCTCAAATACCAGCTTTTCACGCAAGCCGACCAGGTCGAGTTTACCTGCGTCAGGGCTCTTCCGGTCCCGGATCAGGTTGACGTACTTATTGCACGCTCCTCCGAAGGGGTACACTTTTTCCTTAATGCCGATCCTGCTGATGGTACATTTGCGGTCGCATTTTTCCCTGCCCCCGTTGCAGGTGAAAGGCTTGGCGTAGGTAACCTCGCGCTCCGCCAGTTCCGCCAGATCAAACTCCATCGGCTGCAAAAGACCCAGCGCCAGCCTGTTTTTCACTTCCAGCGCCACACCGAAAGCCCCCATCAGCCCCGGTTCGGGGGGCACGATCATCTCCTTGCCGGTGAGAGCAGCCATGGCCGCCGGGACGGCCCGGTTGTAACAGACCCCTCCCTGCATGAACACCTTCCGGCCGACCATGCGGTTGCCTTTAACCCGGTTGTTGTAATTCATGCATATAGAATAAACGAGCCCCGCCGCCAGGTCTTCCACGGCAGCTCCTTCCTGGATGGCGCTCTTGATATCGCTGCTGATAAACGCGGCGCACTGGTCGCTGAAGTTGAGCGGCCGCTCGCTCTGCAACGCCACCGCGCCGATTCCTTCGGTGTCTATATCCAGGGACTCTCTTGCCGCCTCTTCCAGAAACGATCCGGTGCCGGCGGAACAGGCCTCGTTCATGGCATAGTCGGAGGCCACCCCGTTGGTGATGAGGGTGTATTTGGCGTCCTGCCCGCCTATTTCAAAGATGGTGTCCACCTGCGGATCAAAATAGACGGCGGCCGTGGCATGGGCAATGATTTCGTTGATCACGGCCGAGGTCAGGGCGTGCAGCCCTGCAATCTGCCTGCCCGAGCCGGTTACGCCCAGACCGGTGATACGCACCGGCGCGACCAGCTGCCGGTATAGCTCCCGGTAGC
>DNIT01000221.1:9008-9306 GCA_003489345.1 Pelotomaculum sp. | reverse complement strand
GCCGGTATAGCTCCCGGTAGCAGTCGCGGGAAGCCTGAACCGGGTCTCCGTTGGTGCGCAGATAGCAGCCGGCCAGGATGGCGCGGTCAGCAGCCCTCATCACCACCGCTTTGGTTGTGGTGGAGCCCACGTCAAGACCTACGATACACACATCCCCTGCCCGGGCCTGCCGGCGAACGGCCTCCTTGAAGGTGACTTTAGGCAGAAAATCCCTGATTGCGGGCAGGCGGGAAAAAGACCCTGCACTGCCGCTGAACAATTCTTCCGGATCATGGATGGGTTTGGTTGTAACCTCCAA
>DNIT01000221.1:6190-8874 GCA_003489345.1 Pelotomaculum sp. | reverse complement strand
CCCAGGGCTTCGAAACACCTGGCGTGCTCTGGTATGCAAAGCCCGGGGATATCCTTACGCAGGAAATGAATCATAGCCCTGTTGGAGGACGCTCCCCCAACGATCATAACTCTCTCATGCCCGGTTTTCTTCAACAGTTCGGTTACCTTAAGCGCCATCATCTCGCAGAGCCCGGCGGTTACCCGCTCTTTCGGCGCGCCCTTGTTTAGGGCATGGGTGCAGTCGCTCTTGCAGAACACCGAGCACCGCCCAGCAACCTTATAGGGGTTTTCCAGGTCGGGGATGGAAACCGCTTCCTCGACGCTCAAGTTCATCCTCTTAATCTGCTGCAAAAAAAACTCACCGGTTCCGGAAGCGCACTTGTTGCCGGTAAACACATCGACGATCCGGCCTGCGCCGTCCAGCTTGTAGGCCATAAAGGTTTCACCGCCGGCGCTGACAATGACGTCCGCTTCCTGACCGGAGTGATGGAGGTAGCGGTAGGCGTATTCAACCGCTTCCGGTTCCGAAAGGGAGGATACGTTCAGCTGTTTTCGCAGTTTCCGCCCGGTCACGGCGATTCTATCGACCGCTTGCAGTAAATCCCGGTCGACCAGGCGCAAGATGGCTCCGTGCGGATTCCCTTCGTGCGGTGTCGTCTTCGTATCCAGGATCTTGATCTGGTTTGCCGCGCTATTTTCCAGCAAGACCAGACCGATGGTGGCAGCCCCTATACACAAGCCCAGTGTTCTCAACCGGTTCACTCCCGTAGCTATCCTTAAAAGCAAATTTTTCTTCGACCACCTAATTATACCGCAGGTGGAGCCGGTGTTGTAAATAGCTTAAGCCCTTGAACACTTAATATTTTGCAATTATTTCCATAACCCGCTGGCGTGAACAACCATTCAGTCATTCCCGAGACACTTTTAGTTATCTATTTTTCGGCATTAATAATCCATATAATGGAATCCTAACTTCAAATATGCTATAATTATTATAGCTATAAGAAAGGCCAGAATAAAATATATGGATGATAAACACAAAATTCCCATAGAACTCTACTCCTTTTTCTGGGATGTAAATCCGCAGGAAATAGATGTGCAAAGAAATAGTATCCAGATCATAGAACGGTTATATTGAATGAAGGCGACCAAAGGGCGCTGAAATGGTTGTTTGGAACATACCCCGAAGATAAGATTAGGGAAGCAATCTTGCATAGCAGATCCCTTTCCTTAAAAACAGCAAGGTGTTGGCAGAACTATTTTCACTTAAGAAAGGAAGAAATGCGGTGTTTTGGGATGTACCCCCACAATTTCCCTTAAAGGGCATGGAAAACCTCTGCGGCTTGTAAGCCGCAGGGGTTTTCCAATCCATTGGCAAAGTGCTCCACAACCGTCGTCATCCTTGGACTGACAACAGCACGCTGCACACAAATACCCACCAAAAACATTCGCCCGTGAAATATGTTAACGGTTAACACGCAAAAAAACTATTGATACTACATTTTTTTCTGGTATAATTATGTAGTGATTGGTTTAGTCCTTTTCTAGAGAGGGTTGGAACCCACGCATACTAGAGATAAAAAAACAAGTCCGAGAACTGGCCATTCAAGGACTTGCAGCTGAAATCAGCCCGTGTGTTTGCGTAAACTCATGATATCCCAAATAACACTTCAATGCAATGGTATTTGTGGTTTGGCTGGTGAATGCGCTTTATCTCGGAAAGGAGAGAGCTTATGACACACCAACCGAACCGCACGTTGCAGAACGAATCTTTCGATGAGTTAAAGATACTGGCAGTATGGAGCAAAGCAACCATCGTCCCCAAACACAACCAGAACGAGTTTAGGAAAGACCAATGCGGCGCGTGGATAAAATTCACCGATTTCGGCAATGTCGACTCTGAATACGGCTGGGAAATCGACCATGTGCAGCCGGTAGCCAAGGGTGGAACGGATGAACTAAAAAACCTCCAAGCGCTGCATTGGCGCAACAACCGGGGCAAAGGCGACGACTGGCCGGATTGGACGTGCTCTTTTCCAGCAGAAAAATAGACGGCATAAGGGCTTTTCATGTTGGCAGAGAAACAGGGCGCCAAACCGGTGATGCGGGGCACGGACGATAAATAAAACAAAAAAACAGCTACGGTAACGCCCGTTTCCGCCAAAAGGTTAATTTGTTTAAATGCCAAAGCCATTCTCCCCAATGGAAGTGGCTTTGGCATGCATTTTTTTTAGGCGGCCCATGCATTCTCCCGGCCGCCGGTTGAAAGGAATGAAAAATGACTGCGTTAAAAAATGTTAAGCTCGGGAAAATTGCCGCCATATTAAACGGTATTCCTGATTCCAAGCAGTTTGAGCCGGCAAACAAAACAAATACGATAACATATAACTTTATTCAGCCCAATCATCTGGGGATTTTCAATAATATACAAAGTGTCTCGGAAATCAAAAGGACCGCTCCTGTTGATGAGAACTACTTCATTCGGAAAAACGATATTTTGCTGAAACGACTTAATCCGGACACAGCAACGCTAATAAACGAGGATCTATCAAATACCACCTTTTCGAGCAACCTCTTTGTTGTCCGGGTGTTCAAGGACTATTGTCCTTCCTACATAGCATGCCTACTGGAAAACCACGGCATCGTCTGGCTAAACGGCAATATTGTCGGTTCCATTGCGCCTATTAAGTCCATATCCATCAA
>DNIT01000221.1:773-6085 GCA_003489345.1 Pelotomaculum sp. | reverse complement strand
TGTGGCTGCTATGCAAAAAACGAAAACAGCTGATGCTCAACTTGATTGCTGAAGATCAAAGGCTTATGGCTGCCGCCATAAAGAATATTACAGAAAAAAATGCCCGAGGGGGACAGAATGATGGCGACTACCAGAAAAGATATTGAGGCCGCTCTTTGGAGAGGCGCGAATACATTCAGGGGAGCTATAGACGCGGCGAATTATAAAGATTACATATTGCCCATGCTGTTTGTTAAATATCTAAGCGACACCTATTTAGAAAAGGTCGACAACTTGAAAAGAACATACGAAAATCCCGTACGGCTGCAAAGGGCCATCGACAGACTCCCGTTTGTGATCAGGGAAGAGCACAGTTTCGACTGGCTTTATAACAACAGATATAACGATAATCTAGGGGAACTCATCAATGTGGCCTTACGCGGCATAGAAGATGATAATCCCTCATTATTTGCGGGCGTATTCAGAAATATAGACTTTAACAGTGAAGCCATGCTGGGTAATCACAAGCAAAAAAATACCCGCTTGCGGGAACTTTTGGAGGACTTTGTGTCCCTTGATTTGCGTCCTTCATCGATCCAGCCGGAGGAAGGCAAGGTTCCCGCAGATACCATAGGAGACGCCTACGAATATATGATCGGCGAATTTGCCGGCCAGGCCGGGAAAAAAGCCGGCTCCTTCTTCACGCCTTCCGAGGTGTCGGAACTCATGGCGCGTATTGTCGATCCCAAAATAAGCGATACCATGTACGACCCCACCTGCGGTTCCGGCTCCCTGCTCATAAAAACCGGAAAGACCGCCCAGGCCAAGGAAAACAACGCGATCAAAAAACTGGCCTTATATGGTCAAGAAATGAACGGATCCTCCTGGTCCATGGCGAAAATGAACATGTTCCTCCATGATATCCTGGACGCCAAGATCCTTTGGGGCGATACCCTGGTCAATCCCCTGCACCTGGATCCCGACGGCAACCTTATGCAGTTCGATGTGATTGTGGCCAACATGCCTTTTTCCCAGGACAAATGGGCGGCCGGTTTTAACACCGGCGGGGCAATGTCCGGCAAAGGCAAAGAATTCAAGATGGAGGCGTCCCTTGATAAATACCATCGCTTTGATTGGGGCGTACCCCCTGCCAGCAAAGGGGACTGGGCGTTTTTGCTGCATATGATCGCCAGTCTCAAAAGCGGCGGCAGGATTGCCGCGGTGGCTCCCCACGGCGTTTTGTTCAGAGGCGCTTCGGAAGGCAGGATCAGGCACAACGTCGTCGAAAAGAATTTACTGGACGCGGTGATCGGGCTGCCCGCCAACTTGTTTTACGGCACCAGTATTCCGGCCTGCATCGTAGTTTTCAAAAAAAACCGCAACCGTGACGACGTGCTTTTCATTGACGCTTCCGGCCGGGATGAAAACGGCGCCCTCCGCTACCGAAAAGATAAGAACCAAAACCGTCTCGAGCCAAAGCACATCGAGGATATCGTCAGCGCCTATCACAACAGGACGGATATTGATAAATTTGCCCGGGTGGCAACCCTTGACGAGATCAAAGCCAATGGCTACAACTTGAACATTCCTCGCTATGTGGATACTTTTGCGGAAGAAGCCCTGGTGGATATTGAGGAGGTAAAAACAAATATCGCAAATATCCAAAAGGAACTTGCCGAAGTTGAAGCACAGATGGCCAAATATCTTAAGGAGCTGGGATTGTAAGCCGTATCCAAAAACAACACGATGGCAAAATTTTGCAAGTACGATCAAAAAGCCGTACAGCCTACGCCGACAGCGGTTTAAAGTCGATGTTCAGTTTGCTGACGTCAGCAAACTGATCGATCCTGCAAAAGACGCCAAACGTGGGATGGAGGGATATTGGCTTTCTTGCTATGCCTGTGTTTCATTGTGCAAAATGCTGCTCCAACACGGGCTCCAAAATACAAAAGTCTCGCAATTATAGAAAAAATCAGCTAACATAATACAGGAAGAACGGCGCAACGGCATGAATCCAAAGGAGACGATTATGCAAAGCAATAACAAATATTCTATCATAAGGAGGCATTACGCAAGTTACCCGGAGGACTGGATCAGAACTGAATTGGGCGAGCTGCTCAAAAGGGTGGTAAAGCCCGTAGAAGTCGTTCCTGAGCGGGAATACCGGGAAATAGGTATCCGTTCTCATGGAAAAGGTCTGTTTCATAAAGAACCCGTTACAGGAAGCGACCTGGGGAATAAATCCGTTTTTTGGGTTAAGACGGACTGTCTCATTATGAATATTGTTTTTGCCTGGGAGCAAGCCGTAGGAATCACTACAACCCATGAAAAAGGAATGATTGCTTCGCACAGATTCCCGATGTGGCAGTCAAAGGGAAATGTGGAGTTAGACTATTTACTGAGGTTTTTTTTGACACCCTTCGGCAGGCATCTTCTTGAATTGGCCTCACCCGGCGGAGCAGGGAGAAATAAGACCCTCAGCCAGGATGAATTGAATAAAACCCTGGTCTGTATACCTTCAAGTATTCAAGAACAACAAAGAATTGTTAAAGTCCTCTCCACCTGGGATCACGCCATCGCATTAGAAGAACAGCTTATCGCCGAGAAAAAGCGGCAGAAACATTGGCTGATGCAGAATCTGCTGACAGGAGGAAAGCGCCTCCCCGGCTTTACAGAGCAGTGGCAAAGGGTAAGACTGGGGGATGTTTGCACTATTAATGATACTGTACTAAGCGAAAATACCCAATCAGACTTTAGGTTTTGGTATATCGATTTATCCAGTGTCGATAGGGGAAAGATTACATATCCAACACTTTCAGTAAAATTTGGGGAATTACCCTTAAGAGCAAGGCGCTTATTTAAGAAAGACGATATTCTTTTGTCTACTATAAGGCCATATTTGCTTGGATTTGCTTATATCAACAAGGAACATAACAATTATGTTTGTTCAACTGGTTTTGCTGTAATACGGGCAAAAGAAGGTATTTGTCCAAAATTTATTTACCATGCTCTTTTTTCTGATGGTGTTATTCATCAAATTAATCAATGTTTAATCGGTACAAACTATCCGGTGTTGAATCATGACGATGTTTATCAACTTTATTTTGACTGCCCTTCTTTTCCTGAGCAAACTGCCATCGCTGAAATTTTATCGCTTGCGGACAGTGAAATTGACTTGCACGAAAAGCATCTTGAGGAACTACAAAAACAGAAAAAAACCCTGATGCAGCTGCTTTTGACAGGAAGGGTCAGAGTCAATGCGCAGGAGGGGTAAACATAGCCGGAGACATAAAAATCTGTATGCTATTTGCCATTGAAAAACAGTAGTTTTTTGCAGATAGATACTGTAAAAGAAGTTGCCGCTGCCGTGGCGCCAAAACGGCGCAGGGCGCAATGACTGAAATCAAGCTGACAATAGAGGTGAACCCGGTGCCCGACCATACCATATTCGATGAACGGCCTGAAAGCCAGAACCGGGCCATTAAGGTGCTGGAAAAATTAGGCTATCAATACATACCCCGTTCCCATGCGGAAATCTTGCGGGGACGGCTTTCCAATGTTCTGTTTCCCGAAGTGCTGCGGGAGTTTTTGCACCGCCAGTCTTTTGTGTACAGAGGCAGGCGCACGCCCTTTTCCGACCGTACCATCGGCAAGGCCATCAATGATATCGATGTGCCGCTTGTTTCAGGACTGATGTCCGCAAGCAGGGCAATTTATGACCTACTTATCTCCGGCAGCAGCTATGAAGAGGAATTGTTTGACGGTGTCCGGCAATCCTTCGACTTAAAATTCATTGACTGGGAGCAGCCGGAAAACAATATCTGGCAGGTCACCGATGAATTCTCCGTAGAACGCCCCAACGGCAAATATGTAAGGCCGGATGTCGTGCTGCTGGTAAACGGTATGCCCCTGGTGGTGATCGAGTGCAAAAAATCCACTGCCCATGTGGAGCAGGGCGTCGCCCAAAACATCCGCAACTGGCAGCCTGAATATATCCCCCATCTGTTTAAATTTACCCAGATCGTCCTGGCCATGCACCCCAACACCGTTAAATACGGCACCTGCGGCACATTGGCCGAGTACTTTAGTGTCTGGCGGGAAAAAGACTATCCATGGCAGCAGGGAAAATGCAAAAATGTCAGCCCCGACGGACAGGTTATGGAACAGGACCGGGCCCTTGTCTCCCTGCTCTCCCGGGAGAGGCTGCTGGAACTGATTCGTCATTTCACCCTGTATGATAGCAACGTCAAAAAGATTGCCCGCTACCAGCAGTACTTCGGTATTCAAAAAGCCATGCGGCGCATAAAAGGCGCAGACGGCCAGAATACCAAAAACGGCGTGATTTGGCATACCCAGGGCAGCGGTAAATCTCTGACCATGGTCATGCTGATTAAAAAGATCCTGGCCGATCCGGATATTAAAAACCCCCGTTTTGTTTTGGTTAACGACCGGATCAACCTGGATAAACAGCTTCGGGATAACTTTGCCAAGACCCAGCTCAGCCCGACCAGGGCCAAAACCGGCAAGGGCCTGATTGCACTTTTGCATAACAAAGGCGAAACGATCATTACCACCCTTGTCCATAAGTTCGACGCGGCGGCAAAAAGCCGGGTCAGGATCAAAGACGAAAATATTTTCTTGCTGGTGGACGAGAGCCACCGCAGCCAGTACGGCCAACTGCACAACATGATGATTGACGTACTGCCGAACGCGATAAAAATCGGATTCACCGGCACGCCTCTGCTCAAGAAAGACAAGTTCAACACTTATAAAAAGTTTGGCCCCCTTATTGACAGTTACCCCATTGATCGGGCGGTTGAAGACGGTGTGATCGTTCCCCTGGTATACGAGGGCAGAATCATTCCCCAGGACGTGGCCGGCGAAAAGATAGACGATTACCTCAAATACATCATCGCACCGTTGCATCATGAGCGGCAGGAAGATATGAAGCGCAAGTGGAGCCGCTTTTTGCCCCTGTCCCAGACACGCCAGCGTATCGACATGGTGGCTTTTGACATTCATGAGCATTTTATTCGTTTCGCCAAACCAAAGGGCTTTAAAGCAATGGTGGCGTCCTCCTGCCGCCCGGCCGCCATTGACCTGCATAAATCCATCAAGAAGCTTGGCGGGGTAAAAACAGCGGTGGTGATATCGCCCGAAAATGTTAAGGAAGGTGAAGAGCTTACCGCTGAAAACAAGAAAAAAATCAGGGCCTTTTTCAAAGAGGAGGTCGAACCCCGCTTCAGCAACAATTACGAGGGATATGCGGACTGGGCGAAGAACAGCTTCATTGGCGGCGACGACATCGATATGCTGATCGTCAAAGATATGCT
>DNIT01000221.1:252-679 GCA_003489345.1 Pelotomaculum sp. | reverse complement strand
ATGCTGATCGTCAAAGATATGCTGCTGACCGGCTTTGACGCGCCCATCGCCGCCGTCCTGTATGTAGATAAACCCATGAAGGAACATTCCTTGCTGCAGGCCATCGCCCGCGTCAACCGCGTGTATCCCGGCAAGGACTTTGGGCTTATTGTTGATTATTGGGGCATTTTCAGCAGGCTGAACACCGCCATGGACATGTACGCGGACGAAAAATCCGGCATGGATGGATATGATCCGGCCGATATCCAAAATGCTGTTCTTGGCGCCGGGGATCAAAAGCGCAAGCTGGAAGCAGCCCACCAGGATTTATGGGCCATATTTCAAGGAAAAGAATTTGACCGGAACAGCTCCGAGGGCTGGCAAAGCGTGCTGGCAGACGATGATTTGCGAAAGTTGTTTTATAAAAGACTTTCACTCTATTCACGCT
>DNIT01000221.1:0-158 GCA_003489345.1 Pelotomaculum sp. | reverse complement strand
GGCCATGGGCAGTTACGCGCTTTACAATGCCGTCGGATACGAGAAGGTCAGAGAATACAAGCAGGACTTGCTGCATTTCCAAAAACTGCGCGGAACACTTTTGCTGCGCTACAGCGAAAGAGAAGATTGCGGCATCTATGAAGACGGCATACGCAGCC
>DNIT01000022.1:16112-16409 GCA_003489345.1 Pelotomaculum sp. | reverse complement strand
CCAGTATCTCTGGTCAACTAATTCAATTAAAAATATATTCATAATAAATATACTATTTATATCTATTTATTATTTATTTTCCCAATATATTTGATAGTATATCTGGCAACCAGGCTAACTGTCAATAACTCCCGCTTATTTTTCCGATATAAATATCTTACTTTAAATTAAAGTTGTTGTATATATTGTTAGATATGGAAAATAAGCCTGCATTAACCTGAACGGGAAGATTGTCAATCGCATCCTCATTTATAAAAGTAATACATAAGTTTCCGGGGGCAAGCTCTGACTTGATGG
>DNIT01000022.1:15438-15991 GCA_003489345.1 Pelotomaculum sp. | reverse complement strand
CAAGCTCTGACTTGATGGAGGTGGTTGACATTGGTTTCATGTTGTTATAAGATTATTCCCATTAAACCAATATATTAAGCTGGATAACGGTTGACCGGGAAACTGGAGGCTGGGCTTATCGCCCGGCTTCTTGTTATATATCGTTGACAAGTGAATAATTTTGGAGTGTGCTGATCTGATCTAAAAACACAATACGAGGGAAGCAAATGGATTGGGAAAAGAACGCGCACCGAAGCAAACTATACATATTTGCCAGCTATTATAAAAAACACCTGGGCCTGTTCGGGCTGGACATGGTGTGCGCACTGGGCATCGCGTTGGTGGACATTTCCTTTCCGCTGGTGAGCAAGCGCGCGCTAGAAAGCTTATTGCCCGGGCGTTTGTATGTTATATTTTTCACGGTGATGGGGAGCCTGATCGCCGCCTATGCGCTGCGTTCGGTATTTTACTACATCGTCACCTATTGGGGGCATACCCTGGGGGTGCGGATGGAGGCGGACATCCGCAGCGACCTGTTCTCCCACCTGCAGAAGCTGTCTTTCCGGTTTTATGA
>DNIT01000022.1:11173-15366 GCA_003489345.1 Pelotomaculum sp. | reverse complement strand
CTGTCTTTCCGGTTTTATGATCAAAACCGCACCGGCCAACTTATGAGCCGCGTAACCAATGACCTCTTTGACATCACCGAGCTGGCTCATCACGGACCGGAGGACCTGTTCATCGCCCTCCTAACCCTCACCGGCGCTTTCATGGTTATGCTGCAGATTCAGTGGCGGCTGGCTACCGTACTTTTGTTCATGGTGCCGGTCATTATAGGCTTTGTCGTTTTACAACGACGGGGTATGGCGCAAGCTTCCCGCACCGTAAAAGAACGTGTAGCCGGCATCAACGCCGATATTGAGTCGAGCATCTCCGGCGTGCGGGTGGCCAAAGCCTTCGCTAACGAAGATTATGAGATTGAAAAATTTGAACACGGCAATGAGCGCTTTAAAACCTCCAAGAGTTTTTTTTACCGGCGCATGGCAGTTCTGCAGTCAGGGCTTGAACTTATGACCAGCCTGCTGAGCGTGCTGGTTATTCTGGTCGGCGGCGCCCTGATCATGCAAGGGCGCTTTACCTACCCTGAACTTATTACCTTCACCTTGTACGTGGGGATTTTTCTGCAACCCATCCGGCGGCTGTCCAGCTTTACCGAGCAGTATTCCATCGGCATGGCCGGCTTCGAACGCTTTGTGGAACTCATGCGTATCCGCCCTGATATCGAAGAAGGTACCGATGCCCGGCCGCTGCAAAACGTACGCGGGCATATCGAATTCCGCGATGTGTCCTTTTCCTATGGTGAGGGACGAACGGTGCTCTCCCACATCAATCTTACCGTTGAGCCCGGGAAAAAGCTGGCCATCGTCGGCGCGTCCGGGGGCGGCAAAACCACCCTGTGCCATCTTATCCCCCGTTTTTACGAACCGACCGGGGGGGACATCTTTATCGACGGCGTGAGCATCCGCCAGGTGACCCTGATGTCGCTACGGGCCAATATCGGTATCGTACAGCAGGAGGTCTTTCTCTTTGCCGGCACCATGCGCGAAAATATTGCCTACGGCCGGGTCGACGCCAGCGACGAGGAAATCATAACCGCAGCCAGGCTGGCGCGTATCCACGCAGATATCATGGCGATGCCGAACGGGTACGACACCATCGCTGGGGAACGGGGCATCCTGCTTTCCGGCGGGCAAAAGCAACGCATCAGCATCGCGCGCATTTTCCTTAAGAACCCGCCCATCCTCATATTGGACGAAGCCACCAGTGCCTTGGACCCCCACACAGAGGCGGAGGTGCAGCAGGCTTTCGACCAACTCGCCACAGGCCGCACCACCCTCACTATCGCGCATCGGCTCTCCACCATCCAAAATGCCGACGAGATCATCGTCCTCGAGGAGAAGGGCATCGCCGCGCGCGGCACCCACGCGCAGCTTATTGCCCAAAATGGTCCTTACGCCGAACTGCACCGCGCTTTCCTGCGGGAAGAGTGAATCATACGTGATCCGCTAATTACTGTTTTACTGTATAGATGTAACGGTATAGCCTGCATTTATTATGGCGTTTTTGATGATGTCGCCGCTCACCTCCTTGGTGAGTGTAACAACCGCGCGGCCAACTTCAACACTTACAATTTGCAGCCCATCAATGGCTGAGAGTTCATTGGATACATGCTGAACGCACATACCGCAACTCATGCCACTGATTAAAATGGTCCTGGTTATGCTATTGATACTCTGCGTTACAGTCGCGTCATTGTACCCGCTTGCCGAAACCGTAATGGTATGCGTTCCGGTATTTAATACACCGGCATTGATTATAATTGTACCTGCAGCAATCGTATATTGGCTGCTGCTGAGCGTTGTTGACCCGTCCTTGACGACCGTGATTGCCCCTCTCCACGCTGGATCATCTGCAAAGCTTAGATAAATAGCCTGACTGACAGTATTATGGGCTGTGTCGGCTGTCAAAACCGGGGGATTGGCGCTATTTGAACTCGAACTCCCACCTCCATCACTTGAACTTCCACCTCCACCAACAGAGATTGATCTAACCGTATAGCCCGTACTTTCCACAGCAACCTTTAAAACAGCGTCGCTGACATCCTTGTTGCTCGTAACAGTCGCTCTGCCAATAACAACATCCAAGCTTACCACTCCATCAAGAGCTGAAAGCGCACTCTTCACCTTTGCCAAACATTCATCACACTTCATACCGTCAATTAAAATCGTCTTCGTTATATTTGAAGAAGTGCCAGTATCTGAAGAGGTGCCAGTATTTACAACGTTCGATTTATCCATTGTTTGTCCGCCGATGGAAACAGTAACCCCTTGTTTTACAATGACTTCCTTGACCTGCTGCTCAATGACCACCCCCGGGATATTGATTTCAGCCCTTTCAACAGCACCCTCCCCTTTAACTTCAACCGGTGCATCTGCAGTGATTTTTTTCAATACCACGTCTTTACCCAGGGTAACAACACTTCCGGAAGCTTCTTCCGAGATCTCTAATGTAATATTTCCCCTGGTTACATCAATCTTCGAAGGCGCATGGACAACTACAGTAAAATCTCCTTCCAATATTAATTCCGCATTATTTTTAAAACTTGGTGAAACTTGGACGAAATTGAAGCCTTCTCCTGTCAAATCCGTTTCTTCCAGTCGAGCTCCTGCATGTAAAGTAACGGCCTCAATGGTAGAAGTTCCTTTTGCTACAATTCCAGGTGTCTCACCCTTTTTCTTATCGATAACAATTTCACCTAATGCAGAATTTTGAACAACAATAGAATGCGAGCCACCTCCATTGACAAACGTCCTGCCTGTCACGACAACATTGTCCAACTGGATGTTCCCGTCACCCACTCCTGCTGTCAGATTCAGGTTTCCTTCAATCCTTGTGTTTCTAAGGCTGACACCGGCAGCGCTGATAGTCACATTTCCCTGAATGGTGCTCTTATCTTTTTCCGGGCCATATACTCCTGCAGCCCCAAATATTTCCCCCAGGGCTCTGGATAATACTGTTACAGCCTCCGCACGGGTTATCGGATTTGAAGGTTGGACAGTACCGTCGGAATAACCTTGAAAATATTTTTCACTAACCACTGCATTTAAATATCCCTTGCCCCAATCGGGTATATCCGAAACATCTTTAAATTGGTTAACTGAGAAAAAATCCCCGTTTGTATTTAAGTGCAACAAAACAGTAAGAACTCTCGCGGCTTCCAACCTGGTTATGGGATTATCCGGTTTTATTGTGCCATCATCATAGCCTGAGAGGTAGCCCGCATCTATGGCCTTGGCAATCTCTTCCGCAAACCAGGCGCCTAAAGAAACATCCGGAAAATTGATTGAAGCTTTTTCGCTAAAACCAAAAGTTCTGTTTGCTAAACTCATAAATTCCGCTCTGGTAATATTATTATCAGGCTTGAAAGTATTGTCCCCATAACCGTTTATTAGACCTCCATCAATCCATTCGTTAACCTGTTTTTCCGCCCAATGTCCTGCAATGTCTGAGGGCTGTCCATAAACCGGCATAACAAATAATACCAGCATGCTTAATACAATAAGTATCCCCATCATTTTCTTTTGCAATTGTTTCATTTAATAACTCCTCTCGATATTGTTTTTTTCGATCGATTTGCTCAGTCTCATTTCATAGCATTAAAGCATGAGGAAATAAACTTATTATACTTTTTCATATCCATCACCTCCATTTATCATCACATAAATTAACTTTTCAATATTAAGCACTCTTTTCATTATTAATTCTCACAGAGATCAAAAAGGCTAAGCCTTTTCACTTTTAGATGAAAAGCCCAGCCTCCAGTTAACTGGTCAGTCAAACCGATACTTGTAAATGACTGAAAAAACGATGACACCTGTGGTTCTTTGTTAATTTTTAGATTAAACATTATTATAAATAAGTACGCAACCGATAACAATGACTCAAACGGGCTATTTTCGTCGCAAGAAAAAACAATGCCCGCTGCCACTTCAATCTTTCGTCATCATAAACGAAAAACAGGTGGAGCGAGCAAAATGTCGGAAGATCATTCAACAGGTTTTACCTGGTTAATCCATGTCGCACCGCATAGGCTGCCAATTGCGCGCGGTTGTTCAAAAGAAGTTTTTCCAATAAGTTCTTAATATGATTTTTTACCGTATTTTCAGCAATAAATAATTTTTCTGCAAGCTGCCTATTGGTAAACCCCTGTCCAACATAAATAAGGATTTCCAGCTCACGGCGGGTCAAACTGTCCGGTTTT
>DNIT01000022.1:8655-11051 GCA_003489345.1 Pelotomaculum sp. | reverse complement strand
ATGATGAAGCAGCTCCCCTGCCATTTTCCGGGAAAACTCCGTATCTTCAAGCATTAAAGAATGCAAGTAGGACAACCAATGCTCCGACTCCATATTTTTTAATAAATACCCCTGGGCCCCGAATTGGATGGCGGTAAATAAGTCAGCAGCATCATCCGATACTGTTAGAATTACAATTCTAACCCGGGGATAATACTGTTTGACTTGACGGGTAGCTTCTATGCCGTCCCAAACAGGCATGTTTATGTCCAATAAAAGCAAATCCGGATGCAACTCCCCGCAAAGTTGAAAAGCGTCTTTTCCATTCGCTGCTTCTCCTACCAGTTCAAAAGCAGTGTCCGCTTCTAAAAGACTTCGAATAGCCGCCCGTGCCAATGGATGATCATCTGCAATAAGGATTCGATAAGGTTTCATCCAAATTTACTCTCCCTTGCATGAGAAGCTAAACAAATTTCCAGTCCGCCCTTTTCTCTATTACAAATATCGAAGGTGGCCCCTATAGCGGCAGCTCGTTGCTTGATCATAGATATTCCGTATTTTTTGGTTGGATTCATATCAACCATCATACCGATCCCGTCATCCGCTATCCATAAACGCCATCCATCAGCAAGAATGGTAAAGATGATCTGAACCTTTTTTGCCCCTGCATGTTTTCTGATGTTTGTAAACGCTTCTTGAACGATTCCAAAAAGTTGCACCTCATCACCGGATGAAAAATATGCCGGGGGAATATCAATTTCCGGTATGATTTCTATTCCCGTAAGGGTACTCCATTCTTTGAGCCATTTACTAAGTCTTTGCTTTAAAGAAACCCCTTCTTCAGGCAAAGAACGCAGATTAAAAATTGCTTGACGAACTTGCTGATCCATGTCGGAAACGGCAAAACGGGCTTCTTCCATTTGACCCTGTTGCAATTTTACATTCAGGTAAAACAGCGTTTGAGCGATGCTGTCATGCAGTTCACCAGCCAACCGTTCGCGTTCCTCATAAACCGCTCTTCTGGACTGTTCTTCCGTTAGTCGCCGGTTGATCCTTTCAATACTACGAAACATCCATGTCGCATAAAAATAAGAAAGGATAAACGTCAAAAAAGTAATGTAATAGTTTCCGGTTGCCATCGGAATATATTGCAAAAGGAAAGTATGGCGCATAAATTCAAATCCGCCAATAATTAAAGGGGCCAGAAGAATCGTATACCATTTTAACTTACGATATGCCAAATAAATCCCACCATTAGGAATCCTTGGTCTGCATAAGCAAATTGACCGTAACCAGCAGGACTATACCCTGCTGGTTGCTAGCTGAAATATTCCGGATTCAGTGGGTACCGTCCATACTTGCGCGCCGCACCAAGCAAAGCGTGTAGATTTTCCGGCGGAGTATCAATGGGCAGGCCGCATCCCATAGCCAGAATAAAACCTTTCGGGCTGTCATAAGCCTTCCGGAGGCATTCTTTTACATTTTCCGCCACAACATCCGGCGTTCCCAGGTACATGGTTTCCGTCGGACGTATATTCCCCGTCAAAACGATCCTGTCCCCGACAGCCTGTTTTGCTTCGGCCAAATCCACTACATTATCCAGACTCAGCGCACCTGCCCCGGTAGCGGCCATATCCAGCCAAATTTTTTTGGTATTCCCGCAAATATGGAGCATGGGCGGACTCCCTGCCGCTTCCTTCATTGCATGAATCATCTCTTTCTGATATGGAAAAGCAAATTCTCTATACTGTTTTGGACTTATTAAACTGCCGGAAGACACCGGATCCACAATGCCAAATTTGACTCCCAGTTTTGCTGCCTCCTTGATCAAAGGGATGGTGCTGTCAAGGGCGAAACGCAGGAGTTCATGGGCAAACTCAGGATGATAATACAGGTCCCGGAGAAAGTTTTCCACTCCTCTTAAATTTGCCGCCGTGCTGACAGGTCCTCCCACAGTCAGGGAAACAGGAACTTCCTTTCCTAATTCATTAACAAGTATTTCGAGAGCCTCCAAAAAAACAGGGAAGCGCCCATCCCGCCTTGGGTCCGGAGGAGTTAACCGGAAGAGATCGGAATAGTCTTTGACGACATGTTCGGCGATATAAGGGGTACTCTGCTCAGGAAATGCCACTTTGCAGCCGGCGGCCTCCGCAATACCCGTCGAGCCCGGACCAACACCAACCCCGTCATGACCATAGGTTCTATAGGCGGCTATTTGGGCTTCGGCCATTTTCACGGCTGACAGGTGGTATTCCGCTACTTTGATGCCGGTAACCCTGGCTGCATGGTCACCTAAAGACGGGTTGCATGGGATCCGGTCATAAGGCCTGCCCTTACGCATGGCTTCAATCCTCTCCCGCGGAGTCATTACATCCCTAAACTCATCCTTTTTCATTCTATCCCAATACCTCCTCAAG
>DNIT01000022.1:7217-8554 GCA_003489345.1 Pelotomaculum sp. | reverse complement strand
TACCTCCTCAAGCCCCAATGAGCATGATGCCTTAATCCTCAAGCCCAGGTATATCTACGAAATATTTTTGCACAAAAGCATCCGGATCGACGTCGGGTCCAAGGATCCCGGCCTCTTTAAATTCTTTAGTAGCAGTGTACAGAGCGCTTTTAGCTGCTTCTGTGCTCGGATTAAAATCATAACTTTTGATAATTTCGGTGTTAAGCTCCTGTGTACCTAGAGTGTATTTTTTATCCAGCATGATCCTGACAGCTTCCTCCGGGTTCTCTTTAGTCCATTTGGTCGCTTTGTTGATAGCTTCCGTAACCGCTTTGGCTTTTTCAGGATTCTGTGCGATATATCCGCTATTAAAAGCAATAAGGCAGCAAATCTCTTCCTTGGTACCGGGGTCCGTGGCCATGGAAGCTATAATTTTAACTGAACCCTCTTTGGCCCAGGTAAAGTTCATGGTATCGCCATTTGCTGCCGCGTCGATCTCTCCTTTTTGCAGGGCTGTGAGCAGCTGGGCTGATGGATAGGCCTTCCAGGTAACATCTTTTTGAGGATCCAGTCCTGCCTTGATCAGAGCCCGGTAAGCATAATTCATGGTTCCGCCGCCGATAGCGCCCGATACACCGATAATCTTCCCTTTTAGATCCGTAGCGCTGTTGATATTGGATGTGGAAAGTGCAACCATTGAAATGCACCCGGTATGCGTTCCCCCGGTAAACTTCATGTCAACCCCCTGCTCCAGGGCTTTCAGCCATGTTTGCAAAACTCCGTCGGTTACATTATTTTTATTGGTTGCCAGGATTTCTTTTTTATCCGCACCTTCAGGAATCCTGGATAGTTCAACATTTACACCTTTTTCTTGAAAGAAACCTTTCTCATAGGCTATAAACAAAGGCGCCTCGCAAACGCTGCCCACATGCCCCAAAATAACCGGAGTATCCTGGTTATTTGCCTGTGTACCGGTGGCGGACTGCTCTTGCTTGCCGCAACCGGTGATCATCAGGCCTGACAATAAAGAAACAAGTAATAACAATGCGATTTTTTTTCTTTTCATTTTTTCAGCTCATTTCTTCTTGAATATTAAGATTTAGCTTTTTCGAGCAATATATAGCAAATCGTCTATCGTTCATTATTAAAATATTAAATGTAATAACTTAAGGGAATTTCGTCTGAGAAATCAAATATTTCCAGAATTTTATTCCGCATCAATACAAAATCAGGGTGATTGCGCGATCTTGGCCTGCCAAAGGGCACATCGATTACTTCCTTAATTTTTCCGGGCCGTGGCGTCATCACAACAATTTTGTTACTTAAAAAGATCGCCTCGTCAATATCATGCGTTACAT
>DNIT01000022.1:5195-7130 GCA_003489345.1 Pelotomaculum sp. | reverse complement strand
CGTCAATATCATGCGTTACAAAAAGCGTGGTTGTACCGCGTCTTTCCCAAATACGCAAAATTTCAACCTGCATACGCATTCGGGTAAAAGCATCCAATGCGCCTAAAGGTTCATCCAGCAGAAGCAACTTGGGATGGTTGATCAGCGCTCTGGCCAGAGCCGCCCTTTGGGCCATGCCGCCGGAGACCTGATGCGGGAAAGCATTTTCAAAGCCTTTCAGCCCCACCAGCTTGATATATTCAGGGATCTCCCCCTTTTTCTCAGCCAGGACCCCCCTGGCATCCAGTCCAATGGCAATGTTTTGAGAAATTGTCCTCCAGGGATAAAGGGTTGGATCCTGGAAAACCAGACCCCGCAAATAGCTTGGTTCTTTGATTTCTTCTCCGTCCAGGATAAGGCTGCCGGAAGTTACCTGATCAAGGCCGGCCACCAGCCTTAACAGAGTGGATTTGCCGCAGCCGCTGGGACCCAGAAAAGAAACCAAACTGCCGGGTTCTATTTCCAGATCAATGTTTTCCAGAGCTACAACTTCGGACGCACTTCCTGTATTGAAAATCTTGTTTACGCCTTTAATTGATAATCTCCCTGCCTCCTTTGTCTCTACCACTTGATCAACCCCTTCTGCCAAACTAGAACTCTATCCCTGATATAGAATACAAACGATATAACGCTGGAGAAAAGAAGGCCCATAACCACCAGGGCAGCGTAAACTTTATGGTATTCCGCCCAGCCGTAGGCCCACTGAATATACCATCCCAGCCCGGCCCTGACACCAAGCATCTCGGCTACGACCAGAGCCACAAAGGAAACGCTCAGGGCTTTGAAGGAGCCGATAAAGATAACCGGTAATGCCGCAGGTAAAGCAACCTTGCGCAACATGTACCAATCGCTGGCGCCCAAAGTTCTGCCCACCTCAAAGTATGCCTTGTTGACATTGGCAACTCCGGACCAGGTCATAATGGTCAAGGCAAACCAGGTACCCAGGGCGACTAGAAAAACGCTTGCCGACAGGCTGGTCGGGAAAGCTACCAGCACAATGGGGATCCAGGCGGTGGACGGGATCGGACCAATTACCCGGAGCACCGGCGTCATCCAGTAAGTAAACCGCGACGACCAGCCCAGGGCGATACCTGTGGGGATACCAACCAAAGCCCCGCATCCAAAGCCCAGAAACAGCAACCGCAGGGAATAAAGGGCACTTAAACCGAGAAGTTTCCAATCGGAAAAGAGAACGCCGATTATTTTGGAAATCGAAGGGAAATAAGGGGCCGGAAAGATATTGGACTTAAGGGTTAACAGTTCCCAAATATTAACCACCAATAAGATGGCTATTATTATCGGCGTATCATAATTCAGTTTTGCTTTTATTGACGGAACAAACAGGGCGGCAGTCCACCAGACTGTATAAAGGCCTGCGAGAATAAGTACAATCACTATAAAATTGGTAGTATCTCCCGACATTTGCTTATTGGGAAGGACTTTATGAATTAGTATCAGCACGAGAATAAGCGACAAAGCAATAGCCGGTTGTAGCGCATTTAGCTTCAGGCTTGAATGCCTGAGACCAAGCATCTTCTTTTTGATCACCGCTTTAGAAACTGCCATAGTGCAACCTCCTTTTTTATTAGAATCATCTATCGAATGCGCATCGCTGATTTTTATTCTTGTGGTTGGTGTTGTTCATGCAACACAAGCTTCTAAATGGAGTAATACCGCGCTACGATGTCACACCAGACTCGATATAAGAAAACGGATCCTGCTGATACCATTCTTTTTTATAGGGCAGGCGGATGTTTGCTGCCAGGTTGTGGTTGAAGGCGGGGTTTTTCAGTTTCCGTGCTATTCTCCTGGCAAATTCAAAGACGCCGCTGTAACCCATAAAAATATTTGACGGCTGGAAAACAGGCAAAGTAGGCACCCCATGTTTAGCCGCCA
>DNIT01000022.1:771-5096 GCA_003489345.1 Pelotomaculum sp. | reverse complement strand
ATGTCGGGTTTCAATTTTTCGAGGAGATTTGCCTGCTCAAAGGGCTGGCCGGTTGCCACATTAAACAATACCTCGTTATCGGGAAAATCGTTAAGCAGCTCATCAGCAAATTGATCATAGTGCTGCACCCTCAAGCCGGCTACTTCCATGCCAAGATAGTTGAACAATTCGGCTGTTGCCACAACTCGGATCTCCCCGCCGCCGATCAGCACCCGCTTACCCTTAAGTACCTCCCGATAAGGAACAATAGCCTGTTCCAACTCCTTGTTTTCTGTCTCTATCAGGAGCTGCGCGGCTTCTTCCAGCTCAAAAAACCTGGCTATATCCAGGATCCATTGATTCGTATACTTAACGCCGATGGGGATGGAACGCAGAATATAAGGGGTACCGTATTTTTCTTTAAGGTGTTCTACAAAATAATCATCATGGGTGGCGCATATGCAGACATTTAATGCTGCTTCATTTACTCTTTGAAAATCATCCGGGTGCGCATAACATGGCAATATATTCAAGTTTAAATCCAGAGCCCTTAACAGTCTGGTTAATTCAGCCTCGTCGGCCCTGCTCATCGAAGCTGTGTTTAAGAGGTTAACAGTCCGGCTGAGGCGTTGTTTTTCTTTGAGTTCCTCCAAATAATCGGGAATTAACAGGTCTTTATATGGCAGTTGCTGTTCTGATGGTTCGATCAGATTGCGTAAAATACCATGATAGACGGAATCATAAGCGCTAGCCGGGATTTTTGTTTTGAATCCTTCACAGTGAATCGGCACCAGCCGTGCCCGGACCTCTTTTTGCAGCTGGAATACCACGCTGTCGATATCATCACCGATAATGGCGGGAACGCAACTGTTAACGATAATAATAGCGCTGGGCCGGAATTCCTTTTCCGCGTGTAAGACGGCCTCCCTCAGATTTGCCTCACCACCGTTAACCACCTCATTATCGCCAAGATTGGTATTAATCCAGCGCAAGGCTTTGGCGCCCGAATCCCTGAGTTTCTGAAAATTTTTATTTATCCCGGCGCTGGACCCGCTGCTTCCCCCACAACCAATGGGAGCATGCACTATAATCACAGCATCTCTGAGCGAGTTCAGGATAGACAAACTAAGGTTTAGCTGGCATCCCTGAGCCTGGGCGAAAGCTCTCCGCGTACCATGGAGACACCCTTTCTTTGATTCTTGAACCAGGTGGCATCCCGTACCTCCATAAGCATTGCATGCTCTTAACCGGTTTTCCCGGACCGGAGGAGTTTTTTCCTTGATGTAATCCATTTAACCATTACCTCCTTTTATCTCGCGCTTACCAGAACACTCAGGATATCCTCGGTCAAGCGTAATGCGCCGGCATATCCGGCATAAGCCCGGTCCAAAACCACCCGGTTGGATATGGGATAAGTTACGCTTAAATACGGCACACCCAGGCTCTCTGCCAAATCCCGTTCAAAACTGCTGCCAAGAATAAAGGCGGGATTAAAAGAGTCATAATATCTCTGGTTCTTATCTCTCGGCCAGGTATCTTTTAAATATTTGGCCACACTACTGGCATCGGTATCAAAGACGACCCTGGGGCTGATACCCGAAGCAAAGCCATGGAATCTTCCTGCAACAATTTCCTTTTCATCATCTGTGAGCAAATCGGTGATCACCACCAGTTCAGGCAACCAGCCCAGATCGTCTGCCAAAAAACGGGTCAAGGCCGGCCCATAGTTCGAATCCCCCACAACAATACTGTATCTTTGCAAGTCAAGGTCGTTGTACGCGTCGGAAAGCCTTTCAAAATAACTGAAATAACGGCCTTTCTCCTCAGCTATCACATTTTCAACAGTCGTTCCAGAAACCTGCAGAGCTTTGCCTACGGTCCGCAGGAATAGTTCCGTTCCCGACGCACCAACCGGCAGCGGTACTGTGATATAAGGAACACCATGGACCTCTTCAAAAACTTTGGCTGCCTTGATGCCAAAGCTATCGGAAACGACAATATTTAAGCTGGCGGAGGCGGCATTTTTCAGGTTATCCAGGGTTTCTCCTTCACCAAAAAAAGTGTTAACTTTGTAACCCAACCTGCCCAGCAGATCTTTTAAAACATTAAGATTACCCTTCCAGAATACATCCTGGACCGGAACAACCCCCCAAAGATTAACTGTATTTTTGTCTTTAGCGGATTTTTTTTCCACATAATAGCGAAAGAGCGTTTTCAGGACGATATCGTACCCCAAGTAAGAGTTACCTTTAAAACCACCGGTCTCAGCAGCCAGTACCGGGTATCCCTGATTGTAAAAACGATTTGCCACAGAAACGACGTCATCCCCAATCATTTCCACCATGCAGCCGCTTACCACGAAGTAAAGGTCACCGTCAGTTATTTTTAGAGTACTGGCAATTTGCTCAGTCAGCCGCTCCTCTCCGCCAAAAACGATATCTTTTTCATAAACATTGGTGCTGGGCAGCGCCTGTCCTGCGCAGTATCCACTTCCTAAATAACCGGCCGAGCCGTTCAGAGCGTTGGCGATATTCCCTCCGCAACCGGACGCCGCGTGAATAATCGGGATAACCCGGGGGAGCACCTTTAAAGTGCCGACGGCGCCGCCCAAAGCACATAAATAGCGTGGATTTTCAACAAATTTAGTCATCTATTTTGCCTCCATCTATTGGTTAGCGAATAATAAAGAGTTCGCAGGTGATACGCAATGACTATTTCTCAAGTACACCTTCTTTCCCGGGGTTGCCATTCGTTTGGGTGAACACTTCCTGTTATCTCCGTAAACCATAAAGGCCTGTTCCTGAGCATAGATCAGGAACAGGCCTCAAGCTATCTTGTCAGCCTTATTTACACCACACCAATCAATTAATAGTTATTTAATATGATTAGTAATATAATAATGTTAATGTGTTTTACTGTCAAGCAATTGCTTAATCTGGATAACCCTATATTTCGTAATATATAAGTATTCTTCACGTCACCGGAACCTGTTCATAATCCGGTTTACCCTGTTGAGACTGCAATTTTTCTTCATATATAGGCAGAATAATTTTCCTCAAAGCGGGCAGCTTCCAGGCAAACAAAAACGAGCCGATCACGCAGGCGATACCTCCGACCAAAACAGTGTTTGGCGCACCGAACCGGCTGGCGGCGGTACCGGCAAATAGACTCCCGAAAGGCGCCATACCCATAAATAAAGCCGCATACATACTCATAACCCTGCCCCGCTTGTCATCATCTACAATGGTCTGAATGACGGTATTGCAAGAAGCCAAGTGCACAATCATGCCGAACCCGGCAAACAGCATCAGGAGCAGGGAAAACCAAAGGCTACGGGATTGCGAAAAGAAGATTAGGCTTATACCGAAAAGCCCTGCTGCAAAAGGTATGTTTTTCTCCACTCCCCTGACGCTCTGCCTTGAAGCCAAAAAAACAGCTCCGATAAAGGCGCCCATGCCGCACGTTCCCATCAAAAAACCGAGGGTGTGCGGACCCCCGCGCAGAATTTCACTGGAAAATATCGGCATCAGCACGGTATAAGGCATACATGTGAGACTGACCAGTGCCAGCAACATTAAAATATAACGGATGGGTGCATGCCTTCCCACATAAGCAAAGCCTTCCACTAAATTCTTAAATATATTGTCCTGCTTGCCCTCAATTCTGAATGGTTTAATCCGCATAGCCAGCAGGGCGATAATAACGGCAAAGTAACTGACACCGTTGATCAGAAAACACCACCCTTCCCCCATCAAGGAAATCAATATCCCGGCTACAGACGGACCAACCAGCCTGGCCCCGTTGAACATGGAGGAGTTTAAAGCGATGGCATTACCCAGATCGTTTCTGTTTTCCACTATCTCCACAACAAAGGACTGCCGGGCGGGGGCATCCAGGGAATTAACCAGACCCAGGAAGACACTCAATGGTATAATATGCCATATTGAAACATTTTTTGTTAAAACCAGCAGGGCTAAAGTAAAGGCCTGAAGCATGGCCATGGTTTGAGTAAATATCAGGATACGGTGGCGATTCCAGCGATCAGCGAGCACCCCGGCAAAAGGTGAGATAAAAAAAGTAGGAACCTGACCGACAAAACCGACCAATCCCAGCATTAAGGCCGAACCGGTCAAGTGATACACCAGCCAGCTCATGGCGATATTCTGCATCCAGGTGCCAATCAAGGATATACACTGCCCACTGAAAAAAAGGAGGTAATTGCGATAGTGAAACGAGCGGAGAATAAATTTCAGGCTGGACTGGTTGCTGCCGGAAGACTCGGTTATCTTCATATGTGGCAAGAACTCCAATTTATTGGACTATTTGGAATACTATGCAGCATTTAT
>DNIT01000022.1:377-622 GCA_003489345.1 Pelotomaculum sp. | reverse complement strand
AATTGTTTTCAGGGTTACGCTGGATTGCGTTGGCGTTTGTTTTAACTAAAAAGTTCAGGATTTAAAGGATACCGCCCATACTTACGGACTGCTCCCACGAGAGCATGAATGTTTTCGGGTGGTGTATTAATCGGAAGACCGCATCCCATTTGTACAATATACCCTTTCGGATTGTCATATGCCTGCCGCAGCCCCTGTTTCACATCTTCCACCACATCTTCCGGCGTACCCAGGTACATGGCATC
>DNIT01000022.1:0-248 GCA_003489345.1 Pelotomaculum sp. | reverse complement strand
GTAGGGCGGATATTTCCAGCGATCATCACGCGGTCCCCGACAGCGTGCTTTATCTCCGATAAATCAATTTTATCCTCAATGCTCAAAACAGCCGCCCCGGTATCAGCCATAGCCTGCCAGATTTTTTTGGTATTGCCGCAAATATGCAGTGTTGGTGGAGCCCCTCCAGCCTCCTTGACAGCTTCGACAAGTTCTTTCATGTACGGGAAAGAAAACTCCTTATATTGCTTTGGTCCTATTAAACTACC
>DNIT01000183.1:22006-24114 GCA_003489345.1 Pelotomaculum sp. | reverse complement strand
CTTAATCGGGCAGCGCTCCCTCCAAGCGTTAATCTCATCTTTGGGCTGGTAGACCTGGTGGTCTGCCTCACCGTGACCGCGCCAGCGGTAGGTCTTGCACTCCGGCATTTCCGCGCAACCCACCCAACCCAGCACAAGGCAGAACCGGTCAAACGGTACACCAGCCAACCCATGGCGATATTTGGATCTGGTTGCAAACTGGAAAAACTTTTACTAAACGAAGCACAATTTATAAGAATAAATTCTACAATGGAAATATGTTTGCCAGCCAAACAAGAACGATTGTATTTTTTTCCAGATGTTTACACTAAAAAATTACTTTGAGTTTACCCAAAAAAGATGTAAAGTAGGAGATATCAAACTATTCCTAAGCTTAAAACGAGGGTTGTCCGCCTATGACTGCTGAGATTTACATTCTGCTGGTGGTCGTGGTCGCAGCGGCATTGCTTTTTGCCCTTACCAACGGGTTGCATGACGCCAGCTCGGTTGTGGCCACCTTTATTGCCTGCGGCGCCGCTTCTCCCGGCCAGGCCGTCGTGCTGGCGGCGGTTTTCGGCTTCAGCGGCGCAATGCTGGGCGGCAGTTCTGTGGCCAATACCTTCACCCATATTGTCAGCGTTTCCATGACTAATTCACTGCTGACTATAATATTGGCAGCCGTGCTGGCAGCAGTGGCCTGGAATTTAATCACCTGGCATTTCGGGATTCCCTCCAGTTCAACCCATGCCCTGATTGGCGGCATTATCGGAGCGGTGTGGGCTTCAAACGGCTTTCACCAGGTATTATGGGGCTGGAGCCAACTGTTCGGGGAAACGCATGAACTGACCGGGATGATGAGGATTTTTGCCGCTCTGCTCATTTCACCGCCACTGGGCTTCCTCCTGGCCTATTTACTTCAAAAGTTGCTGGGTCTGGCCATGAGAAACGCCAGGAACACGGTCAACCGCTGGCTAAAAAGGTTGCAGTGGGTAATGGCGGCGGTGCTGGCTTTCAGCTTCGGCGCCAACGATACCCAAAAAATAATGGGATTGATCACCCTGGCCTTAATCGCTTCGGGCAACCTGCAGCAGCAAACGGTACCTCTTTGGGTTAGGATAAGCGGCGCCCTGGTGATGTTTTGCGGCACTGCTCTCGGCGGTTGGTCGATTATGAGAACGCTGGGCGAACGTATCTTTGACATTCGTCCCATCCATAGTCTTAATACACAAGTTTCCTCCGGAGCAGCTATCTTAATAGCAACCTATTTGGGGGCGCCGGTCTCCACCACCCATGTGACGGCCAGCAGCATCCTCGGCGCGGGGGCGGGGGACGAACACCGTATGGTCAACTGGAATATAGGGAAGGAAATGATCGTGGCCTGGTTTGTCACCATTCCTTCCGCGGTGCTGGTAGCCGCACTCATATACTACCCGGTCTATTGGTTAGCCGGTAAACCATAAAGGAGGGTCAGCCATGGGAATAAATATATTTAATAAGGTTTTCCCGCAGAAGTGGGATTTTGTCGGCATGCTGCGCACCCAGGCGGAATTAACAGCCCAGGGGGTGCAGACCCTGCTTGACTGGCTGCTGGAGCCTTCAGCGGAAAATTATGATTTACTGCTCCGGCTGGCCGAGCAAGCAGACACTGTCCGCATGGAGATGGAGGAAAAATTGTATGAAGCCTTCGTCACCCCTTTTGACCGGCAGGAACTCTATTATATTTCGGTCCAAATGGACCGCATCGTTGAGTACGCCAAATCCACCCTGCTTTCCATCGTCGAATACAAGGTGGAGCCGCGCAAATACTTTATTAAAATGGCGGAGGCGCTGAGTGAGGGTACAAGTATACTCTCCGGGGCTATGATCTCAATCCTCGACAACAAACCCATCGAGTCACAGACCCGGATTCAGGAAATAAGGAAAGCCCATGCGGAGATGGAGGATTATTACCGCAAGGGCATGTCGGAACTTTTTCAAACTGCCGATGCCATGGAAGCCTTGAAACAGCACGAAATATACAGCCAAATGCAGGATGCGGCCTTTTACCTGGGCAGTACAGTGGACATCTTTCACCGTATCGTTGTCCGGATATGCTAGAACAAAGCTTTTGCCCGATCATTCGCTGCGGC
>DNIT01000183.1:8438-21899 GCA_003489345.1 Pelotomaculum sp. | reverse complement strand
ATACAACGAATGGGTATGTTTAAAATATCTTGCCCTTACTGCCCTCGTAAATCTTTTCCTCGCCGGTCACGGCAAAGGACAGCCATACCAGGATGGACAGACCGGCTACATTTATAAAGTAATGAAGTGTTTGGTTGAAGCCGTTCTGCATCTCAAAAGCTCCCGACCTGAGCAAAGCCTCGGTGGCCAGAGCAAGCAAGCCGCTGAAGAGCAATACCAGCATCATTTTGTAAAACGAGTTGCGTTGCATCCAATTCATCAGCAAAATCCCGCCGCCTGCCCCGCCAATCAGCACAAACAAAGGGACACCGGCAATAGCAGGCGCACTTTTCGTGAAATGGTAATAACCCAGCTGGATAAAGGTAAAATTCATAGCAAAGAGCAGCAAGATGGAAACAATCACCACTGGCCAGAGCAGCCTGAACCTGTTAAAAGGGACCAGGATAAAAACCAGCAGCCACATCACAACAGCCCAAACCAGGTATTCCATGACTACCTCCGGGTGTTTTTATTAATATTCTCTTTCTTTGTCCCTTTTCTATTCAAATTATTTATCATCTCAAAAACGCTCATACGGAAAAGTTGCATAGGACAAAGCGATCGGCCGGGTTTCTGTAATAAATTTTTAACCTTTACGAAATAAATTCTTAAAAAAAATATGATATTCTCGCTGTAACGTAGGTGAAATTCATTCCTACAATATGTTCGCACAGATTAAGTGAAAAAGAAATTGGGGGGACAAGAATGGAATTAAAAGGAACGAATACCGAAAAGAACCTGCTTACTGCTTTCGCAGGCGAATCACAGGCCAGAAACCGCTATACTTTCTTTGCTTCCAAGGCCAAAAAGGAGGGCTATGAGCAAATCGCGGCCATTTTTCTGGAGACCGCCGCCAACGAAAAGGAACACGCGGAGCGTTTGTTTAAATTCCTTACCGGCGGCGAGGTGGAGATTACCGCCGCATTCCCCGCGGGTATCATCGGGACAACCCCGGATAACCTGGAGGGAGCTGCCGCAGGAGAAAACTATGAGCATGCCGTTATGTATCCCGAGTTCGCTAAAACAGCCGAGGCGGAGGGTTTTGCCGAGATCGCCGAAGTCTTTAGGGCAATCGCCAAGGCGGAGGTGGCGCATGAAAAACGTTACCTGAAACTTCTGGAGAACATTAAAGAAGGCAAGGTATTCCACCGCGATGAAAAAGTGCTGTGGAAATGCGCCAACTGCGTTTATATCCACGAAGGTACGGATGCTCCCGATGTTTGCCCGGCCTGCGACCACCCCCAGAGCTATTATGAGCTTTGGAGCCAGAACTATTAATTGTCTGGCGGCCCCGGTTTGCCTTTACAGGTGATCCGGGGCCGGCCTGTTTACCGGAAGAACCATTGACTTCACAGTGCAAAGCCGGCTACTATAATAAAAAGCAATCCATTTGTTTTAGCTCATCAAAAACAAGCTTTTAAGAGGTTGCCGAGCTGGTGATCAATTATTATATGTTATATGGGAGATGTGAAAGTGCTGCAGGCAGTCCTCTTTGATCTGGACGGAACCCTTTTGCCAATGGATCACAGGAAGTTTATAAACGAATACTTAAAAGAGCTGTCCCTCTTCGTACGTCCGGTAATCGAACCTGACGCCTTTAAACAGGCTCTGATGGCCAGTACCTCGGCCATGGCCGCCAATAACAGCATGGTATATACCAACGAAGAAGTTTTTTGGAAAGATTTTCACAATCACCTGGGAGAAAGGCTCCCTGCCATCCGGCCCTTGCTTGAAATGTTTTACGCTGAAAAGTTCCGGCAATTGTCCTACGTAGCCCGCCCATGCCCGGAAGCCCGCATATTGGTAAAAGCAGCCATGGAGCGCAATTTGCGTATTGCACTGGCTACCAATCCTCTTTTCCCGCTGACCGCTATACGAAGTCGCATGTCCTGGGCGGGTGTGGATGACTTTCCGTGGAACTTAATTACCAGCTATGAATTTATGCACTTTTGCAAACCACATCCCGGGTACTACCGTGAGATTGTCGCACATCTTGGCGTGCGCCCCGAGGAATGCCTGATGGTAGGCAACAACATAGATGAGGACCTGGTTGCCGGAACCCTTGGTATGAAGACCTACCTGGTAACTGATTGCCTGTTGGGAGACCCTGCAGGCATTTGCCGGGCGGACTGGCACGGATCGATACGGCACCTGGCCTGGTTGTGGGAGAATCAAGGCTTTCCCGGGGAATAAAGAGTAAGCTTTAAAGAATCGTCCTGTCATGAGCCTTTAGTCAAGAGCCATGCCCTGGAGGTTTATTTAAGACAATAGTGATTTCAGCAATCCTCTAAAATAAGGTTTTGTTAAAGTTTCAACACTTAATGGTGATTTGGAGACCACTTGTTTCCAAATACCGTCCCTATCTCTTATAAAAAATATGTTGCCTTTTTTCGTCTTCATTTCTATTTTTCCGGTTGATCCCACAACTACCCTTTTTTTAGGTATGAATTCGATTTCATCTTCTCCTGCTTTTAATTTGAATCTCTTCGAATAATAAGAGCCTAATCTTTTTCTTTCATATGAAGTTAATATTATTTTTTCTTCAATTAAGTCTGACAGCCAATCTTCCAGTCGATCATAAAACGATTTTATCTCCACTGGACATTGCTCATTCATATCATTTTGCGCTTCCAGGTCCTCCTGCAATTGTTTCTTGTTTCTCAAAAGAGCAGCCAGATCACTCATTATGATTAACCTCCTCTCAGGAATATTATATATGAATTTTCACATAATTAACAAAAATTCCTACATTTATTTTTCAAAATATTACGACATATTTCGATTTAATTCTTATACCATAGTTCAATGAATAGTTCGATGCAATGCTTTTTCATAGCGGCTATGCCCAACAATAAAAGGAGCCGGCGTTCGCGCAGCCGGCTCGGTTTGCTCCAGTAATAAAGCTTATCTTGGTTTTCTCCTCCTTTGTGATTTTGTCAAATATGTACGAATGATCCTATTAGAGGGGATATTATCTGATAAAAAGAAACAAGACAGAGGAACGTCCCCTGTCTTTCCCCTGTTTATCCGTTCAGGCGCTCTATTTCGTCCTGCAGCTTTTCAATCCGTTCCAGCAGATCCATAATGATGGCCGCAGCGTGTACATTTACACCAAGGCTGTAGCGCAGGCGCATCAGCCTCCGCACGCGCGTAGCCTGGCAGGACTGGATATGGTTCTCCCTTATTTCCACGATACCCAGTTCAGCCAGTCTTTCGGCTATCTCCGGGTGGATTTCCAGGCTGCTTATATCGATCCATTCCCCCTCCGGGCCCGTGAAAAGAGAGTGATGGTAAACCTGGAGATAATATTTCTTCACAGTTTCACACCCCTTTCCTCAATGCGGCCAGTTGCCGGTACAGCTTTTCTTCTTCCGCCGTCAGTCGCTCAGGGATATCTATTTTTATAATTACATACTCGTCGCCCCGCCCGCCTTTATGCGGTAAACCTTTGCCACGCAGCCGCAGCCGCCTGCCGGCACGGGAGCCCGCAGGTACTTTCATCGACACCGCTCCGTCCAGGGTCGGTACCGAAACCTGGTCTCCCAGCGCCGCCTGTTCGGGCCGCAGTACAACCTCGGTCTCCAGGTCGCTTCCCCGGACTTTGTAGAGCGGGTGTGGGAGAATGCGCACCTTCAAGTAAAGATCTCCCCTGGTTCCCCCGTTCAGACCTTCCCCACCCTGGCCTTTTAAACGAATCCGGCTGCCATCGGCAACTCCCGCCGGAATTTTTACAGCCAGTGTTTTAGTATTTGAAGTCACCCCAGTTCCGCCACAACGGGGGCAGAAAGACTGCCCGTCATGTCCCTGGCCGCCGCAGGCTTGACATATTTCCCGCGTGGACAGCTGCAGTGATTTTTGTCCGCCCCGGTAGGCTTCCTCAAGGGTGAGTTCAACCTCGCTTTCCACATCCTGTCCTTGTACCGGACCTCGCCTGGCGGTTCTGGCGCTGCGCCCAAAACCGCCGCCGAAGATGGCCTCGAAAAAGTCGCTGAAACCGCTCGCTCCAGCATCTCCGCCGGTGTAAAAATGAAAGCCCTCCGTATCCGGCGAGGGCTGAAAATCATCGCCTGCCCGCCAATTAACACCCAGGCGGTCGTATTTTTCCCGCTTTTCTTTATCGCTCAGAACCTCATAGGCTTCATTAATCTTTTTAATTTTTTCCTCGGCCGTTTCCTTGTCCTTGCCGGTATGCAGGTCCGGGTGCCATTTACGGGCAAGCTTGCGGTAGGCGGACTTAATCTCCTTCTCCGTGGCAGTGCGGCTGACACCTAATATTTCATAATAGTCCTGGAAAGAAACGCTCACTCAACTTTCACCGTCCTTTCGCAACCCTGACCGCTAGACCGGCAGCAGGGCCGGCTGCCGGTCTAGCGCAGGGCGTAAGTCGCAGGGCGTTAATTATTCTGTATTTGGAATTGGTATTATCTGTGCTTCGCGCCCACATTTTTCAGGCTGTTTTCTGCTCTTGGCGAAGAGGATTCAGGTTGTTTATTTCTCCTCAAACTCGGCGTCAATGGCATCGTCACCAGCGCGATTGCCGGGTCCGCCTGCCGGATCGGGTCCGGTTGTTCCGGAGTCCTGCCGGTAGGCTGACTGAGAGACCGCGTAAGCCGCCTGCTGCAGTTCGTCCTTAAGGGCGCGGACCCGTTCGATGGATGCGTTTTCCTTGATCGCAGCTTTCAAATCTGCCAGAAGCTGTTCAATGCGCGCTTTTTCGTGCGCGGGGACCTTTTCACCCAGGTCATTAAGCTGCCGTTCCACCTGGTAAGCCAGTGAGTCGGCCTCGTTGCGGGCCTCGATTTCCTGCTTACGCTGTTTGTCCTCGGCGGCATGCATTTCGGCCTCGCGCACCATGCGCTCAATTTCCCCCTTGTCCAGACTGGTGGAGCCACTGATGGTGATAGTTTGCTCCTTGCCCGTACCCTTATCCCTGGCGCTTACTTTCAAAATACCGTTGGCGTCAATATCAAAGGTTACCTCAATTTGCGGTACACCCCGGGGAGCCATGGGAATACCGTCCAGCTTAAACTGCCCCAGGGAGCGGTTGTCACGGGCCATTTCCCGCTCTCCCTGCAGCACGTTGATATCGACGGCAGGCTGGTTGTCTTCAGCGGTAGAGAAGACCTGACTGCGCCGCACCGGGATGGTGGTGTTACGGTCAATGAGTCTGGACATTACTCCGCCCAGGGTCTCCAAGCCCAGGGAAAGGGGGGTAACATCAAGCAGCAGGACGTCTTTGACTTCGCCGGCCAGGACACCTCCCTGGATCGCGGCCCCAATTGCGACCACCTCATCGGGGTTGACTCCTTGATGCGGGTCCTTGCCTCCCGTCAGGCTGCGCACCATTTTCTGCACCGCCGGAATACGGGTGGAGCCACCCACCAGGATTACCTCATCAATGTCCTTTTCGGTCAGTTTGGCATCAGAGAGGGCGGCCAGCACCGGACCACGGCAACGCTCAACCAGGTGCCGCGTGAGGTCGTCAAACTTGGCCCGAGTTAGCTTCATCTCCAGGTGTTTTGGACCGTTGGCGTCGGCTATGATAAACGGCAGGTTAATCTGGGTTTCCATGGTTGTGGAAAGCTCCACCTTGGCTTTTTCCGCAGCCTCGGTCAGCCTTTGCAGAGCCTGCTTATCCCGGCGCAGATCAATCCCGTTATCGCTCTTAAACGCATCGGCAAGCCAGTCTACAACCGCCTTGTCGAAATTATCGCCACCTAGGTGGGTGTCTCCATTGGTGGATTTTACTTCAAAAACCCCGTCGCCGACTTCCAGGAGCGAGACGTCGAAGGTCCCCCCGCCCAGGTCGAACACCAGGATCGTTTCGTTGGTTTTTTTATCAAGGCCATAAGCCAGGGCTGCCGCCGTTGGTTCATTGATGATGCGCAGCACGTTCAGGCCGGCGATTTTACCTGCGTCCTTGGTGGCGTTGCGCTGGGCGTCATTAAAATAGGCCGGTACGGTGATCACCGCGTCCGTTACCTTTTCGCCAAGGTACTTAGCAGCGTCATCCACCAGCTTGCGTAAAACAAGAGCCGATATTTCCTCCGGCGCCATCAGTTTGCCTCTAACATCAAAGCGAACTGCATCATTAGGCCCGGCTGCCACTTTGTACGGTACCAGTTTGCGTTCGTCAGCCACCTCGGTGTAACGGCGACCGATAAATCTTTTGATCGAATACAATGTATTTTCCGGATTCAAAACCGACTGGCGTCTGGCCACCTGGCCGACCAGCCTTTCTCCGTCTTCTTTGAAAGCAACCACGGAAGGTGTGGTGCGTGCGCCCTCGGTGTTGACGATAACAGCAGGCTTGCCGCCTTCCATCACCGCTATGACCGAGTTGGTAGTGCCGAGGTCGATGCCGACTGTTTTGCCCATTCCTTTATACCTCCTTAAGAATGCGTAATAGATATTACCGCAGAACCTATAAAAAATTTGTTGAGATTAGAATCTGCTTCTGGTAATATTATACGTCAAGAATAGTCAAAGTCAATAACCCGGCAAAAAATTTTTTCTTTTCTTATGTATTCCCATACAATAATAAAACGGCCGCCGTGCCGCAACACTCTGGCCGTTTCGCCCACAACCGCAGCCTGATTCCGGAAATGGCGTCGGGCGTCTGATCCCAGCCCGGGGACAAACGAGACGTCCAGGAGCGGCAGGCCGAGCCGCATCATCATTATTTTCGCTCCTGCTCCAGCCAGGCCCCACAGCGTTGCTCCCGACGCTCCCACCCAGGTCCAAGGCCCCCTGTCTTCCAGCGGCTCCAACCACTCCGGTACATGCCCGAATGGTCAAGGCACATCAGTTCAAACGGCATTTTTACAGCTCTTTACCGCCTTTAACGTCTTCTCAACGACATTGTCCACAGTTAACCCGAATTTGTTAAAAAGTGTGCCGGCAGGAGCTGACGCCCCAAAATGGTCGATACTGATTATTTCGCCGCTGTCTCCGGTATAACGCTGCCAGCCCAGGCTGCTGCCGGCCTCCAAGGCCACTCGTGCTTTTACTTGCGGTGGTAAGACCGCCCGGCGGTAGTCTTCCGGCTGTCTCTCAAACAACTCCCAGCTCGGCATACTGACCACGCGGGCTGCAACACCGCTTTCCTGTAGTCTTTCCGCAGCCTGCAGGGCCAGGTGAACTTCTGAACCGCTGGACAGGATAATGGCGTCCGGGTTGCTGTTGTCTGTCTGGCTGAGAATATATGCGCCGCGGGATAGTCCGTCTGCCGCGGCAAACTTCTGCCGGTCCAGTACCGGCAGATTCTGGCGTGATAAAACCAGGACCACTGGCCCGTTTACCGTCAGCGCTGCGCGCCAGGCTTCGCTTGTTTCGTTGGCGTCAGCCGGACGAATGACAGTCAGACCGGGGATTACCCTGAGTGAGACCAGGTGTTCTACAGGCTGGTGGGTGGGGCCGTCTTCGCCTACCCCGATACTGTCGTGGGTAAAGACGTAAATGACCTTCAACCCCATCATGGCCGACAAGCGGATAGGCGGGCGCATATAGTCGGAGAAAACCAGAAAAGTAGCCCCGTAGGGGATTAGGCCGCCGTGCAGCGCCATCCCGTTGAGGATCGAACCCATGCCATGCTCGCGTACACCAAAATGAAGGTTCCGTCCCTGGTAGGAACCGGCGGCAAAGTCACCGGCGCCTTTGATGTACGTTTTATTGGAGGGCGCCAGCAGGGCCGACCCGCCCAGCAGGTTGGGCAGGCTGCCCCAAACCGCATTGAGAAATTCGCCCGATGCCGCCCGGGTAGCGATTCCTTTTTCGCCGGCCTGGAAAACGGGGATAGCGCTGTCCCACCCATCCGGCATGCGACCGCTCAGCCACTGCTGCCATTCCCGTCCAAGTTTGGGGAAAGCCTTGCTGTAGGAGTCAAACAGGTCCAGCCATTTGGCCTCGCGGGACCTGCCCTGCTCCAACGCCTGGCGGAAATGCTCCAGGGCCTGGTCCGGGACATGAAATGCCGGAGCCGCAGGCCAGCTCAAATTTTCTCTGGTCAACCTTAATTCATCGGGACCCAGCGGCTCACCATGCGCGACGGATTTACCCTGCTTGTTGGGGCTGCCGAAACCTATATGGGTACGTACCATGATCAGTGATGGTTTCTCCTTCTCAGCCAACGCCGTTTCCAGGGCGGTCTCCAGGGTGGCGGTATCGTTCCCGTCCTCTACTCGCAAAACCTGCCAGCCGTAAGCAGCAAAGCGGCCGGCCCGGTCCTCGGTAAAGGCCAGTTCGGTATCCCCTTCAATGGAAATATGGTTGTCGTCATACAGACAGATCAGGCGTCCCAGCTTGAGATGACCGGCCAGCGAGGCCGCCTCGTGGGTGACCCCCTCCATCAGGTCGCCGTCACCGGCAATCACGTAAGTGTAGTGGTCAACAATATTAAAACCGGGCCGGTTGAAGTGGACAGCCAGAAAACGCTCGGCCATAGCCATACCGACCGCGTTGGACAGGCCCTGGCCCAAAGGCCCGGTAGTTACCTCGACTCCGGGTGTGTGCCCATACTCGGGGTGGCCCGGTGTTCTGCTGCCCCATTGGCGAAACTCCATCAATTCTTCCAAAGTAAGATCATAACCTGTTAAATGCAGCAGGCTGTAAAGCAGCGCCGACCCGTGCCCGGCCGACAGGACGAAGCGGTCCCGGTCCGGCCAGGAAGGATTGGCCGGATTGTGACGCAAAAACCTGGTCCACAACACATAAGCCATAGGCGCTGCGCCCATGGGCATGCCGGGGTGTCCTGATTTCGCCTCTTCGACAGCTTCCGCTGCCAGGATGCGGATCGTGTTGATACAGAGTTGGTCCAGTCGGTTCGTATTATTCATGTAACATCCTCGCTCTTTTTCTACAAAAAATTTATTATGCGTTAAGTTCTTTTCAACCTTAAGCATATAGTTCCTGCTTGTATGGAATTAATTCTCGAAAAATTGTCCATTAAAGCCAAAATATTTTAAACCTAACCAGCGCAACAGGAAGAAATAACCAAGAAGTAATAGCAACCGTATATTTCACCAAAAATTAATGGTTGATTTATAGAACGTCAAGTGAACTATGGCAAGGATAGCAAGAAAAACAAATAAGTTAGGTACCGGTACCTAACTTATTTGCCGCCAATATTTCTTTATATTATTTGACCCACTTCTTGGGCAAGCCCCGGCCGTTCCAAACGAGCTCGCCAGTTTCTTTCAAGACCATAGATACGGCGTCCTTCGGACAATGGCCCTGGCACCAGGCGCACCCGAAGCATTGATCATTAATAACCGGTCCGGCTTCTTTATCCAATTCAATGGCGCCGTACGGGCACACTTTTTCGCAAATACCGCAGCGATTACATTTTTCCAGGTCATACACCGGAATAATGGGTGTGGGATGCGCCATCGGGGATTCTTCTCTCGGCCAATCCCTGATGTAGGAGAAGTCTTTGACACAGATTCCTGTGAATTCGTCCACCGATTTATAGCCTTTACGGTCCATAAACGCGCTCATGCCCTCAATAGCGTCTTTCAGAACGCCCACGCCGCGGGAATAAACTGCTGAGCACAGTCCGGCCACCTGGCAGCCGCCCATCAAGTAGCGGACGCAGTCATCCCAGGTGAAGATGCCGCCGATCCCGATTACAGGAATCTTCACAGTGGCAGTTACTTCCAGAACCTTGGCCAGGGAGAAAAGCTGCCAGGCCCTCCCCATCAGGCCGCCGCTGGAATAGGGGCCACCGTAAAACGTTCCGGTTTCATGGTCGATCCATGTTCCGTAGAAAGCGTTGTTTGCGGAAATAGCCTCCGCTCCGGCTTTCTCCACAGCCAGCGCGAGGGCTGCCGTGTTGACGCACTGCGGTGTCATCTTGAAAATAACCGGTACCTTTACTGAATCAACACAGGCCTTGGTAACCATATATGCAGTTTCAGGATCCAGGGCGAGCGGGGCGCCCACATCTTTATGGGCCTCTTCAGCTCCGAAGGTGGCATGTGGTCCGCCGGTGTCCAGTTCGATCATGTCGCAGCCCATGTTCTCCATATCTTTGCACAGACTTGTCCAGCTTTCGGCATCTGTCCCGATACCGGATACGCTGGCGATAAACAGGACATCATTGTCCCGGCAGAGTTTTAAGGTCTTGGGTCCTTCTGTTTCCAGCCACTGGTCATAAGGCATATTGTGGAACATCTGGCTGCACACCCAGCTGTCCTTCAACTCGGGGCCGAACTTTTTTAAAGAATAGAAAAACGGCCTGGGCCAGCGGTGCGGCCCGTCGATTTTGTGCACTGTCTTGGCCACCAACCAGCCGATACCCTGATCAATAACGCGTTTTGCCAGCCAGGCGTGCCCGCCATAGTCACATGAGGTTACACCCACCGGGTTTTTAATTTCTACTCCCAAGAAATTTGTACGTAAATTTGCCATATAGATAGTCTCCTCACATTAATTTTTTTTTCAATTGACCAAAAAATTAAACCACAGCATGAACCTTACAATGACACGAGGGTTAGCCCCCATTGAGCGCCTCCAACAGATACACCCTGTCTCCCGGGTTTAAGGTTTTGTCTACAGTTACATGCCGCCCTTTCAGGAACAAACCAAACATAGTTCTCGGAATACCCAATTGCTCTAAAGCTGTTCCAATGGTTGCGCCCTGGGGTAGATCTAATTCAAATACCTGGCCATGCTTAGCGCCCGGAATAAAATAGGATATTTCACCATAAACCTGTAGTTCTACACGCAATATTTTGTCCCCCCTTCAACTTGTGCTTTTTAAACCCCAGGGTGCTTATATAACATATCTAATACCTTGGACCTACATCATTCGCCCAATCGTTGTTTTAAACCCGCATTGAGTAAATATATCTCTTGCCTTGATTACTTCTTCCTTATTTATTGACCTTATTTCGTTATAAGGTGAAGCTAGGTCAAGGTATTCATATTTACTTGATCCCAACAAGTGCAATGGGACTATATCCACCCATTCAACATTAATTGTTTTTAAAAACTCTGCTGTCGCTGTTAAATTTTCGTTGGAGTTGTTATAACCGGGTACCAAAGGTAACGATATCCTTGTCTTGCATTTTTCTGCTATTAATTTGGCATTTTCGAGTATCATTTTATTTGATACCCCGGTCCCTTCCCTGTGTTTTACCGGATCCATATGTTTTATATCCAAAAGGACCATATCTGTGAATTTCAGGATATCCTCTAAGACTTCCCATTTTGCATAACCTGTGGTATCCAGGACTGTCGAAATCCCTTTTTCTTTGCTTTTTTCAAGTAATCCTCTGGTGAAATCAGGTTGATATAAAGGTTCTCCTCCGCTTATGGTTAATCCGCCATCCAAACCATAAAACGGCCTGTCTTTTTCAACCTCCTCCATGACTTCATCAACTGTTACCACTCTACCCACTTGTTTGAAGGCGGAATAGGGGCATGCTTCCACACATTTCATGCATAGTGTACATTTTTGGCGATTAACCTTATTGTCCGGCGTCATGCTGATGGCGCCTGCCGGACAGACATCAACACATCCTCCAAAATTTTTACACCTTTTGGGGACAAAATATAGCTGAGGTAAGGGTTCCTGAGTTTCAGGGTTGGCGCACCACTTGCACTTCAAAAAACACCCCTTGATAAAAACTGTTGTCCTGATGCCTGGACCGTCATGTGTTTCAAATTTTTTAATGTCAGCTATTATGCCGGTGTTTGTAGTCAACATGATATACCCCTTATTTTCATTAACCCTTACCACTCATACAGCTATTTACTTAGCGATGGTACTTGCCGGGCCAGGCTTTCTGGCAGCCCAGGGCGGACCCATTGGTACAATTATACGTCCATACATAGTGTTAACGATGTCACCGATAACCTGCCACATGATGAAGCCTATAACAAAAGGCAGGGACCACCCGGCAATTGTCCAGAAAATTGGCGTGCCGGTTAAGAAGAAGAGAGCTGCATCTACAAAAAACACGTCGGTCGCAATCATAAACAGGGTGGCCGCAGTGTTCTTCAGGAAGAAACAAGGTGTAAATCCTACCATAAACAACCCCATAATCATAAACACTACACCGTCTACGCCGGCCGTCGAACCTTTTATTAAACCTAACGCATTCAAGAGGTGCTCGCCAAAGCCGTACCACATAAACGCGCTGAAGGCCATCATGATGTTGCCGGGTAATATCGCTCCATTTCTGAGCTCAATGACCCCGGCGAGGGTTTGAACAATTGCGCCAGCCAGACCAAGCGGCACCAGGATTACAATCAGATCATGCGGAACCATGTGCGTCGCGACAGGCCACAGACAACCGAGGTAAAAAGCTAACACCATCAAACCAGCAGGACCCGGGGTGGCAAATACGTGTTCATGCTCACTCATTTTTATAGCCTCCTCGTATTTTTTATTTTAGGTTCATATACCGGCCAATAACGCGATAGTGCCAGGGGTACCGAGAATTAATCATCGTTACCTTTTGCCACTCTGCCCTAAGCTCAGCCAAATCATCCTTTCTCCACATAGACCCGAACAAAATTCCCATGTCTTTGGCGAACCTGCCGATAGCCTGCGCGCCGGCTAACCTGCCTTTATTAAGGATTAACCGGCAGTAATCATTACCGAATTCTCTCTCAATCACTTCAACATCTGTTTGCTCCTCTATCCCGGTTAGCGTTTTTCCGATAGATACAGAATCCGTGTCAAAATAATGCGCCCTGGTAATACTCCAGGCTCCCGGGTAAACACTGGGTATCCCGGCACAGTTTTTAGCGATAACTTTACCTTGCTCCAGGGCGTTATGCCTTAGCTGAATAAGGACTCTTTCCCCCGTAATGGCGTCCGTTGTTTCAGCGCAATCACCACAGGCATAAATATCCCGGACGCTTGTCATCATCCTCTCATTGACCTTGATACCCCGTGTCAACCCAATCTCAGCCCCTGCCTGCCTGGCCAGCCCTGTTGATGGCGCCACACCTATAGCAAAAACGACAGTATCGCACTTGATTGACCTTTTGTCTGTTGTAACGCTTTCTATCTTGCTGTCGCCATTGATGCTGAGAAGTCTTTCGTTGGTTAACACGTGAATACCGTTTTCAGTCAGGCCTTTTTCCAGCTTTTTGGCCGCATATTCATCAAATGTCCGCGGCATGATCCAGCCGGCCAATTCAATCAAATATACTTCAAAACCCTTTTCTTTCAAGGCCTCGCTTGCTTCAATACCTATAAGACCGGATCCTACGACAACAGCAGCTTTACCGTTACGAGTGTAGAGGGCGTCAGCGTCAGCAAGGACCTTGCAACCAAACACTCCTTCTTTTTCAATGCCTTTGATAGGCGGCATTACCGGATCGCCGCCGGCTGCAATTACTAAGTTGTCGTACGCCAGTTCACTGCCGCCGTCTAAATACACCTTTTTTTGTTCAGGATCAATCTCCTTC
>DNIT01000183.1:0-8372 GCA_003489345.1 Pelotomaculum sp. | reverse complement strand
TTGTTCAGGGTCAATCTCCTTCGCTTCTTGTACGACAAGCTCAATATTGTTGCTTTTATAGTCATCGAAATGGTTTAAAAATATATTCTGCCTTGGCGCCTTACCGCTAACATAATAAGGAAGTGCTCCGGGTTCGTATTCAGGACAGTTTTCTCGTGTAACGATTGTTATTTCAGCATTCCGGTCATGTTTTCTAATACCGAAAGCTGCAGCATTGCCGCCAATTCCATTGCCTATAATAACTGTATGCAATATGACACCTCCTTTGGCTGAAATGCAGCCTTGCATACCGGCAGCCCGCTCCTTTCGCCCTGCAAGATCTTTAATTACACAGTTACCGGTCAAAAAGCTCAGGCTGCCGCAGTAAGGCTCAATAATCAATTGATTATTGATTCTGCTTCAGGTATTCCCTGTACAGCTTGCGGCCGCTTTCCATAGCAGGAATAATTTCCTCAATACCCAGTTCACTCGCTTTTTCCGGGGTTATGAAGCCTTCTTTATCCCAGCCATGATACATGTAATACTCATCCTGCGCCCATTCCCATTCTTTCCGGTCAATTTTCAGACCCTTGTAAGGACCGTCTACTACCGGCTCTTCGAAGAACCTGTCAATATGGGTATCGTCCTGGCGGGCGCTTCCGGAACGAAGCCAGTTGGCTCTTTCAATATTGATAACACGCTCGGCTGCTTTGAAGATCTCCTCATCGGGTATATCAAACCCTGTCGCCTCACGGAACAGCGGAGTGTAAGCACGCCAGTCACCGGCGCCGCCCCAGGAACCGATAGCCTGACAGCAGCAGCCGACCAGGTCGGCGACGCACTTGTTCTTCTCAGACCAGGTAACCAGTTTTGGTTTGGTGGTAAAGGAATTCAGCTCAGCCGGGAAATCCTTCCAGAATATTTCATTTAACTCGGGTCCAAGGGCATCCAGAACATTCTCTTTGCGGCTCATGGCACAACCCTGGAACTCCAGGCAGGAGTAGTTTTTCAGGTGGTCCGAACCCCGGGTGGACATGGCATAACCCAAACTAAAGCCCGTGGTGATCCTGGGGTCAACACTGATGTGCTCCAAACCACGGCAGTGCGGAACTATCTTGTCCGTTCCCCGTCCGATGATTTCGGCTGCCCGGATATTGCCTTCCGCCAGAACGTTACCAAAGCCCTGCCTGTAGGCTATCATTTCGAGTACTTTTTTCGAGGTTTCAGTATCAGCCCATTTGAATTCAATACCGCCGGTATCTTCCTTGGTCAAAAGACCCTTTTCAAAAGCTTCCATCGACCAGGAAAGAGCGGCGCCCGCGGAAATACTGTCCATTCCCAGGTCATTGACCATACCGGTCAAGTAAGTTACTTCATCAACGTCTAACGAGTCAATTCTTGGTCCCAGGTTGCAGGCGCTTTCCATTTCCGGACCGCCAAAGTGTTTACCGGCGTATTTCCCGTCCTTGAAGTAGGTGTAGCGGCCACAGCTTACCGGACATGACCAGCAGCCTTTTCTCCGGAACAGATATTTATTGGTCCAGGGAATACCGCCGTAGGCGTCCTCAATACCCGGCATATAACCGGTGCTGTGGTTTTTGTTGGCGTTGATCCCGATAATGTTGGCGGGGTCAAAAAGGTCAAAGGTGCCTTCCAACCGGCGCCGGATGGCTGACGGTGATTTATGAACGATTTCCCGGAGTCTCCAGGAAGCTTCAGCAAATTTTTCCGGATTGGCCAGAGTCAAAGGCTTGGTGCCTCTAACAGCGATGGCCTTAAGATTTTTGGAACCCATGACACAACCCATACCTGTACGCCCGCCGGAGGAACTGAAGGTGTTAACCACACAGGCGAACCTAACCAGATTTTCCCCTGCCGGCCCGATAATGGCAACTTTGATTTCGGGGTCGCCCAATTCTTCCATGATCATTTTTGTCGCTGGTTTCACATTTACCCCCCAGAGATGGCCAGCGTCCCTGATTTCAACATTCTGATCATCAATGAAGATGTAGACCGGTTTTTCAGCCTTTCCTTTAACCACAATCTGGTCAAACCCGGCATATTTTAAGTAGGTGGAGAACTGGCCGCCCATGTTGGTATCGCCATGACCATGCACATCCGTTCCTCTATATGAACAGGTCATCGGTGAAAGGGCGCTGACAGTTGTCCTGCCGGCCAGCGGCGAAAAAGTGCCGGTCAAGGGACCCGCCGCGAAGCATAACGGGTTGGCCGGATCAAGCGGGTCCATTCCTTCCCAGGTCTCGTGGTACACTATATCGGAGTTCAACCCCCTGCCACCAACCCACTTGCGCAGATACTCGGGGGTTAACTTTTCTATTGTAGCTTTACCTTCGGTGAGGTCGACTCTTAACCTATTACCTGCCCAACCATGCATACCTATTTCCTCCTTTAATTTAACTAATTAAATTCAACATTTTTTTCGCTGGTGTACTATTTATGCAAAGCTGAAATTGAACTGCGGTTCGTCGTCCTTACCTGCTTTAGGTTTATACTCTTCCTTCAGTTCCCAGGCAAACTTCTTGCCTGAAACACTCGAAACCATATATTTGGGAACATATTGGAGCGCTTGCTGCATTGTGCAGGCCCTGACGCACCAGGGTTTCTCTTCGCCGGCGCACTTGTCGCAGCTCATTGTTTTCCCGGTTTCGGGGTTAATTACGGGAGCGCCTGAATGGCAGGCATAGACACATGCCCTGCAGCCAATGCATACATCTTCATTGGTGACAATGGCGCCGTTCTCTTTCCTATAGCGGGCGCCCATGGGACATACCTTGACACAGCTAGCATCCTCACATGCCTGGCAGGTTACGGGAATAAAGGTGTTGACATCACGAAACTCATTGATGCGGATCCTTGAGTAATAAGGATGGTTCTTGCCGAAATTCTTCATTGAGCACGCCATTTCGCACGAGTGACAGCCTGTGCATTTGTCCGGGTCGATTACGATCACCTTTTCCTTCAAATCCACCATTTACTTACACCCCTTTTATATATTGATATTTTTACGGACAACCGAATCCATTCGTTTACAGACCGATTAACCTGGCCGGTACTTCCTTGGCCATGACATTGATATCCGCTTCGCTTACTCCCTGGGCTAAAAGGGTCTTGATAAACGATTTCCAACCCGGTACGGGGTTATTGCCCGGCTGCCCGGCGTCGGTAATCAGCACGAGATGGTCCGGTCCTTTTTCTTTTATCAACTCTTTAATCAGGTTGAAGGAATAGTCAAAGGCAATGATCCAGTCCTGCATGCCGGGCCAGGGTACACACGAGCACTCGGCAAACTCAAGGTAACCGCCCTTGTCGATCATTTCCCTGGCCTCCTGCGGGGTCACAATGGTCAGTTCCTGGGTGACGTGGTCCATCAACACATCCACGTCCATCCCTTTGGCGTTGATGTAGTCCAGGATAGCGACCTTTTCCTCGTTGGAAACATGACAGCCCGAGAGCGCGCAGCGGTCACCCTTGGAGTTCTTATTGTAATCGGCAAGCAGTTCCAGAATTTTGATCATCTCAGGGGTCAGGGTGGCGCCGTCCGCTACTTGAATCCCGCCTTCCAACCCCATCGCGTTAACCTGGTGCCTGGCATCTAATGACGGCAGCCAGACTTCCTTGCACCTTCCATAGCCTAAGGCTACTTCTACCGCTTTGGCGTTCATGCCACCTACGGTGTTGTTTAAGGTAATGCCACCGTAAACCTCAACAGGAGTAAACACCTCGCCCTTGGCCGCTTTTTCCTTTTGCATCCGGCCTAAAAAATCCTGAATAATGGTCGCGCAGTTGTTGGTCATCGTGTTGTGGTCTTTAAAGACCAGCGCTTTCATGCCGGCTTCGCTGGCCTCGACGCACGTTTCGACCATGGTCGGCCGGCCGGCCAGCCAGGCCCCCAGCGGCGCCCCGTGGACATGCACATCGATACAGCCTTTCAAAATCTCGTCCACCCTGGCAGGCTCAACCGGTGTGCCCGGGTTGAAATACTTGTACGGCCACACCGGACTGGTCCTTTTAGCCAGCTCTTCCTCGGTGATGGCCCTGCCGTATTTCATTTTCGTCCAATCGTCCAGTGCTTTGTTCACAACAAAAGACTCCTTTCCATTATTTGTTATGGTTGCATAAAAGCCTAAAGCCCTTCGTACTCGGTCCGCTCAATAACCTGTCTCTGCACGTCAGGCCCCAAATCAATGAACCTGGCTGTGAAACCGGCTACCCTGACCATCAAATCCGAGTAGTTTTCCGGGTGCTTCTGCGCGTCAATCAGCATTTTCCGGTCTACAATGTTGTATTGGACTTGATAACCGCCCAGGTTGAAATACGTGTCGTTCAACTTAATAAATTTCTTCGCGCCAATATCCCCCTCTATAGCCGACGGGTTAAATTTCATATTGAAAAGCGTCGACTGCAGCTTATCTGCGTGGACTTTGGTGGCGGACTTGATCAGGCTGGTCGGCCCGTTCACATCTGTACCGGGAAAAGCGGAGACGGCGCCGTCAGCCAGAAAATCCCCCGCCAGCCTCCCATCGGGACTGGCGCCGCAAGCCTTGCCATGCAGCACCTGGGTGGTCACCGACAACGTGCTCGGCCGCCAGGGTCTGCCGACCCAGTTAATAACCTTCTGGGAAACTTCCGACCAGATATCGTACATCTCGACCACGATCTCATCGACATAGTCATCATCGTTGCCGTATTTCGGAGCTTCCTGCAGTTTCTTTCTGAGGCGTTCATAACCCTCAAAGTTATTCTTAATGGCTTCCTTCATCTCGTCCATTGTCATGGACTTCTCCTCAAACACATATTTTTTGATGGCAGCCAGGCTGTTGCCGATATTAACCAAACCGGTTGATATGACATAAGCGGGGTCGTTATAACGGCAGCCGCCCTCATAGGCGTGCTGTCCCTTTTCAATACAGTCGTCTAAAAGAGCGGTCATAAAGGGATGCACCAGGCCGATATCGTTATGCACCAGCATAATGGCGTTCATGTATTCCTCTTCCCGCCTGACAATCAACTCGCAAACCCTCTTGTACTCCCCGACTATTTCTTCATACGAAGCCTTGTTGAGATCAATTTTCAAGTCAACAAGCTTATCCCCGGTCACCGGGTTGACGCCGCCGTTTAAGACCAGCTCAAAAATTTTCGGGTTGTTGGTGTTGGCTACCGCATACATCGGCATCCGCTTGCCGCAAATCTGCATATCCACACAACCGCAGGGCGCCCAATCCCTGGCGTCTTCCAAATTGGCGCCGGTAACACTCATAAACCGTTCAGTCGCCAGCTTGTCGTTGAACAAGGCCGGATAGCCTGAACCTGCCTTTATGCAATCGACCACTTTCATTTTGAAGCTTTCGCTTAAGTCCTCTCTCCATCTTACTGATATGGTCGGCTGCCAGGTCCTTACATTTACGCCCGCCTGCAGCACCAACTCGGAAAGCTTATTGTCGGCGGGGACGCCATATCTATCCACACCGCCCAAAGTAACGTTCTGATAGATACTGCCGCCCAGGTAGGATTCCGTGAAGGTGGCGTGTGCCCGGGTAATTTCAGTGCATTTTATCCGCATCAGTTCCAATAATTCCAGGGCTTTTTCCTCAGTGATATTCCCTTTTGCAAAATCATTCCTATATGGCCTGTACATGTACTGGTCAAAACGCCCCGGTGATATACCCCTGCCATTTATTTCGATGAAAAGACAGACATGGGCAAACCAGAAGGACTGCATCGCCTCATGGAAGGTGTCCGCAGGCTTTCTTGGAACCTTTCTGCAGATACGGGCAATTTCAAGCAGTTCTTCTTTACGTTTTTGCTCCTGGCAAATCCCGGCTAATCTTTCCGCTTCTCCGGTGTGGTTCTCAGCGAAGTTGATAACGCCTTCCAGGGCCATAATGGTCCCCTTGTAGAAATTGTACCGGTCAAAATCTTCCTTGCTGTTTAAGCTTCCTATTGCCTTTATTTTTCCTTTGAGGCGTTCTATAATCGACTCCAGGCCTTCATCTATAACCTTTTGGTAATCTACGATGAGCCTGCCTTCCGGCACATCAAACATAAAACGCAAAAAGACTAATTGCTTTTGCCAGTTCTCCACCTGATCGAAATCATCCATCGTTTCTTTCAGGTATCTCTCTGATAGCGACCGCCAGTCTTTGCCTTCCCAGAACCTGGCGACTTCCAGGATCTTTTCTTTATCTTCCGGGTAAATCCGGTAAATCCCGAGCCTGTCTCCCTTGCGTTCCTGGAGCGTACCCTTGATATACCTTTCTTCTTCCCTTTTGACGTTTTTAAAGCCCTCCAGCATCCAGGCTTCATATTCAGGGTATACCTGGACCCCCCTGAAATAGCGCGACATGCTTCCCACAAGCAACTCATCATCCCAGATCTTCGGTGTCAGATTGGAAAGCACGTGCTTTAACGCTCCCCCTGCCCTTAGATACATGGGCTCGGTCCAGTGTCCTTTGATATAATCCGTGTACAGTACGGCTCTTTCTGAATCGATAAAAGGCTCATTGTCCAGAAGTTCCCGGTAACGCCTGTTGACTCTTTCAGTAGAAGGGCTCCCTTTGATTTCTCTATCCACAATTTGCTTAGCAACAGCCATTAATTTGCCTACCTCCTTTCTTATATCTTAATTAAAGCAAGATGCATACCAGATTCATATCCCCGGCAAATTAAGCTTTTAGCGGGTTTTTTATCGGGGGAAAAAATAAGACTTACCGTAAAAGCGGTAAGTCTTAACGTAATCTCGTTACGAAATAACAATCTAGCGGGAATTTTTCAATGCTTTTCTTTTTTCAGATATCTTAGAGCTCGTGGTGTGGTTTTAAGCATTTCAGCAGCCGTTGGGTAATGCCCTTTGGCCTCCTTGAGAGACCTCTCAATGATTAATTGGGTAGCTGTTATCTCCATCTGCTTGAAATTTTCCAAAAACCAGGGTAGATCAAACCCGGAATCAAAATTCATAGCTTCAATAAAATTTGTAAGTCTTCCCTCCATTTCGGCGAACAAGTTTTCAACAGGTTTGACTTGTGGTTCAATCTGAGGCTGCCGCTCTGTTCCGCTTATAAGTCCTTTTTTCAAAATATTAAGCGGTAAATGCTCAGGAAGGATGGCAGTACTGTCGCACACTGCCGCGATTTTCGCGATCATATTTGCCAATTCCCTGATATTACCCGGCCAATTGTAGCTTTTGAGAATATTCAACGCCTCCGTACTTAAGGAAGGCACTCTACCGGGAGGGAAATGTCGCGCCATAAAATGTTCGGTCAAGAATAAAATGTCTTCCTTCCTGTCCCTAAGTGGAGGCAAGGTTAAAGTAACAACTTCGAGCCGATAGAACAGGTCCTCCCTAAAACGTTTTAATCTCATTAATTCTTCCAGATTGGCATTCGTCGCGGCAAGAATACGGACATCGACATGAATTGGTTTTTGGCCGCCAAGCCTTAATAATTCGCCCGTTTCCAAAACACGCAAAAGTTTTACCTGAATCGAATTACTGGCGTCGCCAATCTCATCCAGAAAGAGCGTTCCGCGATGGGCCAGCTCAAAAATTCCTTTTTTCTGATTGGAAGCCCCTGTAAAAGCTCCTTTTTCATAGCCAAAAAGTTCACTTTCCAGTAAATTTTCCGGTAAAGCGCCGCAATTTACAGCTAGAAACGGCTTGTCCGTGCGAGAACTTATGGCGTGAATAAAATGAGCAAGGACATCCTTCCCGGTTCCTGTTTCGCCGCGAATTAGAATAGTAACGTCCTTTTTGGCCAGTTTTTCCGCAACCAGGAGCAGCCGCCGCATTTCTTTACTTGGTCCGGTTACCAGACCGACGGAAGCAAGTACCTGGTTTCCTTGTTCAAATGTCTCATTTTTCACAGTCGACCGGTTTAGAGCCTGGCTGATCACTGATTCCAATTCGGAAAGATCGCTGAAAGGCTTTTCGATATAATCAAATGCTCCAAGCTGGATAGCCTCGACAGCTGACTTTACAGTAGAGTAACCTGTCATTATGATCGATTCACAATCCGGCTGGAGTGATTTTAATTCCCGCAGCAAGGTAATCCCGTCAGTATCAGGAAGTTTGAGGTCAATAATAGCCAAGTGGTAAGATTCCTTAAAAGCTTCTCTGGCCTGTGTCCCGTTTACGGCTACCGTTACCTTGTAGTGATACGGTTCTAAGAGAAACGTAAAAAATTCTCCTATTTCAATTTCATCATCAACAACCAGAATGCGGAAAGTCATAATTATCTCTCCTTATTATCTGATTTACCTTAAAAATAACTGTTCAGCACACAAGGGATAGCCCAAAAAATGCAGGTGCGAATTCATTCGCACAAATGTTACATCAGCCACACAAGTGCGGCGCTAACGCGCCGTTGGTCGAGTAGATA
>DNIT01000130.1:4638-5553 GCA_003489345.1 Pelotomaculum sp. | reverse complement strand
CATGGTGCGCAATACCTATATCTACCCGCCCGAGCCGTCTATGCGCATCATTGCCGACATTTTTGCCTTTACCTCCCAGAACATGCCCAAGTTCAACAGTATCAGCATCTCAGGCTACCACATGCAGGAGGCCGGCGCTTCCTGTGACCTTGAATTGGCCTATACCCTGGCAGACGGCCTGGATTACGTGCGTACCGGCTTGAAGGCGGGGATTGATATTGACGCGTTTGCGCCCAGGCTGTCTTTTTTCTGGGCCATCGGCAAGAATTATTTTATGGAAGTCGCCAAGATGCGGGCCGCCCGCCTGCTCTGGGCCAAAATCATAAAACAGTTCAATCCCAAGAACGAAAAGTCTTTGGCCCTGCGCACCCATAGTCAGACTTCAGGCTGGAGCCTGACGGAGCAGGACCCGTACAACAACGTGGCCCGGACCTGTGTTGAAGCGATGGCGGCAGCTTTGGGCCACACCCAGTCGCTGCACACCAATTCTCTCGACGAGGCAATCGCCCTGCCTACCGACTTTTCCGCCCGCATCGCCCGCAATACCCAGCTTTACCTGCAGGATGAAACCGGTATCTGCAAAGTGATTGACCCGTGGGGCGGCTCGTATTACGTGGAGGCCCTGACCGGCGCTATCACACGCCGGGCCTGGGAGCACATCCAGGAGGTCGAATCTCTCGGCGGTATGGCCAAGGCGATCGAAACCGGCCTGCCGAAGATGCGCATTGAAGAGGTGGCGGCCAGGCGCCAGGCTCAGATCGACTCACGCAAGGAATCAATCATAGGCGTCAATAAATATCGCCTGGCCAAGGAAGACCCGATTGAAATTTTGGAGGTCGATAATACTTCCGTACGCTTGGCGCAGATAAAACGGCTGGAAGAATTGCGCGCCGGGCGTGATGACGCCAAAGTGCA
>DNIT01000130.1:3146-4396 GCA_003489345.1 Pelotomaculum sp. | reverse complement strand
AGAGCCAGCCTTGGTGAGATCTCTGATGCCATAGAAAAGGTAGCCGGCCGTCATAAGGCTGTCATCCGTTCCATTTCCGGCGTGTACAGCACCGAGTTTGGCGAGGAGCGCGAAGTGGCCGTGGTCAAGCAAATGGCTGACGACTTTGAAAAGCGCGAAGGCCGCCGCCCCAGGATCATGATTGCCAAGATGGGACAAGACGGTCATGACCGCGGCGCCAAGGTGATCGCCACCGCTTTCGCCGACCTGGGCTTTGATGTGGATATCGGTCCGCTTTTCCAGACTCCGGAAGAAACGGCCAGGCAGGCGGTGGAAAACGACGTGCATGTTGTCGGTATGAGTTCGCTGGCGGCCGGACACAAGACTTTACTGCCGCAGCTGGTAGAGGAATTGAAAAAACTCGGTCGGGAAGACATCCTGGTTGTAGCCGGCGGGGTTATTCCCGCGCAGGATTACGAGTTTTTAAAAGCACACGGAGCCGCCGCCATATTTGGGCCGGGTACGGTCATTCCGGTAGCCGCGCAAAAGGTTATCGAAGAAATCAATCAACGCCAGCAGGAAGTCAGTTGAGCTTATGAACAAGGAGAAGCAAAGGCCGGAATGGGTTCCCAAACAAACCGATGATGTTTTTGCCACTTATGTGGTGGAAGGGGTGGAAGGCGGTCATGATGGAATGCCGGGCCAATCCGTCAATGATTCTGTACGTACTGCCGGAGTTCCCCGTCGCCGGCTTAGCACAGATGACTATGTGCAGGGGGTGCTGTCCGGAAACCGCACGATCCTGGCCAGGGCGATAACACTGATCGAGAGCAATGCCCCTGTCCATATGGAAGCAGCCCAGGAGGTGCTGAAACACCTGCTGCCGTATACCGGCAAATCTGTAAGGGTTGGTATCACCGGCGTACCGGGGGCCGGGAAAAGTACTTTTATCGAAGCGCTTGGCAGCATCCTCTGCGACAGGGGGCGTAAAGTGGCGGTATTGGCGGTGGATCCCAGCAGTACGGTTACCCGCGGCAGCATTCTGGGCGACAAAACCCGCATGGAGATTCTATCCCGTAAGGAGAATGCCTTTATCCGTCCGTCTCCTTCCGGCGGCACATTGGGCGGCGTGACCCGCAAGAGCAGGGAAACCATGCTGCTCTGTGAGGCGGCCGGCTTTGACGTGATCCTGGTCGAGACCATAGGAGTCGGGCAAAGTGAAGTCGCAGTACGCACGATGGTGGATTTTTTTCTTCTGGTGGTGCTGACCG
>DNIT01000130.1:2605-3019 GCA_003489345.1 Pelotomaculum sp. | reverse complement strand
AGTCATGGAGTTGGCCGACGCCGTTCTGATCAATAAGGCCGACGGGGATAATAAAATCAGGGCGCTTACCGCAAGGGCGGACTATGCCAGGATCCTGCATTACCTCCAGCCGGCCACGGAGGGCTGGCAGACCGCGGCTTATACCTGCTCTTCCATAACCGGTGAAGGCATCGCTGAAATCTGGTCCGCAATCGAAGCGTTCCGTGACCAGACGGTTGAATCAGGCGTATTCTATGCCCGCCGGCGTTCCCAGACACTGGATTGGGTGTATGCGATGGTTCTGGAACAGCTGCAGGCCGGTTTCTTCAATCACCCGGGAGTCATTCGGAGCAAAGCAAAAATTGAACAGGCCATTGTGGAAGGCAGGTTGTCCGCCACCCTGGCGGTACAAGAATTATTAAAAGCTTATGAAGA
>DNIT01000130.1:1964-2524 GCA_003489345.1 Pelotomaculum sp. | reverse complement strand
ATTAAAAGCTTTTGAAGGGTGACCGGGGATTTTGCGAAAATCAGAGTAAGCTGTTTGATTACCCGGGGTTTTTTGACCCCGGGTAATCAAACAGGCTGTCTTTAGACGCAGCACGGCATTGATTTGATCGGGTCAGACTATGTTTCGACATTCGCCTGGCGGATGGAACACTGGCTACGGGCACTACCACCGACGCTATTGTTATCGCCTGTACTGCCAAAGGAAGGTTGCACCATTACAGCGGGATGGCAACCGACCTGGGCTTTTTAGTGGGGCGCACAGTTTATAAGGCTGTAGCCGAGGGGATCAGTAACTGCTTCGCTTATAAAGGGTCTTACGGGTGCATAAAGCTAAACTAAGTCCATTCCCGCCGCACTATTACCAAACCAATAAATATTTTGCGAATTTTCTCCAAAATGAAAAATATGGTAGACAAATAAAATAGAGAGTGTTAGTATTTAATCAGGTAAATTGTAATATTTAGACAAAAAATAAATAATATGCGTGCCTGGTGCCCTTGTCAAAGCAAGGGAGAATAGGGAATCAGGTGAAAATCCTGA
>DNIT01000130.1:1477-1855 GCA_003489345.1 Pelotomaculum sp. | reverse complement strand
GAATCAGGTGAAAATCCTGAACGTTCCGGACACTGTGAATGGAGAGCAAGTTATCATTTGTCACTGGGAGGAGATCCCGGGAAGGCGATAATGAGCATGGACCCATGAGTCAGGAGACCTGCCGGGTATGAATCAGTGCTTGTACTCCCGGGAGAGGACTGTACGAGGGCGGAATTATCTTTTATCTTAGGACTGCATTTAAGGTTCTAGTAACAGATTCGGCTCCAGTTTTCCCAAAAGGGATACTGGAGTCGTTTTTTTTATTTTGTTTTCCTCATTTGCAAGCAAGCAGCACCTTCTTTAATTGAAAGCTAAAAGAGAATAAGTGACATAATAGGATGGGCGCAGAGCGTGTGAGCCTGCTGGGGCCCTAAAAAA
>DNIT01000130.1:1161-1358 GCA_003489345.1 Pelotomaculum sp. | reverse complement strand
CTATTGCTTTTAAGTGATTATCTGTGTTTATTTGAAAAAACAAAGTCGGCTGAAATTTTGAAAAAAATTTTAGATGAGCATGGACCCAGAGGTTTTTCTCTGGCCTGCAGGCGGGCAAGAATATCCAGAGGCAGCGGAAAACGCATGTTGAAAATTTACAACGATGACGGTGAAATATCTCAGATTGCAAAAAAGGC
>DNIT01000130.1:655-1034 GCA_003489345.1 Pelotomaculum sp. | reverse complement strand
ATATCTCAGATTGCAAAAAAGGCATGCGGTTTAAAAACTTCAAAGAAAAACAACAGGTAGCGGCGGGGCCGTTTTTTTATTTGCCCAAAATTAAATTATGCGGAATAAGTAGTGGTTGTGTTTTAAACAGTCCGTAAATAGGGTGGTAAAATGCCGTTCAAAAAGATAAAACCGTTTTTATTTGCCGCTTTTTTTATCGCTTGCCTGCTGCTCCTGACAGCGGGATGTGCCGGCAGACCAACGACTATGCCTCCACCCCTGTTAGAAAGTGCCTGTGGGGCCTGGCCGCAGTTCCAGAACGACCTCTACAACAGCGGAGTGACGACTGCTCCGGCGCCTGTAAGCGCTCCAGCCGTCGCCTGGAAACAGCGGGTTGGAA
>DNIT01000130.1:0-539 GCA_003489345.1 Pelotomaculum sp. | reverse complement strand
GTTGGAAACAATGACATGGCAGGTGTCAACGTTGCGCCGCTGGTTGCCGGGGGCAACGTCTATGTCCTGGATGCTTTTGGCAAAGCCTGGGCTTTTGAGGCCAAAACAGGCGCCCGGAAGTGGACGACCCAGTTAAGCGCCGGCAGGATGAAGTTCCAACTGGCCACGCCGGCCTGCGACAGCGGCAGGCTGTACGTGGCTACCAACGACGGATATGTCTATGCCCTGGATGCTGCCGACGGGCGCGTCTTGTGGAGGAAAAACGTTAAATTGGCCTCCGAAGCCAGCCAGTTGAACACCACGGTCAAATGCACCGGCGGGAAGATCTATGTCGGGGCCTGGACCCCCGACGCAGCGTCCAACGAGTATTACTACTGTCTGGACGCCACCACCGGAAAGCCTGGGATCGGGCGCAAATACCGGGTGCCGAACACGGCTGCGCCGGGAGGCTATTACTGGGCCGGGTCCTGTGTGGTGGAGCGTTGCCTGATTTTCGGCTCAGACCGGTCGGTGCTCACCTGCCTCGACAAGGACAGCGG
>DNIT01000123.1:2927-3520 GCA_003489345.1 Pelotomaculum sp. | reverse complement strand
ATTGCCTGACAGCCGACACCGCAAAGAGCCACATAGCTATGCCGCTGCCAGTCCTTTGGACATAGCGTAATGTAGGACAGCATATCCACCGGTGCTTCAAAAACATACAGATGACCGCTTTTCCCAATCCAGTGAAAACTGTACTGCGGATCGCTGCCATCCACATTTCCTTTGAAGCTGACGCCCTCGGTATAGAGACCGCGCTTATGAGCGTGCCTGGCAGTGCCAGTTTCATCCACACCTACAAACACAGCGTTATGGTACTCTTTAGCACCGTCCTTGGATCTTTCGCAGCTCTCATACAGGAGCTTTGCCTTGGCAAAGTAATTGACTACTTCACGGTCAATGCACCTGGTTTTTACCAGATAGGCATAGACGCGGCGCATGTCACTGTGGGGCCTCGGAAGCGAAAATGTTTTTTTCGTTTCCTGTATCTTTTGTGAGACAGGGCGGTAGGGCTCACCTTGTTCACCGCCCAACAGCATAGTCACGGCTTCGGGAAAAGAGAGCCCATAAAACTGCCGCACAAAGTCAATGGCATACCCGCCTTTCTCTGCGGAGTGATCATACCACTCGTTTCCACGGATGGTGAT
>DNIT01000123.1:2430-2732 GCA_003489345.1 Pelotomaculum sp. | reverse complement strand
TCATCTGTAAAATGCACATACACGCCCATGGTCGCACCTCCTACCTGTGGCGATTGCCGATTCTATGAAAAAAAGCCGCCCTTTTTACAGGACGGCAATGGTTCTGAAGCAATTTTTTCTTGATAAATGTCCGTTTCATTTTATCTTTCTGTTTTTTCACGGTTATCCTCCAATCGATATAATGATTTGCAAGTCCCGGAGCACCTGCTCAAAATCTTTTATTTTTCCAGTAAACCAAATGCCTATAATGACATGGTCTGCTCATGGTCATCCCTCGCATGACCCTGCGCCTGCTTTTTCTC
>DNIT01000123.1:445-2228 GCA_003489345.1 Pelotomaculum sp. | reverse complement strand
AGCAGAACGGAAGGGTCTTTGAAATCCTTGATATGGTCAAGGAAAAACTTGGCATAAAGATTGCCCTGCGCTGCCGATAGGGTGAGCCAGCGGACAGCGACATCCTTGTCTTTGGGGACGTCTTTCCCCATCAGATACAGCTTGCCGAGAGTATACTGCGCATACTGATTTCCATGTTCAGCCGCAGCCGTTAGGAATTGCAGCGCAGTCTGTATATCCTTGGGCATATCCTCATCCATGAGATAAATCTTGCCCAGTCGGTATTGTGCAAGCTGGTTTCCCTGATCGGCAGCCTGTTTCAGATACTCCACGCCCTTGGCAGTATCCTTGGAAACATCACTTCCTTTGAGATATACGATACCGAGAGCATATTGTGCAAACGGATTTTTTCTGTCTGCGGCAAAGGTCAGCCAGCGAATGGCGGACTCCACATCCTTCAGAACACCATCACCGCCAAGGTACAACTTGCCCAGCCGGTATGCGGCAAAGATATTTCCGTGCTCTGCGGAAAGCGTATAAAGCCGTACCGTCTCAGCAGCATTCTGTGGAACGTGGTGTCCCTTTTCATAGAGCTTGCCGAGAAAATATGCGGCAAAGGGATTTCTGGCTTCTGCCGCTTTTCTGAGATGGCCAAGGGCTTTTTCCGCCTCCTGCGGCTGCACTTTTTTATCGGAAAGGATAAGTCTCGCAAGCTGGCAGCAGGCAAGAGGATTTCCCGCGGATGCCGTTCTTTCTAATTCTTCCTCTGCCATGTCATAGGAGGGTATCTCCAAATCGTCCTCCGAGTCCGGCAGAGCTGTTTCCATGGATGCCGGTTCCTCAAAGGTTATGCTGCCAATCAGCAGAGCTTCCTGAATGACCATGTTGCGGATAGGCTTGAAATCATTGCAGCGGGAAAGGGGCGGAGGTTCCGATGGAGTTTCTGCGTAGATGGATTCGATCCTGCCTTTGGCTTCCCACCACAAGCGATAGGCTTCAGCAACTCGACTGTCCTTGGCAAGCTCATCCACAATTTCGTCCACCACATTTTTAAGATCTGCCTTGAGATAGCCATACTGCTTTTTGCCGCCGACAGTTTGAAGCTTCTCCGCCAGGTATATGAATAGATGTTCCATGCGGTCGTTTTGCAAAACACCGTTTTTCATTTGAGGGATCAGTTCCCGCATGGATTCGGCAGCCTGTTCCTTCAGGATATCCCGGTGCTGGGTCTTTTCTCTGTAGAGCGGAATAAGCTCCTGGCGAAAAATCTCCTTTGCCAGTGAGGACTTCATTTTTTTGATTCCTTGTTTCGTAAGATAGCCCTCTCTTGGATCGGTGCTATAGCAGATCATGTGGACATGGGGATGATGGGATTCGTTGTGAAAGGCGGCATACCATCTGAGGTGGTCGGGATGGATTTTCAAATTCTCCGCAATCTCCATTGCCTTTTCCGAAAGGAGAGCCTTCCATGCAAGAGCATTGTCGTATCCCAGCCTTGCCGCATCCTCCCGCCGCAAGGAAATAATGGGCGTCCACACATTTCCGGTATGACAAGATACCTCGTCAGCAATCTGCGATAAGATCAGCGGCTCGTCACCGGCCGTGAACAGACCGTGGCGATCAAGCTTCTCGACGCGGGGGCGGTTTGCGATGTAGTCCAGGTATTTTTCCCGGCCGCTGATTCTATCAAGGTTCTGTTCCAGCGCGATGGTGATGAATTCTGTAGCGTTTCCCCGGTTGGGATTTTCACAGTAGTCTGCATATTCAAATAAATCCTTGGTATCGGGAAACTCCCGGAGGATCT
>DNIT01000123.1:0-187 GCA_003489345.1 Pelotomaculum sp. | reverse complement strand
GGCTGCGGTCTTTTCCCCGCCCTTAAGATAGGGGCATTTGAGAATGATACGGGCCATTATTCTTCATCATCCGGACTGTTCTGGAAATCCACTGCATCCTCCAGCCGGATTTTACCTTTGGTTCGTTTGACTTCGGCAACGCATCGGCCACGAAGCCGGTGCAATTCCTCATCGGTAATCTCCAGCG
>DNIT01000034.1:28056-28209 GCA_003489345.1 Pelotomaculum sp. | reverse complement strand
ATAGAGGAAAATTTATTTGCACCTAACCCCAGAGAAATGCAGTATAGGTCTTAGCTCTCCCATGCGTCATTAGTTTTGTAAGAACACCTTAAACTGTTCCGCAGTTTTGTGTGATTAAAATCACACCCAGTCCAACTGATGCTATGATAACAA
>DNIT01000034.1:24075-27940 GCA_003489345.1 Pelotomaculum sp. | reverse complement strand
CCAACTGATGCTATGATAACAATACAGGTATCTAAGCTGTTTTTTTCTGCATAAAATAAGTACCGATACCCTTGACGATGGCTTCTGCCGCCTTATTCTTGAAGCTGTCGGTCTGGAGCAGTTTTTCTTCCGCCTGGTTAGAGATAAATGCCAGTTCCAGCAGCACTGCCGGCATATTGGAGGTACGCAATACCGCAAAGTTGGCTTGTTTGACACCGATGTCACGCAGCCCCAGGGACTTGACCATCTCAGTCTGGATGGAGCGCGCCAGCTTATCGCTTTCTTGTAGCCTGGACGCTTCACCGGAACTGCCGTTACCGCTGTGTATATAGGAGGTGGTACCGCCTATGGACGGGTCCGTGTGAGCGTTGATATGGATGCTGACAAATATGTCGGCCTTGTTTTTATTGGCGATGTCGGTCCGGGCAGCCAGGCTGACATCCGTATCAGCGCTTCTGGCCATGACGACCTTGGCTTCCTGTGCTTCCAGCAGCTTGGACACTCGCTTGGCGATATCCAGCGTAACGGTCTTTTCCTGGGTGCCACCCGGCCCGATAGCGCCCGGATCGGGTCCGCCATGTCCCGGGTCGAGTACAATGATCTTGTTTTTATAGGCTCCGTCCAGCTTGGGTATGTAAGTGTCGACAATGAGCGTCTTGTTGCTGCCGGAAAGCGAGACCTCACTCTGAACCCCGCTGCACAGTTCAAATACCAGCCTGGTCACATCGGGATTTTTTTGAAAATGCCCGGACCTCACCTTACTGACTGTTTTAGAAGACACCTCTTTCGTTTGAGGGAGTTCTCCGGGAGCAACCCCCTGAATATCTACAACCAGCCGGTCAGGGTTGCTCAGGAAAAAGGAGTTGTAGCTAACCGGAGTATCGGTCCTAATAGTGAAGGTGGTCTGGTCGGAAGCGGTGTTCTGCACATTCATCGACAGTACCCTGCCGGTGTCGCTATCATTGCTATCGTTGTCATCGTCACTGTCGCGGCTATCGTCTGACCGGTCGCCACCCCTGGATACTTCACTGTCGTCAGTTTGTCCGGTCGCAGGCTGTACGGGCTCCGATACAACATCCTTAAGCGCCACCAGCCATCCGGCCACCCAACCGTTCCCGCCGGTCGGCAGGCTGACCTGGAGCCAGTCGCTCGACTGGCTTAACACCTGCAGGCTGTTCCCCTGCGTAACCGTGCCGACTACCGCGTTGGATGTACCAGGACCGCTGCGGACATTGACCACACTGCCGCTGACCACGGCCACTTTTGCTCCGCTGCCCACGCTGCCCACTGCGGACGGCGTCGGCTCGTCGGCAGCTGGTTGAGAAGCCGCGGGTTGCGCGGTTTCAAGGCTGACCAGCCATCCGGCAACCCAACCGGTACCCGAGTTCAACTGAATTTTAACCCAATCGCCGGTGCTTTCCAGGACCGGGAAACGATCTCCGCTCCCGCCCTGCGTAATTACCCCATAACTGGTGCCAGGCCCCCCCCTGACATTGATATCGTTGCCGTTCAGTACGGCCACCAGCCCCGCGCCTGCCGCAGCAGCCTTGGGTTGCTGAATATCAACCAGCCAGCCGGCTATCCAACCCTGGCCGCCGTTGCTCAGACTAACGTTATACCAGTCGGTTGATTGGTCCAGGACAGTTAGCTGGTCACCCAGATTAGCCCGGGCGATCACTCCGTAGCTGGTACCGGGCCCGTTTCGCACGTTGACTGAAGTACCCGCCACTACAGCGGTTTCTCCGGCGGCCCTCGCCGGGTTTGTGCCGGAAAGGAGCGTTCCAGCCAGAAAGGCCAGTCCTATTAATATTGATAAAAGACAGGATGGTGTCTTGCGTTTCATAAGTAATACCTCCGCTTAAAACCGGTTAATTAGTTAAGATAGTTAACCTTAAATTTCTACATAATCACCCAGCATTCCTCTTGTCTGGGCAAATTTTTTTTATAATAAAAACATTTGGCGCCAGAGGAAAAATAAAAAACCATATACTGTTGAAGCTTGGCTAATTTTTGCGGCTTCAACTCTCATATGGTTAGACACTGCAAAATGTCATTTGGTTCGAACGAATATCAGGTTTTTAGATAATCTTCGGCTATTTTCCTTCCACACCTTCGGCAGCACGGGATGGACGACGCCTTGCAGCCGGCCTGCGGGCCTGGTGTTTCTTTTTCAGGTAGGGCACGGCTGTATTCACGTAGACCAGGCAAACCATCAGGGAGACAGACAGATAAGCCAGTACCCACAGATTGGAGGCCAGGAGGGCCACGGCTAAAAATGCAAAAACCAGCGTGGTAAGTACCGGTATCAGATACCCGCAGGGAATCAGATAGGGGCGTGGCTCTTCCGGCATACGGTGGCGCAGGCTGATTACCGCCAGACCCACCAGCGCATAGACGATGGAGGTCACGGCTGCCGCCAGATTAACCAGGGCCATGTAGCGGTTGGTAGCCAGGGTTAGCGCGGATACAGTCAATCCGATAGCAAAAAGGGCCAGGATGGACACCCAGGGGGTAAAATAGCGCGTGCTGACCCGGCTGAAAACAGCCGGCAGGACGTGTTCCCTGGCAGAAGAATACATAAAGCGGGAAACGCTGATGATACCGGCGTTAAACGTTTTCAAGGAGGTCGCCAGAATGACAACGATCATCAAGGAAGCGCCAAAGTCCCCCAGAATGGTCCGGGCAAATAACAGCTGGGGGGCAGGAGCGGCGAGCAGCGCCTCTTTGGGTACAACAGCGGTCATGGCCACTGTAAATATGGCGTAAACTACACTTAATACCCCCAGCGCAATCATCATGCCCCTGGAAATCTGCTTGACCTGGGTGACTTCTTCGACCAGCGGCGTTACCCATTCGAAACCCACGAAGAGGAACACCCCTACCGCGACGGCTTGCACTACTCCCACAGCGCCACCAGGCGATAAGGGAGCTTCTAATTGAAAGCCTGTCTTATACAAGGCAAAGACGCCGATAGAAACCAGGACGGCGAGCAGACTGTAAGTCACCACATCCTGGAATACACCTGCAAGCTTAATCCCCCTGAGGTTCATTGCGGTGACCAGCGAGAGCATCACGACAATCCAGGCATAGGGCGGTATGGCAGGAAAAGCTTCATTCAATACTCTGGACAGGATATAGCTCTCCACCCCTACGACCCCGAGCACCACGATGAGCATATAAACCAATGAAACAGTTATCGAGACCTGGTCGTTGAAGGCGCGGCTAAAATACAGGCGTATGCCGGCTGCTGTAGGCAAAATTCCGTTCAACTCGGAAAAACAGGCTGCCGCCAGAAAACAGAGCGCCCCGCCAATCAAAATGGCAATCCAGGCAGTATCTCCCAAAACATAATTTGCTACCATTGTGGCTGCTACAAAAGACGAACTGGCCAAGCACAGGCCAGCACTGGTAGCGACTATGGTGCGCAGCGTCAGCACCTTTTTTAACTGCAAACTATTCACCCCAGATCATCAGGGAGATGAAATCAAGCCTGACAATATCGTCTTCGGAGCCCATGATACGCAGGGTACCGTTGTTATAAGGTTCGGTTGGCGTAATATCCCCATAAAACATATCAGCCAGTGTTTCACTGTTGGAAATGACCGTAAGGTCAGGCTGATCGGAGGCGCCTTCCCGCATCGATACAACTCCTCCCGCCACGGTCAACGTGTGCAGGGATTCAATATCGTTGGCCTTGACTACGACCACGCGGTTCCAGTCCCGGTTCATTACTTTCAATCGCTCGTTTTTATTATAACTGTCCGTAAAAGCCTTGAGGCTTTCCGTTAATTCATCATGCGTAGCCATTATTCCACAAACCTCCTTCGTTCTGGGCAAAAGCAGCCAGACCCCTAAATTTTACATC
>DNIT01000034.1:19781-23931 GCA_003489345.1 Pelotomaculum sp. | reverse complement strand
CCAGGGTTTACCCAGTACAGCCAGCAAGGCCGCTTCCATGACATTGGTCCCGAAGGACCTGCCGCCATACTCCGGAGTGGTGGTCACCAGGGCGCCCGCCCCCTTTGATTTCAGAAAGTCGATGTCGTCCCGGGTGGTGGTATTGGTGAGAATGGTCTGCCCCTTCAGCCCTGCAGGCATGAAGCGCCGGATCAGGTGAAAGTCCCCGGCGATAACTTCAGCATCCAGGTAATAGCCGGCAAATTTTTCGACCTTGGCGTCATCCTGCGTATCCTGCTTTTTACCGGTGGGGTAAAGCATATGGAAGGGCATTTTCGTAAATTCAGGCAGAAGCCGGTTGGCAATTTCCTCGAGCTCATGCATGGTGTGAATCGGGTATGGGATGCCGGCGGCAAAAATCAGGTCGCCGAAGGTCATATCGCAGCCTATCTCAGTCATCGCCTCGGCCATGCCGAAGCGGTCCACGGAACTGACCATCAGTACTCTAGTACCTTTCTTCAACAGGCCGGTTTCTCCGGCCAGGATGCGCACCACTTCCCTTTCCAGGGTGTTTTTGAGGCCGCTGCCATCCACTACCGGGGTGGTTTTGACAGCTTCCATCAGCCGCAAGCCGTCCTGCACGGCGTAGCGCTTCTCTTTCACAAAAAGGTAAACGTCAATGCCGCCCAAGCCGATGGCGTCGACCTTGCCGTCGAGTTCCTGCAGCAATTCCAGGGCACGGTTAAAGTCGCCGTCCGTACCCACCCGGGCAATCTCAAAGCTCTCTCCCAAAAGTTCAGTCACAACTTTGTGGTCCCGCCTGGAGGAACCCAGGCTGACGCTGACCACATGTTTCAAAATAAGACCCCCAATCACTTGCCAGGCTATTTTCTCCGCTTTTATACCTTACCATTGTATCCAATATAAGCTAAAATTACAAGTTTGCCTGCCCTTTTACCTCACAGGCAATCTATTCGATTGGTTAGTCACAAAATAGGTCCTATCATGCCGTTTGATGCTCTGCACGGCCTGCTCCGGCTTGTCCTCGTTGGTCACGTCGAATTCTGCAGCATTAAGTCAGCGGCCAGGCTCGAACTGGCTTAGCTGGATGGAATAAACACGGCCTTTCACCGGGCAAAATAAACCGGAGGTGGTCAACTTGCCGGAAGAAAAAGATCCGAAAGAATTTAATGAAGAGGCAATAAATAAGAAGGCAACCGAAGAGGCTGCCCAGGGTTATATCAGGATTATCGAGGAAGAGGAATGCGAAGAAGACCCTTTTGACTGGTTCTGAATTAGCTAAGTATTTCTTCCACCGGCCTCGTTTCCAGTCTACCAGCGACCGTACCGTACCAGCCCGGACAGCGGCTTGCGGTTTTTTGCACCCGGGGCGTCGGCCGGGTAGCCCAGTGGTGTCAGCGCTACCGGCTCCACACCATCAGGCAGCCCCAAGATTTCCTTTGTTGCAACAGGGTCAAAGGCCGCTATCCAGCAGGTACCCAATCCCTGTTCAGCCGCTGCCAGGATCAGATGATCCATAGCGATGGCGGCGTCAACATGACCGTAATTGGCGTTGTCCTGCCTACGGGTCCAGGCCTGCGAGCGTACGGTACAGACACAAATCGCCAGGGGTGCCTGGGTAAGAAAGGGCCTTGTGTAAATCTGTTCCAATTCCTTCCTTCGTCCGGCGGTTTCGATAATAATAAACTGGAAGGGCTGGCGGTTGGCTGCAGTGGGCGCCAACCGCGCCGCTTCGAGTACGTACTCCAGTTTTTCCTTCTCAACCGGCTCCGGCTTGTAGGCCCGCACACTGTACCTATTTCTCATGAGGTCAAGTAATGTCACTGCAACTTCTCTCCTTTTCATTTTTCTCAGAATTACGTAAAAATTAAACACTGTTAGGGCTGCTGCAACCCCCTTCAATTCCTCACCGCTTTAAACGACTAATATAACCCCGAAATGCATTAGTAATTACATAATCCGTTATCCCGCTTATTTCCTTCCCCGGACGTCAGCAGATCAGGGGCATGGATCTGGCGGGTTGTCTTATCAATTACCTCCAAGGTGTCGATTTCAGCCCCGTTGGAAGCCCCCAGTTCCTTAAATTTACGGGCGGTAACCAGCACTCGTCCTTCCATGGAGCCTACCGCTTTGTTATATGCCTCTACTGAGCGCTCCAGGCCTTTTTTCAGGTCAGTGAAATGCCCGGCCAGGTTCCGGACGCGCTCGTACAGCACCTTTCCCAGCTCACTGATGGCCTGGGCATTTTCAGCGATAAGCTCCTGCCGCCAGCCATAGGCTACAGCTCTTAACAAGGCAATCAGCGTGGTTGGAGTGGCTAAAATTACCCGCTGCTCCACACCAAATTCAATCAAAGAGGGGTCCTGTTCAAGCGCAGCGCTGAAAAACGTTTCGCCGGGTAAAAACAAAACTGCAAACTCCGGAGTAGGAGTAAACTGCTCCCAGTAGGCTTTACCGGCAAGCTGCGTCAGGTGGACCCTGATCTGCCTGGCATGGTCTTTCAGCTTGAGCGCCCTGGCGGCATCGTCCTGACAATCCAGCGCCTCCAGGTAGGCCTGCAGCGGGGCCTTGGAATCAACAACGATGTTTTTGCTGTTGGGCAGCTTGATTATCATATCCGGGCGCAGGCGGCCGTGTTCGGTAGTCGAGGATTCCTGCTGAACAAAATCGCAGTATTCCACCATGCCGGCCATCTCAACTACCCGTTTGAGCTGTATTTCACCCCAGCGGCCCCTTACACTGGGCGCACGCAAGGCTTTAACCAGATTGGCGGTCTCAGCCTGGAGCTGGACTTGTGTGCCAGCCAGCGACCTTACCTGTTCGGTCAGTGTGGCGTAAGCATTTTCCCGGGACTTTTCAATTTCCTGGATTTTGCCGTCCACCTTTTCAAGAGACTCCTTTAATGGCTTTACCAGGTCATCAACGGCCTTCTGCCTGGCTGCCAAATCACTTTTGGCATGATCCTGGTATTTTTCCAGGGTTGTCCTGGCCAGTTCCAAAAAAGAATGGTTGTTGCTTTTTAAAGCATCGCTTGACAGCGCTTTAAAGGCGTCGGATAATTTTTGCCGGGCCTCGTCCAGGATGGCTAGCTTTTCCTCCGCAGACTTACGCTCCTCCGCAAGCTGCGTGGAAAGCCTGGTAACCGCTCTGGTTTCCTGCAGATAGGCGTTTTTTTGCTTCTCCACTTCACCTTTTAATTCATTGATTTGCAGTTCTCTGGACTGAAGCCGTTCCAGTAATATTTCCTGCTCAGTCCCCGCCTCAGCCTTCGCCTTGTTATAAGCTGCCGTGATTTTGAGACGCAGGCTCAACCAGACCACAATACCCCCCACTGCAATACCTGCCAGAAACAAATATACCTCCGTTTTTCTCCCCCCGATGCAAAGATTATTTTGCTTGCCGTTACTGTTGTTCTGCCATACAATACCATTTTCTCGCCTATATCATAATGTTAATTGTGGTCCGCCGACAAGCATTAATATCCAAAAACAAAAAACGATTGCTTGAGTATGTTAATGCATATTGAAATATGCAAGTATATAACCATACTGAACGATAAACAAAAAATTTCATTATTCCTTGATGATTAATGATAATTGACTGATCAATAAAGTTGCTATAAAAATTAACATCTGTGTTATTTTCATGCAATATAATGGTTCTTGTGAAATATTTCTCAATATATAAAAAATTTGATAAGTTTAAAGGATATTACTCACCTTATAAAGAACTTTACAAAGAATTTACTTGTGTTTAAAGATCGGGAATAAGGTTTAGTATAAATACGTAAAAATTTTTTTAGGAGTGGTCTTATGGGAGCTTTCGATAACACCACAGTGGCCGAACTGCTTAACCGGACATCCATGAACTACCCTGATAATGAAGCTCTTATTTACAGCGACCGTGGCTTGAGATATTCCTACAAAGAGCTTCGGGAGCTCTGCAACCAATTCGCCAAAGGGTTGTTAAAACTGGGGATAAAGAAGGGTGAACATATTGCCGTTTGGGCTACCAACGTGCCTGAATGGGTCATTACCCAGTTTGGCAGCGCCAGGATTGGAGCAGTGCTTGTGGCAGTTAATTACGGCTTCGAATTATTAGAGTTGGAGTATCAGCTGAAGCAGTCGGATGCAACAACCCTGATTATGAT
>DNIT01000034.1:19514-19694 GCA_003489345.1 Pelotomaculum sp. | reverse complement strand
GATGCAACAACCCTGATTATGATCGAAGGCGCAAACAACTCTCATTTCAAGAATATTATCAATGAACTTTGCCCTGAATTAAGCGAATGTAAACCAGGCGAGCTGGTATCTAAGCGACTGCCTCTTCTGAAGAATGTAATCATGATCGGTAACAATAAATATCCCGGCATGTTTACCTGG
>DNIT01000034.1:17627-19453 GCA_003489345.1 Pelotomaculum sp. | reverse complement strand
CCCGGCATGTTTACCTGGGATGATGTGCTCAAAGCGGGGGAAGATGTTTCAGATGAAGAACTGGAAGACAGGAGCGCTGCCCAGGACCCGGACGATGCAGTCGTGATGGTCTTTACCTCCGGTACTACCAGTCGTCCCAAAAGGGTTATGCTGACCCATCATGCCATTATTGAAAACGCCAGGGCACAAGCCGAATGTTTAAATCTCGGTCCGTCTGACCGGATGTGTATAGCAGTGCCATTCTTCCATTGCAAGGGCGCCGTGTCCAGCAACTTGTGCTGTGTTGTTACGGGGGCGGTGATGGTGCCTGTTGAAATATTTGATGCGGCGCGAGTGCTGAAAACAGTTGAAAAAGAGCGTTGTACGGTACTGCACGGGGTACCGACCATGTTTATTCTGGAACTGGAGGAGATGGAAAAGGGTAGGTACGATGTGTCTTCCCTGCGGACCGGGATTGTTGCCGGCGATGGATGTTCCCCTGATGTTATAAAAAAGATAGCTAAAGTCATGAATATGCGAGAGGTCATTACCGCTTACGGGCAGTCCGAAGCATCACCATGTATAACCAGCACCAGGACATCCGATCCGATAGAAATAAGAGCTACCACCGTGGGACAGGCGCTGCCCGGAGTAGAAGTTAAAATTGTTGATCCAAAAACAGGAGAAGAAGTACCGCGGGGAGCGCATGGTGAAATTTGGGCTCGTGGCTACAATATTACCAAAGGGTACTATAAAATGCCCGAAGCCACTGCGTCTAAAATTGACAGTAATGGCTGGGTGCATACCAGGGACCTTGGGGTCATGGATGAAAACGGGTATTGCAAGATTATCTGCCGGTTAAAAGATATTATTATTTGCGGCGGTGAAACTATATTGCCCAAAGAGGTGGAGGAATTCCTGCGTATTCATCCTTTGATCAAGGATGTTCAAATCGTTGGCGTTCCCAGCGAAAAATTCGGCGAGGAAGTAATGGCCTTTATTCGGGTTCATGAAGGATACGTGCTCACGCCTGAATCGGTTCAAAATTTCTGCAAAGGCCAAATTGCCAGCTGGAAAATTCCAAAATATGTGGTTTTTGTGGAAGACTATCCTTATACAACCAGCGGCAAGGTTCACAAGCTTAAACTGCGTGAGATGGCGGCAGAGATGCTTAAGTCACAAAAATTCAGTAAGATAAAGTAATGAACTCAAAGCCTCACCTATAACTCCGGTGAGGCTTTAACATTTTAGCGCAGCTTTTACCCCAACTTCTTCAATATTTCACAGCAGCCATCACAAAATCTTATGACAAGGGATAACTTTATAATATTTTGCTATTTGATTTATTAAATCTTACTAGATATACTTTTTATGATAACAGTAAAATGAATCGGTGTGCCGGAATGTTAGAGCCAGCATTCCGGTTTTTTTGAGTAAACCTCCGACTGAGGGCCGCTTTCCTTCTGTGAAGGTGGCCCAAATATCACCGGAGCCTGCTTCACGCAAACCATCATATTCACCGTGGTGATTTTCAGTTCATCTTAATAAGGTGGTGATTATTTGGTTGAGAGCTGTTAAAGGAATGGTGAATGGTTAAGTAATGTTTATCCTGATTTCCGGAATGAGCCTTGTAACAATTTCAAATCAATGGAGGAGGTAAAAAGATGAAAAAGATATTATCTATGGTTTTAACATTGGTAGCAATCATGGTCTTGGTAGCAGGATGCGGTTCAAAACCAACTACTCCTAACCCAGGGACAAATACAGCAACCAACACAGAATTTAAATTGGGTGAACTCTCAGACTCAAAGACGCTGAGCGTAAATAAGGACAAAAAAGAAGTTCAA
>DNIT01000034.1:10718-17434 GCA_003489345.1 Pelotomaculum sp. | reverse complement strand
CTGTTTTAAGAGGACTTGCTAATCAAATTGATTTCTACAATGCTCTAATAGAAATAGGCGCCCAGCCGGGAAACAATATTTCGCTGGATGACATGAAGAAGAGCGAAAAGAGTGTTGAAGGTTCCAAGCTGAATGTAACTGTTACCTGGGATGGACTGGGAAAAGAAATACCCTTCAGTGATATATTAAAGGCGACTGAGAACAGACCGGCGGATATACGCTTTGGCGGAAACCTTGAAAATGCAACGAACCTGAAAACAGGGTGTATTCTTTGCCTTGATAGCTGTGCAGTTGGTATAACCAGCAACGCTGCCTTTAAAGCCAATGAACTTGAAGGGAAAAAACAAGTTACAATCACCGGGAACCCGGAGGTTCTGCCCAAGGACGGAACAAAAGTTGCAGTCATCTTCAAACTTGCTGATTAGCAAACAAAGGACAGGTACCGGATTTTTCCTGTACCTGTCTATTTTTTTATCCGGAGGAAATATATGAGATTTTTTATCCTCACTTATAATGGCCTGATCTGGGGTCTGTTGGCAGCAGTAATGGTTACCAGAAACCTTTGGCTGGACATGAGAATCAGCGTTGGCCTGATCATTCCGGCGGTAATATTAATAACGATTATTGTTGGTTTCATTGCTAAAAACAAACTGAGAACGGCGTCAGGATTTACTCTGGCGAACCTCATTTCATGCTTCATACTGACTTATTTGGTTTTGGGAACAATCAGATTAGCCGTTGTGCCTGCATCCATAATTCGAGAAACCATCAATATGACCAGCCTCCGCTTTTCAGTTGTTAACTGGTTTTTAATCATAGTCTTGACTTTGGGCCTAATGATAATCTGGGCAGGAGAAAGAAAAAGCAAGTATAAGTATTAATTCTATGTGACTTTTAGTACCCACAGCGCAGGAGCTTATGGTATTAAGCTATAATGGAGGTTTTACTTTGCGGTACTTGGCCTGGCGAAATACCATAAGAAGACGAAGTCAGTCAATGTTGACGGTTCTTATTACAACGTTAACAGTATTTACCTTGATGGTTGTTCTTTCTGTTTTTTTGATGACCCGGGAAGGCCTGTCACTCTCCAGCCAACGTTTAGGCGCTGATATTATTGTCCTTCCCGACGAAGCAAAGGCAGATGCATATCAAACCTTATTTACAGCAGCCCCGGCCAATGTTTATATGCTGGAACACATAATCCAAAAGGTTTCTGATTTTGAAGGAATCGAACAAGCAAGTCCTCAATTCTTCACGCAAACTCTTACGGGCGGATGCTGCAGTTATGGAGAAGAAATACGCCTGGTCGGCTATGATGAAAAGACAGATTTCATCCTGAAACCTTATTTTAATGAGCAGAGCTATAACAGATTAGAGGATAATCAAGTTATAATAGGCAGCAAGGTTGAAGCTGCTCTGGGCAATGTAGTGGCAATTTTAGGAAAGCCTTTTGCGGTTGTGGGTACACTTTATCCGACCGGAAGCGGCATGGATGGCACCATCTATCTGAATATCGATGTGGCACGCCAATTAGCGCATGGAATTCCGGAGCTGCAGCCTTTATGGAAGAATGCCCTGCCGGAGGATCTTGTCTCTTCTATTCTGATTAAAACAAAAAACGGCGTCAGTCCAAGGACAGTTGCTGATAAAATCAACCAGTCCGGTTTAGGAGTACAAGCTGTTGCTATCGGCATAACCATCGACAATGTGAGATCGCAAATGGAAACGATTAGCAAAGTAATTTTTGCATTATGGCTTTCTTCGCTGTTGATTGCGGCTTTAGCACTTATTGGGCGGTTTCATTCCCTCGCCGAAGAACGCAAAAAAGAAATCGGTCTTTTAAGAGCAATAGGGATACAGAAAAATCAGATTTTCCAGCTCATTTTGTACGAAGCATGGATGATGGCTTTTGCTGGCGGAGTTGCGGGAAGTATCCTGGGCGGTATCTGTGTGATACCAATACTGGGAATATTGAAAAACACATTTACTTTACCAGCTGGCATATGGACTTTTTCTACAGCTTTAAAAAGCGGCAGCTTCGGCCTTTTGGTCGCTATCCTATTAGGCTCTGTGGCATCGATTTACCCGGCCTGGAAAAGTGCCGGTTTAGATCCTCAAGAAGCAATTACAAAAGGGGCATTGGAATAAAATGGAGATATTATTGGGGAGGTAATAATGAAGAGACAATTATCAAAGATTATTTTGGGGACTGAGCTGTTAGCAGCTTTGCTGGTTTTTGGCGCAGTTTTTATCTGGGCGCCTGTCTGTAAGGGATTGCTGACTTTAGCCAACGGTAATATGGCGCATATGAAATGTTTTTATACCGGACAGGCTTCCATTGTATTGGCTCTAATCTTACTGATTGCAGCTATCATAGCCTATTTCTCCAAGACAGACCATAACAAGGTTCAATGGGTTATCATTGCAATTGGCATTATACTTATAGCCAATACGTTTGAATCTATGATTGGCATTGGCATCTGTAAAAATACTGCTATGGCCTGTAATGCTACAGCCGTATGGCTTAGGGTTAGCGGTGTTTTAGCTCTTGCAAGCGGCCTTGCCGATATCTTTGCAAATAATAACAAAAACGATAAATCCGCTTTATAATCATACTTTTCAATCAAGCTAAACCTTACCATATAAAAAGATAGAGGGTACTTAAGTCCACGGTGCCATAGGGACAATTTAGGAAAGCAAACTGAATACGGAAAGTAAAGGCAGCGAGCGTCGATTATGAAGTCGAAGCTCGCTGCCTTTATGTGTGCTTATTCTTACTTTGCTTTTCTTACGCCGTTTTCATCGACCTCGTAGCCGTCCACGGTAGTGCTTCTGGCAAGGGAGCCGTCGGCGTAAAAGTAGTACCATTTGCCGTCGATCTGGAGCCACTTGCCGGAAACCATATTGCCGTAGGTGTCAAAGTAATAGGTCTTGTTGCTGCCGTTCGCGCCGATGTCCCAAAAGCTGACCGGCATCACGTTGCCGGAGTAGAAGCGCCAGTTGTCGCCGTCCTTTACCCAGCCGGTTTTCAGCGTACCGTCGGTATTGAAGAAATACTTTGTGCCGTCGATGGTTTGTGTTCCGGTGAGGACTTTGCCGTCCTTGTAGTAGAGGTATTGTCCGGCGTCACTCTGCGCCCAGCCCTGCGCCGTGGCGGGGTCAATGGTCAGCTTGATGTAGCGGTGGAGCATAGCCGAAACCTCGGCGCGGGTGGCATTTCCCTTCGGGTTGAACTTATTATCCGTGCCGCCCATCATGATGCCCGCTTGCTGCATGGCCGTTACCGCCGTTTTGTACACGCTGCCGATGCTGGAAGCGTCCGCATAGGTGGCTGCCTCACGGGTCACGGGCAGGGTGTAGCTGGTGGCCTTGGCATAATTGGAGATAATCACTGCGATTTCCTCACGGGTGATGGCCCTGTCAGGCGCAAACTGCTGATTGCCGATGCCCTGAATGATGCCTTTTTTGTACGCCCATTCGATATAGGGGCGGAAGGCGCTGTCGGCTTTCACATCGGTGAAGCTGTTGGTTGTGTATAGCTTGGTATCCACGCCCGTCAGTCTGCCGAGAGCCGTCACCAGCATGCCCCGCGTCATGGCCGTATCCGGCGCAAAGGTGGTTTCCGTGGTGCCGGAGAGCAGTCCTCTGCCTACCGCATAGTCGATGGATTCCTTGCCCCAATGGGTGCTAATGTCGGTAAACTTCGCTGACGGAGCGGTATAGCCTACGCCGTACAGGGAGAAGTGGGGGGTGGTGAAAATAACGCTCCTGGTGTTCGCGTCATAAGCCGAGCCTGTGATGCGGGTGGCGTTGCCCTCTGCGTCCACATAGACCGCATACAGGCCGCCCACGGCTTCATTTTTGCCCAGCGTGTACGGGATAGAAACCGTAGCCGTACCAGCGCCGAAGCTGGAAACAGTCTTTCCGCTGCCATAGCCCACCGTGATGTCATAAACCGGCCTTGTGCCGATCATGGCTTTGGCTGGATCGGAAAGGCTCGCATTGGGGGCAATGGTGATGTTGATATTGCCGCTGCTTTGCTTCTGGATTTCCGCCAGCGCCTTTTTATCAAAGGAAACTGTCACAGGGGAGCCATTCAGTTCAAGGCTTGTTACCCCTGCGCTGACAAGGCTGTTCAGGGAATTCCGGGTCAGCGTCGCTGTCAGGGAGGTTGCGCCCTGCGGCATGGTAACATTCAGCGCAACAGAGGTTCCGTTGGCGGTTTTGCCCTGTGCCTTAGCGTCGGCCTGGGCTTTGGCGATGGCATCGGTGACAGCTTTTTCCGGGATGGAGGCGCTGGCCGCGCCGTTTGTTCCCGCTGTTGCCGTGACGGTCGCCGCCGCTGTGACAGGCTGGTCAGGCGCTTTGCCGGTGGTTATCGTGGTGGTGGAGCTTGAGCTGCTTGTGCTGGAAGAGCCGCTGCCTGAACCGCCATTACCGCCTCCGCCGCTATAGGTTGTTACCGTTACAGTGCAGGAAGCTGTGTGACCGCCGTCAGTGGTGGTGGCCGTGATGACCGCCGTGCCGTTGCCGACTGCCGTCACCTTGCCGTTTGTGTCCACGGTAGCGACAGAGGGTTTGCTGCTTTGCCATGTCACAGTTTTATCCGTAGCGTCGGAAGGTGCGACGGTGGCTGTCAGATCAGCCGTAGAGGGCGTTGTGTTGCTGTAAAGGGAAAGAGTTGTTCTGTTCAGAGTAATTCCCGTCACAGGAGTAACGCCCGCCGGGTTCACCGTTACAATTACCTCGCGTGTCCATATTGCATCGCACCCGTTGGCGGTGAGCTTGCAGCCGTATTTATGAGTCCCTGCCGTTAAATCCGTCGGGATCGAAAAGCTGCTGTCTGTCGCCCCGGCAATCGGGTTGTAATCTGCGTCATACCACTGATAGCTGACCGAGTTTCCATTGCCGGCGGTGCCCGCCGCAGTCAGGCTGCCGGTAATCGTGCCCTGTGCAACGGTGATGTCCTGCGGCTCTGCGGTGAGGGTGATTACATTTTTCTCAAAAACGCTGCCGGTCCAGAAATATGTACCCACTGTCAAGCTATTTGCGGAGGCTTCCGTGTTCCACTCTCCCACCGCAACCTGACCTGCCTCGGTAAAGAGCGTTCCCCTGTCTGTGAAATGACCGCTCATACCGTATACCTTTGAACCTTCGACAAGGTGAATTGCGGCGCCCACGCCGGGGGTCAGCGTGCCGGAGGTGTATTTCAGGAGCCCACCCCCCTGGTTTAAAATGCCCCAGTTGTTGCTCGAACCCGTGCCAAGGTTCAAAGCACCGCCGTTGATATGGATTGTTCCACTATTGTTAATCCCTGCGCCTGCAAAATGATTGACATTCACCACGCCTCCGGTGTTGATAGACAGGGTTTGGTTACTGTCATCGATATTTATCTGAGAACCTACATTTTGTGCGTTCAGGTTGATGGCTGCGTTGTTGCCTACGGTGATATTCGTCCGGTATAAGCCGCCGCTTGTGCCTGTATTTTCCAGGTTTACTGTGACGTTTTCCATGTTTAGCGCATCGGTGTCTGAACCAGTGCCTCGGATACCATGATAGATCGTGTTGGCAAGCATCACCGTGCCGCCGCCATTGACCGTCAAGGCATTTCTGTTTGTGCGAATAGCTTTGCCACCGGTGATAGTGAGGGTTTTGCCGCCCGTGTTCAGCGTGTGGTTTGCGCCCAATGTGATGTCATTCGTATTCATGGTGATATTGTTGCCGAGGGTGATGGTGGAAGGTGTGCCGCTTTCCAGAGCGGATTGCAGTTCAGCTTCGGTGGTGACGGCAGTGTTGACCGGTGCCTTGCCGTTGAGTGTGCCGCCGGTGTGATTCAGCGTACCGCTATAAACATTGTCGGAGTTAGAGGTGTTGGCTGCCGTCACCGTGCCGTTTGAAATGTTGACGGTTCCCGCGCCGTTACAGGCGTTCAGCGCGTAGCCGGTTCCCGCGCCGGTGGCGGTCACCGTGCCGCCGCTGATAGATAGATCGCCGCTCTCAGAGTAAATGCCGTCGCCGTTAGCTGCCGTGCTCGTGGCGGTCACCGCGCTATTTTGGATGTTGATGTTCCGGGAGGCAGTGATCACCGCATAGTCTTCAGCAGAGCTTCTGGCGGTGACTGTGCCGGTGGTGTTGATTGAAATGCCGGCGTAGGAATAGATGTCGCTGTTGTCAATCGCGGCACTATTCAGGCTCGCGCTCTCGCTGACCGTCAAATCCCCGATGGATATGATTGCGTAATTCTTGCCGTCGGCGCTTGACGCCATCACATTCGCGCTGCCGCTGATTGTGATGGTACCGCTAGCACGCAAAGCGAACCCGGCGTCGCCCTTGCCTGTCGCCGTTACCGCGCCGCTGCCGGTGATGTCCAAATCGCCTCCGGTGTAAATCGCGTATCCTGTGGCGAGATCAGTGCTGCTCGCAGTGAGCGTGTAATTGCCCGCACCAATGGTAAGATCGCCGTTGCTCTTTATTGCATATCCCAGCCCCGTATTCTCGATGGTGGCACTGGCGGACAAAACCAGATTCACGGGGGCGGCGGTATTGAACCAGATGGCTCCCTCCGGACTGCCCGAAAGTGTCAGCGTAGCAGAACTTGAATCCCACGACCAATTTGTGCCAGTCTGAGTTCCGCTGCCGATGTCGGATACGACTTCTGTCCCGTTTATCCAAATACTGCCGCTCTCCGTTGCGCCTAACGGCTGCACACCGCCCCA
>DNIT01000034.1:8697-10578 GCA_003489345.1 Pelotomaculum sp. | reverse complement strand
ACGCCAGCGTCTCAGCCGCTTCCTCAACCGTCACGGTGATTGTGGGCGCGTTCACGCCCTCCGCCACGGTCAGGCCGTCGGGCAGGGAAAGAGCAGGGGTAAAGGTATAGCTGCCAGCCGTATCACCGTCATATTCCGGGTCGGAAGTCCACTCGGACACCGCCACGGTGGTTTCGATTTCTTCTTTCTGTACTTCCGGTTCCTGTGCGTCGCTGTCCGCTGCGGTTTCATCGCCGCTACCGTCAGCCGTAACCGCCGCACCGGTGGTGACGGTGACCGTCAGAGTATCCGGCAGGTTCAGTTCGTCCTCCGCGGTGCCGGTTTCCACGGCCTGCTCGGACACATCCTTGTCCAAATCCGCAAAGGCGATGATTTCGCCGCTGATACCAAGCAGAGCGCCGGAACCCTGCCGGCTGTCCTCGGCCAACGCCACTGTCGGCAGCATAGTCAACATCATGCACACCGACAAAATCAGGCTGCCGATTCGTTTCCATGTTTGTTTCATTATAACCAATACCTCCATTCTAAGTTTTGTTTTCGGAGCCTGTTTCATCCGTCAACATATTCATGAATTCATCAAGGTTCAGGCTCGCTCCGGCCATTCGTATTTTCGCCATGCCGTTCACCTCCCGGTTATTCGGCCGCATATTTTGTCAATGTCCGTGTCCGCCGTAATGGCAAGAATGGTTCCGGCGAACAGAGCTTCAGCGTGCTTTTTCATTTGGCTTCATTCTCCTTGACCGCAGGCGGGACCGTCAGCGCCAGATTCGTCAGTTCTTCCGCGTCAATATTCAAGACATCGCCAAAAAACAGATTTTCCCCGTCCGTGCTTACGGACTGTAAAACCTCAGGCTCTTTCAGCGGACTGTACCGGATGGTGTGCAGCCGGTTTTCCATGTTCAGCGTCAATGTGCTGCCGCTTTTCATTTCCAGCCGAAGCCGCCCGTTTTCCAAAGGCTGAATGTGCAAGATGCACACGCTCTCGCCCGGCGCCTTCATCGCCATGCCCACGGCTTCTCTTGCGAAAATTTCCAGCTCATCATTGTCGCCTGTGGCAAAAATGATTTTTGTTCCGTCCGTAACGGCGGAACGGAATACCGCATCGCTGTTCAAATCACAGTATCGGTTGGTGCGCAAGCGGTTTTCCATATTCAGTTCAAGAACGCTTCCGCTGCCAAGCTCGATATGCAGCCGGTAATGGTCAAGGGGCGTCACCGTCTGAATCATGGGAATATCCTTTTCCTGCTTTTTACCCGCCATATGCCTTCCTCCTTTCCTGTTTTTCCATATTTGATTGTGTATGGGCATAAAAATACACCCCACAGTCATTGTAGGGTGCGGAATTAATTTTTCATATTGGACGGCGTCCAATTATTTTTTTGTTTCTGTATTTTTCAGCAGCTCACGGGAAGAAACGCCCTGCTTATTTAAGACGCTGCTGACGGTGGCACGTGCCGTGGAGAAGGACACATTCAGCCTGTCGGCAATCTCCTGATTGCTTAATCCCTTTTGCAGCAGAAGGAGAACCTCTTTCTCACGGGGCGACAGAGGAACCTTTTGACGAAACGCCACCAGCCCATCCTCCAGCGTAACCGCCAGTGCCGCTATGCGTTCCCGCACCTTGCTGTCACAGCCGGCATCCGCCAGCAGCCGTTTGATTCCTCCGTAATTTTCCGCGAAGGGTAAGATGATCCCGTCAGGCAGAGCCGTATCCAAAGCGCTGCTTACGGCTTCCAGAGCCTGCGGGCGTTTCCCCAGCGCGTCAAGGGCCTGCGCCTGATACAGCTTTATGTAAATCTGCGGCAGCAGGTTGGGGAAGATGGAGGACAGCTGCAGCCCGAATTCGCTTACGCCAAGCAGCTTTTGATATTCTCCCCGCAC
>DNIT01000034.1:6931-8599 GCA_003489345.1 Pelotomaculum sp. | reverse complement strand
AAATCATATGGGCGAAGGGTTGGGTCATAATAACCAGCCGCTTGTCGTTTATTTCTCCCCCGGCAAGCCATGGGGAGACCTCGTCCCCGCGCTGAAGCAGCAGGTACAAAAATCCGCAGGCTAAATCCAGCGTATAGCGGCATAAGTCCTCGGTGTTCTGGCGGGAGCGTTCCGTAAGCGAAGCAAGGGCGTTTTGTAGCATGGCGACCTCCCCCCGCAGGAGGGCGATGCGGGCCAGAAGGAACAGGCCGCATTGGACAATGCTGTTCTGACGCTTGCTGTCGGCGGTGAAGATGGCCTTGTGGCAGAGCATTTCCGCTTCGTCCAGCTCGCCCCGCATCAGATGTGCTTCCGCCCGCATAACGAATTCCGCGCCGCTGCCGTGCCCGCTGGTCAGTTCGTAATAAAAGGGCATACACTCGTCCATCTGCAAAAGCTCTGCGTCCAGCTTCCCGCTTTCCCGGTAGAACATATACAGCACCGACGGGGAGCCGAATGTCCATGTGCTTTTGACGTTGATCAGCGTGGCGGGGCCGCAGAGCAGCTCCAGCGCCCTGCGGTGCCGCCGGCTCATGGCGTCGATGCGGTTGTATTCCAGAAAGGACAGGAGCAGCTCCATTTCGCCGGACAGCGCGTTCTTCTCGGCATCGGGAAGGTCGCTCTGTTCGATGACCTGCTGGATTTCCTCTTTCATAGCAAGGAGCTTTTGGTTTTCGTTCAGGAAAAACAGGGTAAAGGCCAGCGGCACCATGGCGGAAGGATATTTCCGCTTGATTGCAAAGGGCGTGTTCTCCATGATGTCCAGGATCATGGGCTTTGTGTGTTCGTCCGCCACATCTGCAATCTCGAAGCTTGTCAGCGGCAGTGAGAGCAGGCGCTCCCAATCACCGGAGAGATAGTAAAAGCGCAGGGTATTCACCCGGTCACCGGCCCGTTCCGCCAGATCGCCCCCGGTCAGATAGGCAGCCTTTTGCTTTTCCTCCGGCAACAACTCAAACTGCTTGGTCAAAAAATTTTGAAACAGGGTGTGCAGGTAAAACCTTCTGGTTTCCCGGTCGAAATGGATGAACACCCGCTTTTCCCGCAGGAGGCTCTCCGTTTCCGACCCGCTCTTGCCGGACAGGGCTACGGCCTGCGCCAGAGAGAAGCGGGGAAAGATGGAAACTACTGTCAAAAATTCCCGTTCAAACGCAGGGAGACGGTTCCAGAGGGCATTGCGAATCATGTTTTGTATGTTCCCGTCCTCAAACCGTCCGCTTTCGATAAAGGACAAAAGCTGGAGGTACAGCGCCATAACCCAGCCTTCGGTGATCCGCTGCACTTCCTCAAGCTGCGAAGCCGTGAGGGCAATACCGGCCTGTCGGTAATAGGCGTCAATATCCTCACGGCAAAAGGTTAGGACAGATTCCCGCAGGATTAAAAAGCGGTTGTTTTCCACAATGGAACTCTGCGCCGTCGAAGGCAGAAGTTGGGCGGCCGCTACTACATGAAGGGCCTCGCCGCCATGATGGGAGAGCGACGTCAGGAACATGCCGGAGTTCGGCACCTTCCATGCGGCAAGGTCGTCCAGCACCAGATAGGTTTCCTCCGGGCAATGGAGCTTTCGGAAAATCTTCTCGATTTCCGGCAGGGTATCCTCATCCGGCGGACCTGCCGCTGTCAGCCGCT
>DNIT01000034.1:6585-6828 GCA_003489345.1 Pelotomaculum sp. | reverse complement strand
AACCTGCCGCTGTCAGCCGCTCCGCGCTGTCCGGGTCAAACAGTCCGATCAGTCCGCAGAAAGCTTTCCATGAAGCACCCGGCTGTTCCACGGGAAAGGTATGCCAGACGACCTGTGCGGCTTTGGAAACCTGTGAGTCGAAAAAATGACGCAGGGCCGTGGTCTTGCCGAAGCCGGAGGGAGCTTCCAGCAGCGTCAGCGGATACGCCTTGACGGAATTCAGGCGCTCCATAAGCCTTTTTG
>DNIT01000034.1:6172-6406 GCA_003489345.1 Pelotomaculum sp. | reverse complement strand
GAAAAACAGTGTTTCCGGCTTGATCTGTTTGGTTCGCGCCATGCTATCCCTCCCTTACCGCATCCTTTGATGCGGGTTTGCGTCCGTTGCCTTTTCGCCCGTCCTCCGGCCGTGTGGCGTCCCTGGGAACCAGCCATACGCCTGCGACCTTATCCGAACCCTTGATGCGTCCGCCTGCGCAGTGGTAGATTACCATCCGAGGGGTAAGTCCCCACTTTTCTGCCGCTTCTTTTA
>DNIT01000034.1:5705-5897 GCA_003489345.1 Pelotomaculum sp. | reverse complement strand
CGGTTTAGAAAATGTCCCTATGATACCGCGGAGAAAGTCAGCCTCTATCTTTTTAGATCGCATAAATGGTCTTTAATGGAAATTTATCTTGACAAGGGAATTATTTATATCCCCTGGCCTGGAGCAACAACATACGGATACCTAAACCTCTTCCGGTAAGTCTTTGCTCTCCTTTTTTTTCCTGTCTTTCCA
>DNIT01000034.1:4949-5595 GCA_003489345.1 Pelotomaculum sp. | reverse complement strand
AAAAAGAATTAAGAGGCCAAAAACCATTGTCCTGACTCCGCCCGTAAGCATTCCGCCGATATAAGAATAAACAATTGTCGCCGGCAATTGACCGATTCCGGTAGCAATAAAAAACGGCCAAAACCCCATTGAAGTCAAGCCGGCGGCATAACTTACGATATCAAAAGAAATAAACGGTAAGAGCCGCGCAATAAGAATAGCATATTTGCCGTAATGTTTAAAAAAATCATCGATGTTCTTAAGCGCTGTAACGGAAGTAAGCTTTTCTACCGTGCCTCTCCCCAGATATCGGGCAATATAAAAACACAGTGCTGCTCCGGCCATTGCGCTCGACCACGAAAGAATCGCCCCATACACCCAGCCAAAGAGACCGGCATTAGCAAAAGTAATAATAAATGCCGGGAGGGGCGCTGCGACGGACTGGAAAACCATCAAGAAAAAAGATACAATGGGCGCCCAGATGCCAAAACCCAGAATATAGTCGCGAGCCAGAGCCACGTCCACCTTGCTTAAAACAAAGACCGCCTGGTTGACGTTATCCCTGATAAAAGGGACAAAATAATATAAGCAGCCAAGAATAACCAACAACAATAATTTTCCCCTATATCCGCGAAACATGTTTTTCATATACAATCACCTCCTTACC
>DNIT01000034.1:0-4763 GCA_003489345.1 Pelotomaculum sp. | reverse complement strand
GTTCCCGCCGTATCACTTCCCTATCTCCAGGTAACTTTGGAAGTACAAATGGGCTGTGGCCATGAGGCAGACGCATTAACCCTCCTCTTTATTACGCCGGCCTTTTTCGTAAAGCTCTCAAGATACGCACTGCCTATCCACAGCCATTCCCCTGTTAGCCAGCCATAAAATGCCTCCATAAAGGCTGCAGAAGCTTACCAGTACCGCAAAAAGAAGGGATGCCCCCAGCGCTGCGCTCCCTGCCACCCCATAAGAGGCCAGCAACAACACGTAGGCTCCTTCGCGTATCCCATACCCGTTGATCCCGACAGGGACCATGGCTATTGCTGAAATCGCCGGTATTATATAAACCAGGTCCCACCAGCTTAATAAGTCGATATGAAGGCCCCTAAAAACAGCATAGTTTACAGCTACCACTGTAAGCTGGAACAAGACTGACAGGCACAATACCGTTATAATCATCTTTTTCTGGCCGCGTAAAGCATGACCATGCGCGAGAAAGCCGCGCGCAAAACCGCTTAATTTGCCGTCTCTTCCGGCTACCCAGGCGGGCATTCGCCCCATCATTAAAAAGAATAACAATCCTGCCGCCACAATGATGAGTATTATAAAAAGCCAACCCACATGCCAGTTGGAGTCCGTTATTGGGAACACAACCAAACCGGTCAGGGCCAGCCCCACGGTAGCCAGTAAGCGCTCAATTATGACGGAAGAAGCCGCGCCTGCAATATTGGAGATGTTACGGCCGGTCAAAAGAATTCTCATCCCGTCGCCACCGATACTGGAGGGGAGAAAGTTGTTGAAGAAAATCCCGATCCAGTATACTTTCCAGAGTTGCAACCAGGGCAGATTAATACCCTCTGCCCTTAAAATCCGCGACCATTTTTCCACACTTACAACCATTGAGAGAACGATGAATACCCCGGCTAAGATAAGCCAGCCCGGCTCTGCACGCAGAAAAACGTCCCGCACAGCCATCCAATCAAAACTGTAAAGCAACCAGCTCAACAACAAACCGGATACAGCAATCTTTATAAGAAGAATTAAACTTTTCTTCGACACGGTATAATCACTTCATTTATATAGTAAATAGTTTAAATAACCACCTGAGAACATCTAAAGTATAGCAATTTAGTATTTTTAAATCCAATAGAACTTATTAATTACGCCCTATTATCTACATAACGAATCTTTATCATATATTTGCTGGACGCGTGCTTAAATCCACAAAAACAAAATCAGATGAAAACATCTTCATATTGAGCATTTTAGCTATCTTGCTTTTGTTGCAAGCCTGAATGCCAAATAATAATCCACCCCTGACCAAAGCGTAAAAATTATTGCAAATGTCAAGGCGACAGAAGCAAAGGGGAAATTTATTAGATAGAAAGGAAAATTATCCAAGAGAAGGGCGCTAATAGCTATAATTTGCATTACTGTTTTAATTTTCCCCAGATAACTGGCCGTAATGACGATCCCTTGCGCTGCTGCGACAGTCCTTAATCCGGTAACGGCAATTTCCCTGCCGACAATAATAATAGCTATCCACCCGGGTATCCTCCCTATCTCCACCAGGATAATAAGAGCCGCGGTAACAAGGATTTTATCGGCAACAGGGTCTAAAAACCGGCCCAGCAAAGTTGTTTGATTCTTTTTTCTCGCAAGATACCCGTCCAGACCATCGGTTATTGCAGCAATTATAAAAATGCCGGCAGCAATATAATCAGCATAGCTACACTTCATTGATGCAACCAGCAAGAATACCGGAATCATTATTAATCTGGCGACAGTCAGGCTATTAGGCAAATTCACAATGCCAATCTCCCCGTTGCAGGTTATTCGAATTGTTCAATGCTCTTCATATAATAGGTTTCCTATTTCGATAGATTCTAGAAACCGGATGGTCCTTGTCGGGATTACCTCAAGATCCTTTTTTTTATTCTCATACTGTCTCATCAAAGCCAGAAGATCACATGGGCGGTCAATATCCATTAAGCTTTCCAGAAGTCCATAGGACAATTTGTTTTCTTCACATATATTTAAAGTTTCTGCCAATACTCTTTCCGAACCCCAGCTGATACCGCTAAAAACCCTGCCTTCAAAGTATCGCATGCCAATAAGGCAGTAACCACCGTCTAGCGCAGGTCCAAAAACTAAATCACTTTGCTCCAGCAAATAAAGAGCTTTTTGCAAATAAGAAGGCGACAAGGCCGGTACATCCGTTCCGATTAAAATGACAGGGGCGTGACCGGTTAAAAACAATCTTTCAGCTATGTTATGCATACGCTGTCCCAGGTTTCCGCCGGACTGGGGCATGACCCGCCCGCCAAATTCCAACTTCTCAGCCAACTTGTTGATATCGCCGGAAGGGGTTACAGCCAAATAGCGCTCAAATTCTGTCAGTCTACTTACTTTATCCAATGTATCTTCCAGAAAAGCCCACTGCAGGGCTTCCCGCTGAGCGGGTGACAGCACCGCGCCCAGGCGGCTCTTACCTTTTTTGGAAGGCGCCCTGGACATGATTGCCAGCGCTGGTTTAAGCATTTTTCACCATTCTCTCGCCAGGATTTGAAGGATAAACAAAGGATAGCAAGAACTTAAAACTTTATGATTAAGAAAAAGCATCCTTTCATCAGCGTTATCATTCCAACCTATAATGAGTCCTCAACCATCGGGGGAACCATTGAACACTTGCGTCCCTGGAGCAGCCAGATAGAGCTCATTATTGCGGACGCAAGCACGGACGGCACAGCCCGTTTGGCCGGCCGGGAAGTAACGCTGATCCAGGCTCCCCGGGGCAGGGCAAGCCAGATGAATGCCGGCGCTCAACTGGCCGGCGGTGAAGTGCTTCTTTTCCTGCACAGTGACACCCGCCTGCCAAATGACTTCCTGCAACAACTTGAGCTGGCATTGTCCGACAGCAAAGTCGTCGGAGGCGCCTTTAAGATGAAAATAGATCACCCGGGGTTGTTTTTCTATCTGACCACCCTCGGTTCAAATCTGAGGGCTACGCTCACGGGCGTATATTTCGGCGATCAGACTATCTTCGTGCGACGGGATTGTTTCCGGCAAATCGGAGGCTTCCCGCTTATTGAGTTAATGGAAGATTGGGAGTTCTCCTTAAGCATGAAAAAGATCGGGAAAACTGTACTCCTTCCCGGTCCCGTCAAAACTTCGGCCAGGCGCTGGCTCATCCACGGCAAGTGGAGGACCACATGGCTAATGCATAAGATAAAGATCCTTTATCTGTTGGGAACCAGCCCGGCCGACCTAAAGAGGCTGTACGCAGACAGACGTTGATTTTTTCTTCTTTCCGGCTAATACCAATTCCATCGTCATAGCGGCTGTAGTACCGGTTATTTCCTTGCACCGGGCATTTTTAAAAGGAGAAAACTTTTTCCTGAGCCCGCGGCAGCAGGCCTGGCCAAATTCATTGACAAACTGCTGATGCAGTTTTGCCGCAGCTTCAGCTATCTCCTTATCAAAACCTTTGGTATCGGGGCCGGCAAGCAGTAAACTGATGGCCATGACCCCCCCCGTTAAAGCGCCGCAGGCGCAACCGGCGCCCATACCGTGACCAAAGCCTGCCGCCAGTTGCCTGATGCCGTCGGTTTGCCCTTTATTAAGCATCTCCACGGTGCTCATCGCCACTGCCTGTGCGCAATTATAGCCCTGGCTAAAATACGTCATCGCTTTGTTGCGTACGTCCTCACAAACATCCTGATATGCGTCACTCATAGTATCCTCAACTACTTCCCCAGGACGAATATAACCGGCGCCAGTCAAACCTGGTAAAACAACCAACACAAAACATCCATATACTCCATAACCACTACAGCAGGCTCTATTCCTTTATAATGTTGCACAACCTGCACGAACCCTTAAAACCACTCTTCATTCTAACATGAGTATTTATCATGAATCCAATAACAAATAATTATATAAAAGAATGGTAAGATAATTTTTTTTAATAGCTCCCCATCGTTTTCTTGACATTGCAGCGCAAGCACGCTCACTCCAGACTCCAGATCGCTCTTGGCGGGAAATCCAAACCGTAGTTGCATACGAAAAAAGCCTTGCTTAGCAAGGCTTTCGCGTTTTTATATGGTACGACTGGTATCTAACGTAGATTGTTAACCAAAATTTACACCCGCTTAAATCGTTTATGCTTTTGTCAAAACATCTCTATTCCTAAACCCAAACAATCCGAGCCCTGTCAGTATAACTGAAAGGCAAAGCAGCCAGAACAACGGAAGCAGCGGCAGATTTGTAATATCAAAGGATAACATCCCAGTGCTGTTATGCGAGGCCATAAGCCATACAATGAAGCTGTTACATCCAACAGTATCCATACAGGTGGAATTTTTGAAACACTCATGCCAAAAATATGCCAAAATTCATGGCAGTTCCACAGCATCCTGCCAGGGATCTCCGCCAAGCAGTGTAATTTCTCCCGACGTTTTTCGCAAAATCCCCAGCAGGATGCGAATAGTCGTAGACTTTCCGGCGCCGTTGGGGCTAATAAACCCATGGGCTGGCGGGACAGCCTAAAGAAAAATCCTTGATACAACAAGAGTTTTAGACTGTCAAAAAAGGTTAGCGAAGAGCTGGATTTTTTACTCCAAAACCATGACAATGGCCTTCTGCCACCCGGCGAGGGACGGTCTCCAAATAAGCGATTGCAATATTGAGTAATCCTAAGAATTGGTGTGAAAACCTAACCCTGAGTGTCCGTTTTATCTAAGAAAGGTCAAAATGTAATT
>DNIT01000033.1 GCA_003489345.1 Pelotomaculum sp. | reverse complement strand
ATTATATAACAACTTTATCAGGTTTCGTATCAGGATATAGACTGGATGTATCACCCCTTATGTTCAAGAAGGAAACTATACCCCTACCCGCGAAGAACTATTGGAGCGGATTAAGCTCCATGAAAAAAAGGGACTTCCTATGCACCAGGTTTACCTTGACGCTTTAAATAATTGAGTGGCTAAGGTTGCTGAATATTCTGGAGGTGATTGAAATGATGAACACGAAGGGGAGAGCTTAATGCAAATAGTTCCAGAAGCAAAATTTTTTTCCTATCTAAAGTCATCGGATGTCATTGATTTTTTTAACCCCAACGTCCAAATAGTTGCTGAAGATTTACGCCGGGGAAGCAACGATGAGATTAACCTGGCCCGTTCATGTTACGAATGGGTGAGAGATAATATTTATCATTCCTTTGATATCGACGGAACAACTGTTACCTGCACGGCTTCCGAAGTTCTGCAGCATAAGGAAGGAATATGCTACGCCAAATCGCATCTTTTAGCAGCCATCCTGCGTTATCTAGGTATTCCCGCTGGCTTCTGCTACCAGAAGCTTGTGCTTGACGACTCGGATATGTCAAGATTGGTGATTCACGGCTTGAATGCCATATATATTAAAAGCCTTAATAGGTGGATAAGAGTGGATGCCCGTGGAAATAATGAAGAGGTTCATGCTGAATTCAGTACTGAAAAAGAATGTATTGCCTTTCCAATTAGAGAAGATTTAGGAGAATTTGATTATCCCATAATTTATCTTCGGCCCAACCCACGAGTTGTACATGCTTTAAAGGTAAGCAAAACTATAGAAGAACTAAGAATCAATCTGCCTGAGAGCTTATGAAATACTATTTGAAATTACCATCTTATCCTTATAGAATAAATAATTTTTAAGTTTAATCAGAGAGTTTAAAACCGCAGGTTTTGCAGTAGTGCCAGGTAGGTTTTATTTCACAGCTACATTGAGGGCAACAAGTTTTGATAATAGCGCCGCAATTGGTACAGTATTTTCCATCCTGGCCCTGCTCTTCTCCACAAGCGGGACAAGTAATAACTATGGGGCGGGCCAGCAGATATACCACCCAGCCGATCACACTGGTAAGAAGAGTGAGTATTCCCCAGGCGGCGGCATTACTATGCCTTCTACGTGCATCCAGATAGACCCACAGTGCCAAAAGCAGCCAGGAGAGGATAAAACAGATGCGATATATCAGCATGAAGCCGGTAATCATACTAACCATGTGAGCCTGCTGAGCAGACATTTCAGGACTCACTGGGAAGGCACCAACGACATAATAAACCATCTTATCCGGACTTTGATACTTTTCGAAGACATTAAGATCCTGGTTTTCTTTTAAAGGATAAAGAGTACTTCTTTTAGGTAAATAATTGCTTTGGTGATTAAAGGGTAAAGGAACCCCTTTTATGCTATTAGATATAAATTGCAGGGGGAGGGAAAGGCCAATGGCCGATCTATCCCCTGCTGCAATAATTAAAGCTTCCTGGTTGATGACAAACAAATTCTTTAACTGCTTATTATGGCTTACCGAGCCATCTAATTGCTGTTGAATCACAGCCGCTCTTTCACCCTGCTGGATGAGTTTGCCTATCTCGTTAACAGACTGGTCAATGGCTGGATTTAGATTTGCGCCCATGATGTTATTAAATTGAATACCGCCCAACATGGAACCGATGACGGATATAAACCCCACTATAATTAATGTTATCAAACCTATCCCAATAGTTTTGCTTGAGAGGACTTTTTTTGTCATTAGCTATTACCTCCTTTGTTTACCGGCAACAAGGTTAAAAGCAGCGGTGCTGTGATAATACCCAGTAAAGGAATCAACAATAAAGCACAGGTTCCGAATTTGTTCTGAGCCAGCGTCAAATCTGGAAGCAGGTTTGGTGGGGGAGAAAATCCCTGCGTCATAGCCAAAATCAAGATTGCCGGCACAAACAATAGTGCGAATAGTAAGTCTATGGCAGAAATGTTACGATGGCTTGCTTCGAGCTCTTTTTTTATTCGAAATACCATGCTGTTTTTTTCCCGGGAAGAAGGAATTACATCCGGGTAAGACATTAGGAATGCGGTTATTTTTTTTTTCGCCCGGAGAGTCTCTCTATTCATTACAATCCACCTCCTGCAAATGCTGATTTAAAGTGGTCAAGGCGTGGTTTAGCCGGGACTTGACCGTACCGGTTGGGCAACTCATCAGATAAGCAATCTCTTTAAAGGTGAACCCGTGGTAAAAACGCAGAACCACTGCCAGGTGCTGTTTAGGGGGCAATAGGTTGAGGGCTGCCTGTACCCGAAGAGCTTCATCCATCATAATCGCCTGGCTTTCCGGGCTGGGTCCGTCACTTCCCGGCAAATCCCTGGGAGCGTGCGGTATTTCCCGGCGCCGGGATGCCTTTTTATTAAAGTCCTTGAAGTTATTGTGGCAAATTTTAAACAGCCAGGCCGGAAAGCGTTCCTGATGCCGATAATGATTGATATTTTGAATTGCTTTAATAAAAGTTTCCTGAATGATGTCTTCCGCATCACTTCGGCTGCATCCCAGACGGAGGAGAAAATTCAAAAGCGCAGGGTAGTACTTATCAACCATAATTTCTACAGCCAGGTGCTCTTCGCTTTTTAATGCCTGCCAGTATTGCCCTCTCTCATCTGGCAAAGTCGACATCCCCCTTTGAACCTACCCAGTATTTACAGCTCTAATAAATAAACGAGAGCCAAGGCGATAAGGTTCATTTTTCATATGGACATCATCTCTTTTAAAAGTTTCACCCGCTGTTTTATGTTGTCTATATGCTCCTGGTTAGTGGTGGAAGGGTCTTGAGTAGCATAATAAATCTGACAAGGGAGTTTTTTGCAGTGGCCGCAGTGTTCAAGGCCTTTTTCATTAATGCAGCAGTCATACATGGGGCAAACATCTGAACCGGCAAATTTCGCCCAGTAGACTTTGCCCGCAATAGCCCTGCACCCCGCACAAGATTTCCCGAAATCCTTACATCCGCTACAGTTTACTCCACAGGGACTCAGCATTTTTAAGCACCTCCACAAAAATATAAAAACCGTTTTTCATGTTATTGTAGCTTAAAGGATAAACATTGCCCAAAGGCGGCAGTCAATAT
>DNIT01000005.1:35076-47552 GCA_003489345.1 Pelotomaculum sp. | reverse complement strand
GCCCCTGGGATCCATCGGCCAGAAGAACCCGCCACCGGGCCAGAATCCGCCGCCGCTATTGTACCATTCGGTACCCAGCACTTTATTTTTTATTTCTTCAACCGAGATCCCGTTGCACAAAGCCATATACTCAAGGTTATATCCGTTAATCACGTTGGGGGCGCCCGGGCGGACTTCTTTTACGTACTTGGCGACAGCTTTTTTGGTTTCACTGTCTTCCCAGGCTATGGGCAGACGAATCAGGCGCGACTCAACGACGATATCCTCAATGGAGGTCAATGACTCTTCAACTTCCTCGATTTCACTGATTAACTTTTGAACCGATAGGGCTGCGGGATCAAAATGAAACATATTTGTTCTAATCCCGGGCACTGTTTCAATTAAACCGTTTAAATTCTTGGCCAGGACCAGATCGTTAATAGCCTGGATCCTGAATGAGTCCTGCAAATTGGCTCTTTGTTCTCTCCCGTACTCTACCTGAAGGAAACCGTCTCCGGCCTGGCGAAAGAGGACTTCGAGCCTTGACTCGTTTTCCGGCAAGGTGTCAAGAATTACGTTGTAGTTCCTTTGTTCCATGAAATTTAGCCTCCTTTTACATGTTCATACTGAGCCCTGAAAATGAGTACAGAAGTTCGATGGTGAGTCGGTTCGCTACCGTATTCTTAACCACCCCTTTATCCCCGAATAGGTTTATCAAGCTGCACGCCGCTGTGCCAAAACCGCAGATATTGCGTCCTGTTACACCCATGCCCCGCAAGGTGTGGTAATCATCCGCCATACGGGTTAACGCGCTTTTCGTAAAACATTTTCCGGCAAATTTTCCTCCCGGCAGGTTTGGCTTTCCGGGCCAACCCTCGGCAGCTTGCCATGGAAACCTGTCATTATACGAAAAGTAATCCAATCTAACGTAGTTTGAATACTAAGACAATTTCTCGTATGGTATAATGTAGATAACTGCTGTATTGCGTGCTCTCAAATACAGGGATTCAATGCTATATAGCATGCTATTCTCAATGCTTTTAATTAATCTGTCGGAGTCCTGAAGCCTTGTAAAGCAAGGATTTCATATGAGTGGATATTACAGGATGTTTTCCCAATGTATTGCAAATGACAGGTAAGATATTTATTTAATGCAATATAGCATTAAAATTTTAATTAATTTTAAAGCTTTTTGGGGATTTGCTGAAACCTTGCCAAATTGTCTTTGATGCGCTAATGCATTAAACAAATGCATTAATACATTTTGATTATTTAGTCAATTAACATTTCTACAAAAAAAGTGCTCATGTCAGGGATTTCATAAGCACCATTGCTTAAAGTAATATAAATTTGACTGGATTTTACCATTTAGACTTTTCTCTGTCAAGTAAAAATTTAAGTGCACGGTTTTTGTCGATGCATATATGCATTATTTTGGTAGTCTTTATAAAGGCTGGCTTCTGATATAATAAGGCTTAGTGGCATTAACCGACTGTGCAGGCTGATTGGCATACTATTTGCTTGGATTTTTAAGAATCAATTGGGTGAGAGTTCATGTCTGACAGAATCCCTGGAGGGAAGGAGGCAGTTTGGAGGAGTTTCCTTTTCTAAATAAACAGGCATCTTACATTTTACATGATAAGGGGGAGCACAAAGTGGTCAAAATGAGAAACGAGGTTCCTGGCCCCAACGCGTTAAAGCTTATGGAAGAAAGAAATCGTTATGTGCCCAGGGGTATTTCCTACAGTTACCCGCTCTTTGTTAAGAAAGCTAAAGGGGCTATACTTACTGATGTGGATGATAACCAGTTCATCGACTTCGCCGGCGGTATTGGTGTAGTCAACGCCGGGCATTGCCCGGAGCAGGTGGTGAACGCGGTTAAGGAGCAGCTTGACCGGTACATACACACCAACATCAATACGGCCATGTACGAACCTTACGTTCGCCTGGCTCATGAACTGTCTGATTTGACCCCGGGAGATTTCCCCAAAAAGACCATGTTTGCCAACAGCGGCGCCGAGGCGGTGGAAAACGCCTTAAAAATTGCGCGCAGGTATACCAAAAGGACGGGTATTATAGGGCTGGAATGTGCTTTCCACGGCCGTACCTTGATGACCATGTCTCTGACCAGTAAGTACAAGCCCTATAAGAACGGTTTTGGGCCTTTTGCTCCAGAGGTCTATAGAGTTCCTTCAGCCTACTGTTACCGCTGCTATTTCGGCTTGAGCTATCCTTCCTGTGAAATGCAGTGTGTCAAGAACCTGGCCAGGTTTTTTGTGGCAGAGACACCGGCGGAGAACATCGCAGCTTTGATTGTTGAGCCGGTACAGGGTGAAGGCGGTTTCCTCGTACCGCCGCCGGATTACCTGCCGGGTCTTAAGGAAATTTGCGGCAAACACGGTATCCTGTTTATTGCAGATGAAATCCAGACCGGCTTCGGACGTACCGGCAAAATGTTTGCAGTGGAGCATTTCAACGTGGTACCCGATTTAATAACCATCGCCAAGTCGCTGGCGGCAGGCTTCCCCATAAGCGCGGTAACCGGGCGGGCCGAAGTTATGGAGGCTTGCGATCCCGGTGAAATCGGCGGGACCTACGGTGGAAACCCGCTCTCCTGTGTGGCGGGACTGCAGGTCATAGATATGATGAAGAAAGAAGACCTTCCCGGCCGGGCCGCCAGGATCGGAAGCGCAATCGTCCAAAAAATGCGAGAACTGCAGGAAAAATATCCGGTCATTGGGGATGTGCGCGGTCTGGGCGCCATGGTCGGGATCGAACTGGTTAAGGATTTGCAAACAAAAGAACCGGCCAAAGAACTAACGGGCAGGCTGGCAAAGGAATGTTTCAAGCGCGGTCTGGTCATCCTTACGGCCGGTATTTACAGCAACGTCGTCAGGGTCTTGTGCCCGCTGGTCATTACCGATGATCAACTGAACGAGGCCATGGCCATCATGGAAGATGCTTTAGAGGAAGTATGTAAAGCCCAGTAAAATTGCCGGACTAAAAAATAAGCCCCGCGTCCTATAAAAAGACGCGGGGCTTCTTCATCAGATCAGGTAATCATGCATGTCAACAGGATTTCCAACAAAGAACGGCCTCCGCGCTCTTCCGGGCAATGCTCCTGCTGCGCGGATCACAGTCCCGGGTAATATTTTTTATTTTCGGTTTCCAGCATAGCCAGCATTTTGGCGTAAAGTGAGGTTAGCGGGTCCTCCCCGACGTTGCGTTGTTCATGCGGCAGATCCAGCTCAATTGTCTCAAGGATTCCGGTTGGTCTGGCGGAAAGGATCATAATACGGTTTCCCAGGAGCAGCGCTTCCATGATATCGTGGGTAACGAAGACAATGGTACGGGGGGCGGCCTGCCACATTTTAACCACGTACCGTACCAGACCCAGCCGCAGGGGCATGTCCAACGACTTAAAGGGTTCGTCGAGGAGCAAAAGGTCATGGGGGAAGGCAAAGGCCCGGCAGATGGCGAGGCGCTGTTTCATGCCTCCGCTTAAGGCTTTGGGATAGCTGTCGCGATATTCATACAGGCCCATCGTGCTAAGGTAGCTCTTGATAAGTTCCTGCTTTTCGGCCGGAGACACCACATCCTGCAGGACGAAATCCAGATTCCCGGCTACCGTTTTCCAGGGCAACAGCCTTGGCTCCTGGAACACATAGCTTATCCGCAGCCCGGCCAATCCGGTAATACGGCCGGCATCAGGCTGTTCCAGCCCGGACAGGAGCTGCAGGATAGTTGTTTTACCGCAGCCCGAAGGGCCGATAATGCAGAAGATCTTGTTTTTGCCGGCAGAAAAAGAAAAATCATGCAGAACCCTGGTCTGTCCCATGGTTTTATAAACCTGTTCAAATTTAATCAAGCTGACTATCACATCCAGTGACTCAGTTTGCGGCGGGTCAGGTAGGACAGCAGGCGGTCCGTTACCAGACCCAGGCCGATTAGAGAAGCGGTCCAGGCAAAAAGGCCGGCTGTTTCCAGGTTGATCCTGGCTACCGCCATACTGGCTCCGATGCCTGTTTGAACGCTTAGGAATTCTGCCATGGCCACAGCCTTCCAGGTAACCCCCAGGGCGTTGGAGACTCCGGCCATGAGGTAGGGAGCCACCTGGGGCAGGTAAATCTCCTGTATCACCCGCGCTTTGCTGATGCGAAAGATGGAAGCCATCTGCAACAGCTGCCGGTCAATGCCGTTTACACCCTGGAAGACATTGATCACGATCAGAGGTACGGTAGTTACAAAAACGATAAAGACCGGCACCCCGCTAAAACCAATCCAGATCATCGCCAAAAGCAGCCAGGAAATCAGTGGGGTAACCTGTAAAACCACCACTACCGGCCTGAAGAGGCTGGCTGCGACCGGGTTGAGGCCGATCAGAAGCCCGAGGGGCGTGCCCACACCCACTGCCAGGCCGAATCCGGCCAGTCCCCGCGCGATGGACTGGCGGCCTTGCTCCCATAGTTCTCCGCTGACTGCCAGAGAGTGGAAAGAACGCACGACCTCTAGCGGAGAAGGTATGATTACATGGTTATACAGACCGGACAGCATTTGCCAGAGAGCAATAAACAGGACCAGCCCGGAAAGCGGCAGCAGGCTTCTAATCGGCCAGGAAGAAGTTTTCATCGGGAAGCTTTCCTCCCACCATATCCGGCGACAATTCGAGAAGTGTGGTTAGATAGGTGTTGACATCGGTTTTTGCCCCGCTGCCGGAAACGTATTGCAGGCGGGTGCGGGTCATGCTTTGGATAAACACCTGGGCAGGCATCCCCAGGTTCTTTTCTACCAGCGGGGCGGCTCCGGCCGGGTCGGCGACAGTCGAAGCCAGTTCCCGGGCGTAGGCTTGTTGGAACTCGCGTAATGCTTGTGGATATGCTTTGGCGAATTCGTTGCGGACAACCATCCCGGCCTGAGGCAGTTGGGCTGCGTCTCCTTCAAATTTCTGCCAGTCGCTGTAGAAATCCCTGACTACCCGGGCTTCTTTGCTGTTCAACAGAACCTGGGTTACCATGGGTTCGGGCAGCACGGCGTTTTTAACCAGCCCGTTGATCATCATCTGGGCTATTTCCGGAGATTCCAGGTAGTGCAACCGGACTGCGCCTGCTTGAAGTCCGTTTTTATCAAGCAGATACTGGGTCAGCACGTCTGGCGTAGAACCCCTGGCTCCCACATAAAGGTCTTGGCCGGTCAGGTCACGCCAGTCTTGCACCGCGCCGTCGGCCGACACCAGGTAAAGAATGCCCCAGGTGCTGACATTGGCCAGGGAAATACCGACGCCTTTGTTATATAATTTGGCTGCCGCGTTTACAGGCAGTACGGTAAAGTCCGCCTCACCCTTCACGGCGCGGGTGGTAGCCTCCTCTACGGACTTGTATATCACCAGTTCCACCTTGGTACCTGTAAGCGGGTTCTCTTCAGCCATCTTGAAAAGCGGAGCGGTAGGAGGTCCCAACGGGGCCTGCACCACAATTTTCTCAGGAACGGCGGTCTGAACTTCCTTGTTTTCTGTGTCCTGGCTGCCACACCCCGCCGTTAATAAAAGCACTGCAAGCAACATCATGAACCGGACTGTTTTCCGCAATACCTGCACACCACCTTATAAGTATTTTGCATGTCGAAAACCGTTCTCTCGTGTAGAATATAAATGTATTCTCTATACCTGAATTATTTCCTTCCTGGATCTCCAGCACGGGGCCAGGGAAGGCTCCAAAGAAATCATTTCAGGATTTTGAAAATGCGGTTATTGCTGATGGCGACCAGGGAGGGTTTTTACGTCATCGTAAAAATAGCTGCTCCGCTTGCAAACATCATGAAGGGACGATATGTGTTCCCTTTCCTATCCTGCCCGGGAGGGGAATTTTTATTGCCCGGGAACTGGTGTTCGTTGTATAATAGGCCTAGCAAAGAGGTGATATATATGCGAACAGGCATAGCCAACCTGCCCTTGCATGGACACCATTGCCCCCGCTGGCTTTTTGACCGGATGGTTAAGCTTAGCTCGGCTATTATTGAGGCGGTGGTTGAGGAGTATGGCCCTGGAGAAGTACTGGAGCGGCTTTCCGACCCCTTTTGGTTCCAGGCGCTGGGTTGCGTGGTGGGGTTTGACTGGCATTCTTCCGGTCTGACCACTGTCTTATGCGGGGCTTTAAAGCAAGGTTTACGCCCCAGGCAACACGATTTGGGAATTTACCTGGCCGGGGGAAAAGCCATGACCTCCCGCAAAACGCCTTCGGAAATCGAAGACTACGCCGACCGTTACGGGCTTACCGTCGACGTGCCCCGTCTGCAGTACGCCAGCCGTCTTTCGGCCAAGGTTGACAATACAGCCGTACAGGACGGATTTCAGATTTACCACCATGTCTTTGCTTTTACCGGAGACGGCAGGTGGGCTGTGGTCCAGCAGGGTATGGACCAGGCCGGCGGTTGGGCGCGGCGCTACCACTGGCTGGGGGATAAATTGGATTCCTTTGTGGAAGAGCCCCATTCGGCCGTATGCGGTGAACCGGCGCGGACTGTGCTGAATATGGTCGCCTTGGAGAGCGCCGGGGCCAGGGAGGCTTCGCTTTACCTGGCGCAAAGGCCGGATGAGGTTATTCGCACACTAAAAAAGATTGCGGATATGCCGGCTGACAAGTTTAAGACGCTGAACCTCCCGGCGGCTCATCCCGTTCCGGGAGCCAACCGTATTGAAAAAACCCTGGCCAGGCTTTATGATCTTCAGCCGTCCACCTTCGAGGGGATGCTGGCCACAGAAGGGGTCGGGCCTGCTACGGTCAGGGCGTTTGCCCTTGTCGCCGAGGTGATTTACAACGCGGGAGCAAGCCGTAAGGATCCGGTACGTTACAGCTTTGCGCACGGCGGTAAGGACGGACACCCCTTTCCGGTAAACCGTCAGGATTATGACCGTTCTATCTCCATTTTGGAGAGGGCGCTCCGCCGGGCCAGGACCGGAGACAGCGACAATCTGAAAGCCCTCAAAAGGCTTGCGGGCATCAGCGCCTTCGTATAAAATGGATGTGGGTATTATTTACAAAGAAATTGGGATAATTAAACTTCAAACGAATAGGAGGGAAAAACGTGAGTACGGAAAAATGCTTAAAGGAATCTTTTGCAGGAGAGTCCCAGGCTAACCGCAAATACTTGGCTTTTGCCAAAAAAGCCGATGATGAAGGGTATCCCGGTGTGGCCAAGCTTTTCAGGGCGGCGTCTGAGGCTGAGGCGATCCATGCCCAGGCAGAACTGAAAGCACTGGGAGGGATAAAAACAACGGGGGAAAATTTGCAAAGCGCCATAGACGGGGAAACCTACGAGTTTACGCAAATGTACCCCGGTTTTATCCAAACAGCTGAAGCTGAAGGGAACAATCAGGCCAAAAAGGTTTTTACCTTCGCCAACGAAGCGGAAAAAGTCCATGCCGATCTGTACAAAAAAGCTTTGGCCGCCCTGGACAGCAAGGCGGATACCGATTACTATCTGTGTACGGTTTGTGGTTACATTCATGAAAATAACGCCCCGGAAAAGTGCCCTATTTGCGGGTCTACTGCCAAAGCCTTTAAAAACGTCGGTTAAGCCGGCTAGAGATTGCCCCCCGGCAAAGGGATAGTCAATGAAAGTACCCCTGTGGCAGGATTTAAACACTGCCCATAGGGGTGCTTTTTATGTCCGTAAGGAAGGTATGCAGCGCTCAGGGAGTTTTCATGGTTTTGGTTTACACGCTTTGTGGTTCCATGGTCAGTTTATGATAGTTCTCAATTAGCAGATCCAGCTTTTCAATCAGGGGAAGCTCTTCCCGCCTGCTGTAGCTTTTGGCTGCGCCCTGGTAGACACACTCTTTCAGAAGGTTGCGTCCCTGGTGGTGGTAAGGACCGTAGATACGGCAGTGGTAGGGGCGGGCGGGATAGACGGAGCAAAGCAATCCCTCCTGAAAAGGACAGTGGCCGGTGGTATCGCCCCAGATGCTGATAATAGAATTGCTGGCAAACTTCTCAAAGAGCATCAACAATCTGTCGTTTTTCACGTACCGCCTGATATTTTCCATTTCCGGGGGGTACACCCGCAGCGATGTTGTCCTCAGGCAGCATGCGCCGCACAGTCCGCAATCTTTGTTGGAAGGCTGCAATAACGCGTCAAGCTCCCGGTAAAAGGACGCAAGATCTTTGAGCAGAGCATCCATCCCAAGCACCCCCAACCTCGTCAGTATATCCCTGGCTTTTATTATAGCAGATGGGCTGTTGGAAATTTGCCGAAATGCGTTGAACCATGAAAAGGTCGTAAGGCGTAAGGCGTAGAATATGGACGTGAGGCATGAGGCGTAAGATGTGAGACGGTGTTGTGAAAAATGCGAAAGTGGAAAGAGGATAAGACAGCCGTGAGATATGCGAAAGACCCCATAGAAATGCAGGATAATCCTACACCCTACGACTTATGACCTACGACCTACGTACGACCGTCTCACGTACATCAGTGTACCACGTCACCATCGCCGGGCCTTTTGCTTAAATCCTGCTCAAGCTGATCAAGCAAACCTACCAAAAGAGCGTTGGCTGCATTTTTGATTTCGCCTGATTGGTAGGCTGCCGCCTGGCACCGGCCGTCCGGTTCGGTAATAATTGTACCGCTTGCAGGGCGAAGAAAAGTAGGGTTTGCCGGCCATGCGAGCGGTTCGACGGGAGTTAAACCGGTCAGGGGTCTGACCATAACACCCTGCATAGCTTGAAACGACATGCCAGGCGCATGCCGGGCCAGGTCTGCCGGATTAAAAAGGTCGCGGGATGTTTTGCAGGTGAAGATGCAGGATTTCCCCGCTCCGGTCAGGCCGTTAAATCCCACGATATGAATTTGTCTGTCAGGAATAGATGTGAATATCCTCTGGACAGCGCTTAGGGCTATCTGCAGCAAGGTCGACTCGTAATAAGGTTCGAAGCTGTCCTGGCCCATTTCTACCGGCAAAATGCCGTTTTCCTCTTCCTGGTATTCATACCGCACGATCCGGGGCATCTCAAGAGGAGCGGGCAAGATGCCGCTGATTACGATAAGCTTTTCCGTCCCGTGGTAATGGGCGTCAAAATCCACCTTAATTTCATCCGGCAGTTCGAGACCGGCCAAAGCTATGCGCGCCAGGCTTGCCACGGCGTATGGCTGCCCTTTTTCCACATCCAGCTGCAGTTGGTCCACGGAACGGTTAAATTCAGACTGTTCATTCATAAAGGCTGCCCGCTGCGCCTCATAACTTGTCTGTGCAGACTCTTTATTGGCGTTATAATTCCGCATTTGTTCCTCGAAGGCAACTCTGGCCGCTTCCTCCAGAGCCAGCCGTTTTTTTCTGGCGGAGGGGAATATAAGTTCACTAAAAAAACCTTTACGGGGGACGCGCATTTCCCTTGCCACTTGCTCGTAGCGGGGCGGGTGCTCTTTGAAAACGAAAGGTGGTAATAGCCGGTCATGATAAAAAGAAGCCCAATCAAGTTTCCCGTCCGAACAAAGGTTGATTTTTAGTATGCTGTAACAAGCTTTGACGGCATGCTCAGCCTGCCGGGTGTCAAACTCTGCCAGTTCCTTTAAAGAGTCAAAGCGTTCCCGCTCTTTATGGAGCTTTTCCTGCCTGGCCCATTTGGCCAGCTGGGATTCCGCCTTGATCCTTGTTTCCAAAGGCGAGCCGCCTGTAATTGTCCTCTGTACACCAAGATGTTTATTGGTAATTGTCCTTTTATAAACCTTTTGAGCCAACAAACAGCAACTCCTTTCAACTCCAATGTATCATAAAATGTTTAGCTTGGACATAGTATTTCCTTTTTCACACGTCTTCGCCAGACAGTGACTGAAAACATTTATTCCAAGAACGATTCAGGGGCGACCTTTGTCGCCCCTGAATCGAAGTTCTTATACCTGAGGAAAATATCTTTTCAATAGCCCGTGGAAAGCCATACAATGCCTGGCTTCGTCTTTGCAGGCTTCATGAACGGCATCATGAACAGCGTCCTGACCTGCCTTTTTGGAACGGACGGCAATGTCCTTCTTCCCCCGGTTGGCGCCGGCTTCGCCGTCCACCAGCCTTTTTAAGTTTTCCTCCGTTTTTTCACTTAAAGCTTCACCCAGCAGTTCGGCAAAGCGTGCCGCGTGGTGCGCTTCTTCCCAGGCAATACGCTTCATGGTTTCAGCTATCTCCGTATAGCCTTCCCGTTCTGCCTGGCGGGCCATGGCGATATACATGCCTACCTCCATGCATTCTCCTCTGAACTGCATATCCAAATCGTTTTCAAAACCGGAGCCTTTGGCCGCACCGATCTGGTTCCAGTCCACCAGATCCGGACCGGAAGTGGTCAACTGCTCGAATTTTTCCTCTGGAGCTTCGCAATTTGGACATTTTTTAGGTGATGTCTCCCCATGGTAAACGTACCCGCAAACCGTGCAACGCCATTTTTTCATGATCATACCCTCCTTGTTTAATGTGATTACTATTGTTTGGATGAAATTGCTATGCTTCTAAAGTCAGGCTCCTTCATAAACAAACGCACCGTTTTCCTGCTGGTTGAAAAAATAAGCATAATTCAAATCAGGTAATTTCCCGGGAGCCACTCCAACGGGTATGTTTTGACGTATGAGAGCCCCGGTGACCCCGGCCCTTGTTATATCGCCCTGCAGGATGGCTCCCCGTAGGCAGCCGTCCTTGAGGATAAACTTTTTGTAGCTGCCGGGGCTCTCCAGAATATAGGTGGTATAGCTGGTATCGGGCGCCTCGGGCAGGCCAAAGGAAACGGTGTTAAGGCCATAGAATTCCATTGAGTTTTTGAAGGCAAAATTGTTTGCCATCTTCCGGCGCCCTCCGGCCATGTTTATTCCCGCAACCTGCCCCTGCAGTACCGCCAGAGGCCAGATGGGAGTGGGCGCAACTTTGCCGGTGAAGGCTTCCAAAGACTCGCAGACATCTCCTGCGGCATAAATGTCCGGGCAGGATGTCTCCTGGTATTCGTTCACTTTAACTCCCCGGCCCACCTCAACAGGTGTGCCAGCCAAAAAGTCAATGTTGGGTCTGACGCCGGTGGCGGCTACCACCAGGCCGCAAGGTATTACCCGGCCGTTTTCTAGCTGTACACCGGTGACATTTTGCCGATCATCCAGCAGGATCCGGCTCATCATTGCCCCGGCAATGATTTCAATACCCCGGTCACGGAATAATGCTTCATAGGCGGCTGCCGCCCTTTGGTCCAACTGCAGAGGCAGGATATGGCTGGCCACCTCCACTATAACTACCGCCAAACCTTTCTCACTTAAGGACACGGCTGCGTCCACACCAACCAGGCCGCCGCCCATAATGACAGCTTGACGGCAGTTTCCGGCAGCCCTGGTAATATCCCATACGTCCTCAAGGTTGCGCAGGCCGTAGATCTGCCGCCCCTGGTCGATATTCTCCACCGGAGGCAGATAAGAGGACGCTCCGGCGGCAATCAGGAGTTTGTCGTAATAATACTTGTCACCGTTATCTGCTGCGACACCCCTTTCCTCCGATAAAAGTTTTACAGCTTTAACCCCGCCGACCCAACGGACGCCGTTTCGTATCAGAAAGTCCTCAGGTACAAAGCGAGCTGCTGCGGCTTCCCTCCGGCCGGCCAGTACATCCGGCAACAGGCATCTGGAGTAAATATGCCTGTCACCGGACAGCATCGTTATGTCGCCCCGGGGGTCGGTTTGGCGGATAGCTCCGGCAGCGCTAAGTCCGGCTGCGCCTGCGCCCAAAATCAAATATCTCACTTTTACTCACCCCTTGCCAGGTTGGGATACTTTCCATCTGTGTTCGACGCCGGTGCCTCAATTAAGGTAATCGCTCCCGTGGGACAGGCTTCAACGCAGCGGGGTTTATCCCTGTCGGCGCAAAAGTCGCATTTGGCGGCAACCTTGTTTTCCCTTGCATCCGGTAAGATCATACCGAAGGGACAGGACATTACGCACATCCAACAGCCGGCGCATTGTTCCGGATTATGGGTGACCATACCGGTTGCGGGGTCTTTGCAAAGCGCCCCCGACATACAGGCGTTGACGCATTCCGGTTCATCGCAGTGCCGGCAGGACAGAGGCACGGGCTGCCCTGCGTTGTTCAGTTCAACAAAATTGCGAGGCCGGCTGCCCCGGTCGGAAAGGTTAACCAGCCATACCGAACGGGAGGGGCTGTGTTCGGCCAAGCAGGTCACCTGGCAATTCTTGCATCCGGCGCACAACTCCGGCTTAATGAATATCCTCCGCATTTTTTTCCCCCCTACAGGCCCAGGCCCGATCTTTTGGTGTTTATCACCGCTTCCAACTGGTTGACTGTTGAAATAATATCTCCGTCGACGATCACGCGGCCGCCGGTTAATTGTACAAGGTCGCCGGTCAGCACCTGGGTGACCATTTCGCTGCCGGTAATGAAGGGAGGGATGGCCAGATGCAAGGTGAGTCCCAGGGCCAGGCCGAAGGCGCCGTCTGCCAGTGCCTGTTCTTCCAGCCACTGAGGCGCTGAG
>DNIT01000005.1:28167-34985 GCA_003489345.1 Pelotomaculum sp. | reverse complement strand
GGCGCTGAGAGAACCAGCGGCAATTGCGGCAGGTCCACACCCAGTTCGGCGGCGATGTCTGCTGCTGTTTCCTCCAGGCGGCCGATGGCCAGGCAGGGGCCAAAATTGAGTACAGGGGGTATTCCCAATTGGCGGCAGACTTCTTTTAAGTTTGCCCCGGCTTGTTCCGCTGCCGACGGGGACATCAAACCTACATTCTCCAGGGCTCCGCTGGTGCAGCCGGCCGAGAGCACGATAATGTCGCGTTTGATTAATTCTCTGGTCATTCCCACGGTGAATATATCGTGCCCGCCGGCGGTCAAATTGGAACAGCCCACCACAGCAGCAATGCCCTTAATTTTGCCTGCGGCAATCAGGTCTATCAGGGGTTTGTAACTGCCGCCCAGGAAGTTCTTCAGGGTTTTTTCGCTAAAACCGGTGAGCACATCCCCGTAGCCGTGGGCAGGCACATGGATGGTCACATGTTTACGCCTGGCGGTAAAACTCTCCGCGCCCGCCCGCATGATTGTCCCGGCGATGGTATGGCGCTCTTTTAGATCAAAGGTCAGGTATGCAGCATTTTTCTTCTTGGCCACATCGTCCAGGCAAAACTGCGGTACCTGCATTTGCTCGCAAACAGTTTCAATCCCCGGCAGGGTGCAGTTGAATTCGGATACCAACAGGTCGATGGCGCCGGTGGCTACCAGCGCTTCGCTGGTAAAGTTGTTGCCGGTATGGCCGGCAAATACGTCCGCACAGTGCGCTCCCCGCAGTTGCATATCCTGCCCTACGCACGTAGAGCCGACGATCTTGTAGCCTTTAGCCCCACAGGCTTTGGCTTTTGTAGCGGCTTCGGGAGAGAGTAAGTCATCCTGCAGGATGCCCACCAGGGACTGCTGGTGCCCGGTAACCATGATGTTGATATAATCCGGGTCTACCACCCCGAAGCCTGCCCTGGTTGTCCTGATTTCCGGTTCCCCCCAGATCATGTCGTTAATCCGGTTGGTCATGGCCAGCCCGTACAAACCGGTGACAATGCCGAGGCGCAGGGCGTGCAGCAGCATGTCGAGCGGATCGCTGGATAAATTGGTGCTGCTCTTGACTATAGCGTCAAACACTTCAGACTTGGCGCCGCCCGGCAGGATACCCAGCTCCCGCCACTTATCGTAGCGCGGACCGTAGGCCAATTTCTGTACCAATTGCATTTTTTCACTGCGAGGGCGGTATAAATCCGCCAGTACCAGGTCGGCCAGATTTGCTGCCTTTTGTTTTTCGTCGGTACCGGCAACACCAAGGCGTTCAGCCATTTCACGCAGAAGGGCGGCTCCTTTCAGAGGCAGGTCGGTGCTGCCCCGGCCAATCTCTCGCAAATTTACGGCAGCGTTTTCAACGATGTGCAGGTAGCAGGCCGCTCCTGCCGCCACGGCCCGCAGAAAGTTCCTGGCCACCATGGTGTCCGGTGAAGCGCCACAGACGCCCCGGGGCGAAGTGGGAGTAATCCGGCAGGGGCCGTTGGCGCAAAGCCTGCAACACACTCCCTGCATACCGAAGCCGCATTTAACGGCCTGGTCGGGAACACGGTTGAAGGATGTTTCCAAGTCACTTTTTGATGTCAGGAAGTCGTACAGGATTCTGTCGGCGGAAATACAGATGGACAATCTTAGTTTCCCTCCTTTTTAATAAAGTGAACTCATTTGGTATACATTTGGGTAAAAATAATTGTATACCAAATTGGTACACTATTGCTTTTTATAAAAGGGTGAATTATTTCACCCGTTCCCGGAGCATTTGGAAATTGTAGCTGCCAAGGTGCTCCGTTATGGACTTTTGCAGCTCAAAAAGAGCTCCGTGCACCGGACAATGCGCGCTGAAACGCTTGCTGCATTCTTCCGGGGCAAAGAGACAACGGTTGATAGCTATGGGACCTTCAACGGCTTCAACCACGTCCAGCAGGGTTATTTCCGATGGATGCCTGGCCAGCGCATAGCCTCCGTTGACACCCCGGTGGGAGTCGACGATCCCGTCTTTAGTCAGAAGACGCAGGATTTTTAACAAAAAGCGTATGGGTATATTTTCTTCTTCGGCTATCAGCTTTGCTTCAACCACCTGCCCGTAAGGCAATCCCGAAAGGTACAGGACCGCCCGCATAGCATAATCTGTCGCTTGATTTAGTCTCATACTCTACCTTGTCTGAAAGTTATTGTGGACTTAATCGGTATAGTTTATGGTTACAATTTACACCAAACCACCCGGAGATGTCAAGGAGTTTTTTATATTTTTTCTGCGGGCTTTATAATAATGAATCCGGCTTAAAAATAGATTGATTTGTGATAAGATAATTGCTGTACGGTTTTGAAGGCGAGGTCTTTATCTTGGAACGGCATATGGGCGATACTATGAACCGGCGGTTATGGTTAGTTGGGCTGGTTAACTTTCTCCTGGGATTTGCCACCCAGGGTTCCAACCTCTTTGTTCCCCTGCTGGGAGCCCAGTTGGGGGCTTCCGATTCTCAGATAGGGCTGGTGGGAGCGGTTTACGGAGCCGCTTTTTTATTGTCATCCCTTGTTTCCGGTTGGAAATCCGATCAAACCGGCAGGCTCTTCTTTGTACGCTGGGGTCTTTTGGCCAGCAGTGCGGCTTTTGCCGCCCAACTCCTGGCCGGCAACGTCGCGCTTCTCATGTTGATGCGCGGTATGGTGGGGTTAGCTTTGGGTATCGCCACGGCAACGGCCATTGCCTATGCTTTTGAATGCGGGATTGATATGGGCAGGTTTAGCTCATACGGCTCCCTTGGTTGGATTTTTGGCGCTATGGCGGCCGCGCTGGTGGAGGATATCTACCTGCTTTTCCAGATTAGTTTTGCGATCTGCCTGGCTGCGTTTCTGGTCTCGCTTTTTTTTCAAGAAACGACGGCCCTGCACCGTTCTTTGTCTCCAAAATTGTTCCAGGTTCTGCGGCGTAATTATCGTATTTATTTTGCCGTTTTTCTGCGACACCTGGGCGCCACTGCCGTTTGGGTCATTCTGCCGCTCCATCTTTCCAGCCTGGGAGTCGGCAAGTTTTGGATCGGCCTGTTGTGGGGCGTTAATTTTGCTGTCCAGTTTGTCGTTATGCGTTACCTGGAACACTATTCGGAGTATAAAGTTTTTGCCTTTGGTCAGGTGCTTTCATTTATTGTCTTTGTGGTTTTTGCCTATGTGACCGGAAAACTTCCTCTGGTACTTGTTATGGCGCTGCTGGGAGTAGCCTGGTCCTGTCTGTATGTCGGGGCGCTGCTGATAGTTCTGCGAAGCGGTGAGGAGAGAGGCACATCAAGCGGTATCTTCCAGTCCACCCTCAACTTGTGCAATGCCTTGGGCCCCTTGCTGGGCGGCCTGATCGCCGAGGGGTTCGGCTATCGGAGCGTACTGTTTTTTGCTGCTGCTCTAAGCGTGGCGGGAATGTTTATAGCTATTCCGGCGAATTCCAAGGAGCCCAGCCTGGATATAAAAAGTTAAAACAAAAAAATAAGGTCCCCCGGCGTCAAGCGCCTTTAGAGACCTTTGTTTATAGTATGAACTGTTTTGGTTTGATTTATACATTCATTGGGAAAAAATAGCAGATCCGCGTTGCGGAGCGCCTGCGTACGGTCCATAGTGCGCAGGCATGCATAAAAGCTTGAACAGCACGAGCGCGGCGAACGGATGGTTGTCTGTAACCGGCTATGGTTATGATGTTATAGTAAGATATTACTCTTTCTCCCCTTGTTCTTATTGGGGTCGTAAATTTCAAATTTTCCTGAAAAGGTTTGGAGATTGTATTCAACCAGGGGAGCGTTTTTGTTAAGACGCTCCATCCGCTCAAGGCGTGCCTTGGAAAGAGCGTTACCGTATTCATTCCTTTTCCGGTCAACGTGACATCTGTGTTTGCTCATATAAATATTATGTTCAAGCCGGTTCAGTTAATGCATCATTTCTAAAAGCAATTTCTTGTTTCCGGCAGGAATGAGTCTAGCGGCAAGAGAATTTAACCGACGCGAAAATAATACTTTAATCTGGCAGGGAGGGCTGAAAAATGTATAAGTTCAAGGTTATCGCCACAATTGTAGAAATTCGTGGAGAGGGAAGCTGTTCTTACGGCCATAAGGTGGGGGAGAGTTTTGAATTTACCCAGTTTACACCCGGAGGACTGTGCCAGTTTGCTTATGATGCACTTCGTTCAGCTGTGGCTGCGCTCCTGTACGGAGGCAATTTCCCTTGGAGCGAGGATAGTGAATGTACCACCTGGGCCTGCCCCGATCCTGACCGTCCGGTAATTTTTGAACTGCGCAGGGTCCCTGTTGCAGAGTAGTCACCCACGCCGCCGGCGGCGCCATGGATCATGAACCCCCCAGACGATGCAGATGCGGTTTCAATCGTACACGGCACGCCGGCGCCGGACTTCTCGGCGAATGTTGCATTTAATTCGCAGATGCATTTGCGCAACATTGCAGCGGCCGGAATCTTTGGGAAGGCTGCTCCCCAGTCTGGCGTGAGACCGTATATAGATGAAAGCGAAAGTTATTTTTTAAGCGTGAAGGATTCAAACAAAAAACGCAGAAAATATGTTAGATTTTTAAATTTATTACGGAGGTAAAGCATGCCTATCTTTGAGTACAAATGCGGTGACTGTGAAAAAGTATTTGAAATTGTCCACCTGCCAGGCAAGGACAGTGAGTTGAAATGCGCGGCCTGCGGCAGTACCAATTTGAAAAAGCTGATCTCGGCTCCTTTTTTACCTAGTTCGGTGGGTAAGCCAGCCAATGATGAACTTAAATCCTGCTGCGGCGCTGCCGATCCTCAAGAGTGCCCGGGTCCTGGTTCCTGCTGCAGCCAGTAAGAAGCCCGGAAATTAGCGTCCCGTCCTGTTAACTGGGCCTGCCGGCAAAGTCAGGGAGTTGTTTATGTCTTCATCTCGGGAAATAAGGGATTCAATTATTCTTGACGGCTGTATAGTTCCTTATACTATAAGGATAAGCAGCCGGGCCAAGCGCCTGCTCCTGCAGGTGCGCGTGGATTCCTGCGCTCTTGAGGTAGTGGCTCCCGAAGCTTTTAACCTGGCTGAATTAAAGGATATTCTGACGGGAAAGAAGTCCTGGATCCTAAAAAAGATGGAGGCTGCGACTCATCTTGCTGCCGCGAGGCAGACCGACCGGTCTCAAGGCCGCATTGTTTTTTACCGGGGCAGGCAGTACCTGGTTGAGATCCGTGTGGAGACCGGCTCTGCCGGCGCGGTAGAAGTGGAGGAGGACAGGCTGGTGGTGGTGGTTCCCCCCGGGTTGGAGGAGAACGCGTCCACAGTACTGGAGCGGTGGCTGCGCCGAATGGCCCGGCTTTTGATTAACCAGAGAATACGGGTAATGAATGAAAAGTTAAAACTGTCCTTTAACCGGGTGTTTATCAAGGGACAAAAAACCCGCTGGGGCAGCTGTTCACAGCAAAAGAACCTGAATTTCAACTGGCGGTTGGTGATGGCCCCCTTGCCGGTTCTGGATTATATTGTCGCACATGAACTGGCCCATCTGGTGGAAATGAACCATTCCAAAAAGTTTTGGGCGCTGGTTGAACAAATCTACCCCGGCTACATAGCGCACCGGGCCTGGCTGAAGAAAAACGGCAGACTGCTGACGCTGTAAAACCGGTTTAACCGCAACCGGGGAGGGCAACGTAGGAGACGGTATGTACAATTCTGTAAATTACTGTGCCGTGGTAGGCGATAACCAGGCCGTATACCACAACCAGGACGCCCAGGCACTTTTCGATGAGGGCCGGTTCAAATCTGGTTAAGAAGCGCAATGCCAGGAGCGCTGCCAGGATCCAGAGCAGCCTTAACGGCAGCGATGTACCGACGGGCAGGCTCATCAGGCCTATCAGTAAGGGGTTTAATTCGTGAGCCAATCCTGTACCGAGCTCCCAGCAGGTAAATAAATGGTCCATGGTGCAAAACAGCAATATGAGCAGATAAGAAAGCATGTATATCACCTTCAAAGTAAATTATATCACTTTTGATGGAATATATGTAAAATAATTACAATAGGATATAGAACTACCCTGAAAATACATTTTCATTATATGTGGCGCCGCGATAGCGGCGGATGAAACAATCTTAAAAGAGCGCCTGTGCCTCAAATGAGTTAAAGGCGCTTTTCCTATTATCGCGGGGGGTTTTCAGATTTTTAAAGGTATCTTGTCATTTTAAGCGAATTTCATTGATAGTTCATCATTGAAAGAGCATGGATGGTACCTGGCAAGAGACTATCTAAAAGAGAGGACTGCTCCAATTGATTACCGGTTCAGTAAAGGAACGTGTTCTGGCGGACAGAGGATTTTTGCCCAAGATTGTCTTGTCGGTCTTATTCTTCCTTTTCCTTACGTTTTTAGCGGGAAGGTTTTATTTGGTTGTCAATAAAGATATTTACCCCAGTGTCCATATGGCGATGGAGTTTGTGGGTATCATCGTGGCCGTCTGTTCTTCCCTCATGAGTTGGTACGATTATAAATACAAGCATGAATTAAGAATGCTGATATTGTGTCTGACCTTTTGCGGCGTGGCTCTTATGGAATTTGCCCACGCCGTATCTTACCTGGGTATGCCTGACTTTATCACGCCCAACTCAGTTAACAAGGCCTCAACCTACTGGATCATTTTTAACCTGATATTCAGCTCCGGACTGGTTGCGGCAGTTTTTTGCGGCAGCAGGGTAAAGAAAGTGGGACAGGTTACGCTCCTGTTGACCTCTTTCAGTCTGGCTACTTTGGCGCTGATTGTGGCGGTAGCCTTGTTCTTGCCGGTTCTCCCCCCTATGTATAATCCAGTTGCCG
>DNIT01000005.1:18037-28110 GCA_003489345.1 Pelotomaculum sp. | reverse complement strand
TGTTCTTGCCGGTTCTCCCCCCCATGTATAATCCAGTTGCCGGCAGTCAGACCCAGCTCAAGGTTATTTTGGAATATGTTATAATTTTTTTGCTGCTGCTGGCTGCGGCCAAGCTGCTGCAAAAGAAGCAGGCAGCCAAACAGGATTATTACCTGTGTCTGGCCCTCGTTCTGGGGGCGCTCAGTGAGGTGGCCTTTACCTTTTACAGCAACGCCTATGACGTATATAATCTGCTGGGACATGTATTCAAAGTGTTTTCCTATGTTTTTATTTTCAAGGCTCTTTCGGATGAAGCTGTGGGCATGCTTTATGAGACCAACAGCAAGCTGGCTGAACAAAGGGAATTGCTGGCTCACGCCAACCGGCAATTGCAGGAACAGGACCGTCTCAAAGATGAATTTCTCGCCAATACCAACCATGAGTTGCGTACGCCCCTGTCGGCTATTATCGCCTTTACAGAACTATTGATGGATCCGGCCACCGGCAAGTTGAACGATATCCAAAAGGATTACCTGAATGAAATCAACGATAGCAGCAAGGAACTGCTGGTCAGAATCAATGGTTTTCTGGACCTTTCCAAAATCGCGGCCGGTAAGACCGTGGTATATAAAGAGGAGTTTATCGTAGCCGAGTTGATCGAGGACATTGTCCGCCGTATGGCTCCACTGTTCCAAAATAAGGGGGTAGCCCTTGAGACGGTCCCCTGCTCCAGGAGTATAAAAGCCCTAGCTGACAAAGACAAGGCCGGACAGGTCTTGACCAATCTTATGTACAATGCCCTCAAATTTACGGCCCCGAACGGGATTGTTATGGTGGAGGCAGGTCTGGAAGAAGCGACTAAATCCGTCAGCATATCGGTTAAGGATTCCGGCATCGGTATAGACGAGCGGGATCTGGAAAAAATATTCAACCCTTTCTATCAGGCTGACGGCGCAGCCTCAAGGGGTTTCGGCGGAACCGGTATCGGCCTGACTCTGGCCAAGAAGCTTGTTGTGTTAAACGGAGGAGACATAACAGTCTCCAGCAAGCGGTCGCAGGGTAGTGTTTTCACCTTTACGCTGCCTGCGGTCGGGTGGGAAATCTTGGGGGAGGTGTTGTAACCAGTGCCACGCATACTGGCGGTTGACGATGACCCGAAAATACTAAAGATCTTGCAGCATACACTTAGTAAGGAAGGATTTGAAGTGGTTTTGGCCGCCAGCGGTGAAGAGGCGCTGCAAAAGGCGCGTCGCCAACCACCCGAACTGGTGGTGCTGGACATTATGATGCCGGGCATGGATGGTTTCGAAACCTTCCAGAAGCTAAAAGCGCAGTATCGTGATATGCCGGTGATTATATTGTCGGCCCGGAGCGATGAGGTCGATAAAGTAGTCGGGTTCCGGATGGGTGTCGATGACTACCAGACCAAGCCGTTCAGCCCGACCGAACTGGCCCTGCGTATTAAAGCTGTTTTGCGAAGGCTTGGCGAACCGGCTAAACAGCAAAGACAGGTCCTGAAATATGACGGCCTAATCCTGGATTACAGCAAGCGTATCGTAACGCAAAACAACCTTAAGATTGAATTGACCCCCAAGGAGTTTGAAGTCTTGTGGTTAATGGCTTCCAACCCCAACAAGGTATTCACCAAGGCAAATCTTCTGGATAAGGTTTGGGACAGCGCTTTTTATGGGGATGATAATACTGTAACCGTCCATATCAGGAGGCTGAGGGAAAAGCTGGAGAAAGATCCGTCAAACCCCTGCTATATCAAAACCGTCTGGGGCATTGGGTACAAATTTGAGAGCGAAGAGTAATATAGAAGGCCTAATATTAATAAATTATTAATATTTTTGTAATTCAGTTGTAAGCTACTTTAAATATTATGGAAGTATAAATAAAGGGGGGGTAGCTTATGGGGTTCGACGGTGATACAAATGACCCTCCTATTTTTTCAAAAGAGCAACTGGAAGAACATAGCAGGCTTTATCCCGAGGTCCACGCGACCAAACTCAAGGAAATTGAGGCCCGGCTAATCAGGGTGGATACCACCTGTGTGGATCCCACCTATTGCCCGCTTCGTTCTTTGAAAAAGGAACAAGCTTATGCCTTGAATTCAGTCAGGCTACACGATTTGTATTTCGGTAATATCGGTAACGGGGATTCCCAACCGTCGGCAGAGGTAATGAGATTGCTTGAGCGGGATTTTGGTTCAAGGCCGGAATGGGAGAAACAGTTTGCCGGGCTGGCCATGTGTTCAAGGGGTTGGGTAATCCTTGGTTTTGATCTGAAAGACGGTGTCCTGCGGAATTTCTTTGCCGATGATCATTCCGAAGGCGTATGGTCCGTTTTGCCCCTGCTGGTCCTGGACGTCTATGAGCACGCCTACTGCAAAGTTTTCCCAACACGTGATGACTATGTTGACAGCTTTTTGACATTGGTCCGGTGGGAGGCGGTGAACCGCAGGCTCAAAGCGGTGAAGGAGTTCTATCAAAGCATTGCCGCAATATTATAACAAGGAGGCTTACAATGGATAAATGGGTTTGTAGTGTATGTGGTTATGTCTACGACCCCGTCAAGGGGGAAGACGGCGTAGCCCCGGGTACGCCTTTTGAGAATCTGCCGGATGACTGGGTATGCCCGGTTTGCGGTGTCGGCAAGGACCAGTTTGAAAAAGAATCCGAATAAGCATAAGTTGGTTATGGAGGCGATATGAATGGCTAAGCATGAACTACCGGCGCTCCCTTATGATTATAACGCTCTGGAGCCTTACTACGATGAACACACTGTGCGTCTGCACCATGACGCTCACCACAAGGCCTATGTGGACGGTCTCAATAACGCCGAAGCCAAACTGGCGGAAGCCAGGGATAAGAGTGATTTTTCCCTGATCAAGCACTGGGAAAGGGAACTGGCTTTCCATGGCTCGGGGCACTTGCTGCACACGCTTTTTTGGGAAAACATGAAACCAAAGGGGGGCGGTCCGGCGACCGGCAAAGCAGCTGAGTTGATTGAGCAGCATTTTGGGAGCTTTGAAACGTTCAAAAAGCAGTTTTCGGCAGCAGCCGTTGCTGTTGAGGGTTCAGGCTGGGCGGTATTGTGCTATAGTCCGGATTTTAAGGAACTGAGCATCTTAACAGCAGAAAAACACCAGAACCTGACCCAGTGGGGGGTGGCGCCTTTGCTGACAATAGACGTCTGGGAACATGCTTACTACCTGAAATACCAGAACAAAAGGGCTGCCTGGGTTGAGGCCTGGTGGAATTTGATTAACTGGGACGATGTAAACAGAAGAATTGAGGCAGTACTTGGTTGAATTGTTTAATATGAGGGATAGGGGGCGTATAGCGTTTTGCGGCTTCTATCCTATTTATTTTTGTTGAGAAAAATTTTTGAACCGGCTGAATAACAAAGGGGTTTTCCGGTTATAATGGTAAAGATTTTACATGATAAATGTAAAATTTTATCTTTGCATTTTGACGGCCATGGTGTATACTTGGATTGTTGGCCTCAAAAGAGGTAAATTTAGGAGGTAAGGTAAAAGCATGATTGGTAAGGTTAAATGGTTTAATCCGGACAAGGGCTTTGGGTTTATTGAAACTGAAGAAGGCAGGGATGTATTTGTACATTTCTCCTCCATTCAAACGGAAGGTTTCAAAACCCTTGACGAAGGTCAAAGCGTGGAGTTCGACATTGTCCAAGGCAACCGTGGCCCTCAGGCCTCAAATGTTGTTAAATTATAGTATAAAAGGTTTCTTTTATATATAATTGAAACACAGCAAAAGCAGCCGTTTCTCAAACGGCTGCTTTTGCTTATGTACGCCCGCCCGGGCATGGGTTTCATCGATACATTGGGGGAAGCTGCTGCTTTTTGCAGTGCTCCCACAAATTGGTAAATCTTTTATTAATATAAATTCCATTTTCGCGAAAACTAATAACGGAAATCATGGTAAACAACTTCAATCCTTGGATGTCGATACAGTCTTCCATCCATGCCAGATTGCACAGTCCTTGACCGTGCTAAGGCAATTGAAGGCAGAAAAAGTTGTCTCTTTCAGGCGGCAGTATTCTGTAGGAATTTTATGGGAAATGCGGACATGGAAACCTCCCGGCGACGTAATTAATGGAGTTCATAAGCTTTTCAGCAGAGAATGGAAGAATCCTCTGCTTTGTTGGCAAATACCTTAAATAAGATTGTTTTCCTATCCTGATTAATTTATGGAGTGTCTGCGTATAATACAGTGAAAGGGGGTGACAGAGAAGATGAAGGCAACAGGAATCGTTCGCCGCATTGACGATTTAGGCCGGGTAGTGATACCGAAGGAAATCAGGCGGACAATGAGGATCAGGGAAGGGGATCCCCTCGAAATATTTACCGATAGAGAAGGGGAGGTTATTTTAAAGAAGTACTCGCCTATAGGTGAATTGGGCGAATTTGCCACAGAATATGCCGATTCACTAAATGAATCACTAGGCCAGATATCATGTATTGCTGATAAGGATACCATCATAGCTGTCGCAGGGGCGCCTAAAAAGCAGTTGATGAATAAACAGGTCAGCCCGGATGTTGAAAAAGTAATGACTGAAAGAAAAATGGTAGTATTTAATGAACCCTGTTTTCTAACAGCTGATGAGGACATTAGTTACAGTTCCGCTGTGGTAGCGCCTATTATTACCGAAGGTGATCCGGTGGGTGCGGTAATCATCGCTGCCAAAGAACCGGGGGTAGCGCTGGGGAACCTGGAAACCAAGCTGGCTGAAACGGCAGCCGGGTTTCTGGCCAAGCAAATGGAATCATAAAAAGGGAGGCCCCCGTAAAAGGGGCTTTTCTTTTTTTAAGCATCTATTCTCCACTTGTTCTCCCTTGTTTTTATTCTTTGGGGGAACATTTCTTTTCTCCATTTATTTTTTCTCAATCACTATCAAGAAACTTTTTATATGAAATTTTTATCATTGCAATCTGACGGAGGATATTTATACCGAAATCAGCGGCGGTGAGCGGCAGCTGACCCTTATCGCCCGTGCCATAGCCCAACAAGCGGAGCTTTTGATCATGGATGAGCCTACATCCAATTTGGATTTTGGCAACCAGATCCGGGTGCTGCGTCAGATCGACCGTCTGGCTAAAGGGGGTATTGGCGTGATTTTGACCAATTACTATCCCAATCACGCATTTTTATGTGCTTCCTCGGTGGCGGTGATTAAAGGGCGGCAGGATTTCATCATCGGTAGCGTGGAGGAAGTCGTCACCAGGCAATTGTTGGAGGAGATTTACGGTATCGACGTCTCCGTTGTAACGACGGAGAGTCCCGCCTGTCACGTGGTGAAATCGGTGATTCCTTATTTGTAGCCTCATTTCCTGGCCAAGCAAATGGAATCATAAGAAAAGAAAGAGCCCCATAAATGGGGCTTTTTCTATAGATTGAAATCACCGGCTGCCTCCGGCTGGTAAATGATCTTTTCTACTTCCAGCTTAATCCGGCCATCAGGAACTTCCCATTCAATGACATCTCCCTCACGGAAGCCAAGAATTGCCGTCCCTACAGGCGCCAGTACGGAAATCTTGTTTTCCAGCAGGTTGGCCTCAGAGGGGTAAACCAGCGTATAAATCATTTTTTCAGCGGAGTCTAAGTCTTTTAACGATACCTTTGAATTCATGGTAATCACATTATGAGGAATTTTTTCGGATGCTACAACTTGTGCCTGTTTTAGTTCCCGCTCAAGGTCTTTGAGGTGTTCTTTGCTGCCTGGATGAAACTCTTTTGCTTCATTTATGAGTTTCTGTAATCTTTCTTGATCTATTGCTGTTATAAATATTTGCCTGGGCATTACAAAACCACCTTTCCATGGATTTCTCCTGAATAAAAAAAACAGCAAAAACATACGGCGATTACGTTATTGAATAACCGCCGTCCTAATATTAATTTTTTGATACCAAATCAAAACGCTTAACCTATTACCAAATATTATATAGATTATTTGAATTTAAGTAAAGCCATATCCTTCTGCAAACTCGATCATGAAAATCAGCGCCGCAATCTACCGGCGCTGATTGATATTATTTTGCGTTGCAGCTCCCTCAAGGTTTATCTGGGTTTGAGCCAGTTGTAGATCGGCTCCCAAACCAGCTCTTTAGCATTGTCCGCCCAAATCAAGTCGGCGTGCCCGTAGTCCAACGCTTTGTCAGTCTCCGGTAGCAAGGTGACTACTTGTACCGTTACATCACTGCTTCCCAGCAGGCTGGTGGTATAGACTCCGTATTCTCCCATACCTCCGGCAGCGCCCACGTAGAGCACGGGGATCTTAATGTCGGCCAGGTGATCGTCATAGGGCACTTCAACAGCGTCGCTCATGATGGCCTCTCCGTCGATAATCTCCCCCATACTTTGGAAATCAGGGCTGGCAAGGGCGATCCCTAAGATCTTGTCCATTTGCTCTACATACTGGAGTCCATCCGGCAAGCCGTTCTCGTCAAATGTACCGGCCATATAGTGGTAGAGTGGAGTGATTGGCTGCAGGGGGGGGTAAGTGGCATAGGTTGCAGTCAGTGCAAACAGGGACGCCTGATAGTTGGTAAGACCTGGAATTGCCGGGGACATTCCATCCGGATCGGAAGTGGCCAGCCATGCCAGCCCCTTAAGGGTTTGCCCGTCATTGTTGACGTAGGTTCCGGAGTCGTACACGGATTTATAGGCCTGGTAACGTTCCAGGGCTGCCTGGGCCAGTAGACTGTCTGCCGGAGAAAACTTATAGACCATGTCCATGGGGATAATCCCCTTGAGGTCACGGGCAGGTTCCGGTAGTTGTGATTCATTATTGGCATAGGCATATAGGAGTTGGGCGCCCCGGCTATGGCCGAGCATGAAAATTTTTCCATGACCGCTTCCGGTCAGTGTTCTGACTACTCTGGCAAACTTCACGGCTAGCTTGATGTCCTTAACGTGCAGTTTGGTGTCCCAATTTTTCATAAAAGCGAAGTCGGTTGCAGTATCGGGTACAAATGTCCATCGCAGGTCTATTCCCCAGACGTCAACGCCCTTTTGCGCCAAAAAAGCGCTCAGCGAGTCCGAAGCCGGCTGACCCGGTATTGTTCCGAAGGCAGTGTCAAAATTACAGGAATCACCATGTATCATCATGACTGCTTTTTCCGCCGCAATGGGGACCCAAGGGGATTTTTCCTTTACGATTCTGTGAATGCCGATCTTATCATATTGTCCTTTTCCAACTTTAATAACCATGGTGTACTCGTAGATGTTGTCGTTGATCTGTCTCCTGGTGACGGTAGCCAGAGTGCCGCTGTTGTCTGCTTCCTTCGCAGCCAAGCCGATTGCCTGGGTCATGACATCAACTGCAGGGGTTTTGCTGTCCGTGGTTTTAGCCTGCGCTGTAACCAGGCCAAGGGCTAGAGTCAGGATGAAAACAAGTACCAGGCTCATGACAGTTTTTCTTAACATACCCATACCTCCTTTTTGTGGTTAATTTCGGCGAAAAATTTGCAACTCCTGTAATTTATGTAATATTTTATAAGACAAATTCATATAAAATCTGACTTATTAATTGCCTGTTCCATGTTATAGCAAGTAAAAGCGGCGATTATTTTAATCAATAATCGCCGCCTTTACTTGATGCATGATACCTGACAAATTTTTTATCTGTTACCGTTATCTTTTTTAGAGAATTTCAAGTAGGGTTATAAGCTTCTATAACTTGCTTTTTCTCAATCGTTTTAACTCTTCAAGTATTTTTTCATACTCGGTGTTCAGTATTTCGACATCTTCCTGTTTTGAAACGCACAAGCGCCCGACCACTTCATTTAGACGGTTTTCCAGTTGCAGGATCCGTTCTTGTTCAGGTTGTTGCTGGTTTTTTGACTCCATATATCCCAGGTAATCGCTGTAATTCCCCGCATACTGGAGGGCCTTTCCCTTTTGCAGGACGATGACCTGGTCGGCAATTTCGTCGATAAACTTCCGGTCATGCGATACGAACAAGATGGTGCCCCCGTATTCTTTCATGACCTTTTCCAATGCTTCCAGAGAATAGATGTCCAGGTAATTGGTTGGCTCATCCAGCACAATAATGTTATACCCGCTGACAAAGATTTTGGTCAGCGCTGCCTTTACTCTTTCCCCTCCGCTCAACACCTTGACTTTTTTGTGGACATATTCATCCTTAAACAGTAATTGCGCCAGCATCAACCGAACATCGCGCTGCGTGAAAACACTATCTTTGATTACATTCTCAAGAATCGTTTTCTCTTCATCCAGAATGCCAAGATCCTGGCGGAAATAGCCTATACGCGCATTTTGCGCCAAGGTGATTCCTTTTTCTCCCGCCGCAATCATTTTGAGCAAGGTGGTTTTCCCGCTGCCGTTGTTCCCGACCAGAGCGACTTTTCTGCCGGCAGGCACCTCAAAACAGATTTTATCAAACAGCAGCTTATCACCAAAAGATTTGCTGACTTCCTGCCCGGTGATGACTGACCGGCAGTACAGCTGGCGTTGTTCCTGCAAGTACATATGAACCGCAACAGGTTTCGCCGGTTTTTCTTTTTTCTCCAACTGCTCGATTCTCTTTTCTATGGCCGCTGCCGCTCTATCCACCTTGGCCATTTTTTGGCCTGTCTTGCGCCTGTGGAGCCGGGCTTCCGAGTTGCCCATGCGGGATGGTGTTTTTTTCATCGCCACAGATTTTTGCTTAATTTCTATGATGGCTTCGGTCAGCCGGTGTTTCTCCCTGACATATTGTTCGTAGTCAAACCGGCGCCTCTCGATGTCAGCTTCCTTCTGCAGCTTGTAATCGCTGTAGTTGCCGGCGTATTCGGTTACTTTCCCGTTTTCCATTTCGAGTATTTTGGTGCACAGCGCATCCATCAGGGCTCTGTCGTGGGAAACTATCACCAATGCTCCCTCGAACTTTTTTAGCTGCTCTTCCAGCAGCCGGATCCCGTCCAGGTCCAGGTTGCAGGTGGGTTCGTCTGCAAACAGGATGGAACAGGGGGCACTGAATCCCCGGGCAATTTTGAAACGGGTCTTTTCTCCACCACTCATTGTTTCCCATGCGCTATCAGGAACGCGAAACTTTTTACCCATCATCCGGTCCAAGGCCCGGTCAGGCGGAGCATCCAATTGGGTGATATAGGCGTGCCCGCCGAAACGCCGTACTGTCCCTGTACCGGGAGGCTCCTTACCGGTCAAAACGTTTAAGAGCGTCGTTTTCCCGCACCCATTGATACCGACAACACCAATCCGATCATTTTGGTAAATTTTTAAACTATCGATACTGAAAACCAGACGGTCTCCATATTGTTTTTTGATATTCTTTGCCTCTAATATGAGCATAAAAAACCCCCCTTTTCTCCAGGGAGGATGGTCTATGCATAATGAATAATATGCTTAGATAAAAGCAAAAAAATAGGCATATATTCGCCCCAAGGGCGTACCAATCCCGCTGGAGAAGCATTCACAAATCAATGTGATTGTCTAAGTGACAGCAGGATTAGAAGCGCATTAAAGTTCTCCTTTATAAGATAAAAATTGTCCTCAAGAAAATTCTACCCGTCCCGTCGGGAAAAGTCAACAGTTCTTTAATTTCCTTGCTCCAATCCAACGAAGACTGATTGTTTTTTTAACCATTTTAAGAGTAGCTGCCCGCGTCGCCGGCAGCACCAAGTCACCAAGCGATGCGTGTGCGATTTCAATCGCACACGGCGCACCAGCGCCGGACTTGCGGCAGGCAATGTTGCATTTGTGCGCATGAATTCACACCTACCGGCCAACCGGATATTTTACTCAGCAAACTTCAGCCGTTATACCGGTTGCTTTTGTGGCGTCTATGATCCCCGCCCCCTGCGTATTGGGATCAAGACAGGCAAGTGTTTTTGCAGTTTCTATAAGTCGTTTTTTAACCTGGTCCGGGGTTAGTGAACCGTCGGACTGCAGCATTTGGGCAACCACCCCGGAGCATACCGGTGTCGCCATTGACGTTCCGGAAAGCGCTAAATACCAGTCAGCAATCCTGGATTCTTTAGTCTGTTTATCAATTTTTGAGCCGGGTGAACGCAAGGATATAATATTAACTCCGGGCGCTAACAAATC
>DNIT01000005.1:10759-17974 GCA_003489345.1 Pelotomaculum sp. | reverse complement strand
AATATTAACCCCGGGCGCTAACAAATCAGGTTTTATCAATCCGTCAATGGTAGGCCCCCTGCTGGAAAATTCAGCCACCTGGTCATCGTTCAAAGCTACTGTATTTTTGTCATCCACTGCGCCAACAGTAATCACATGGGGAGAAATGCCGGGTGAACTGATGGTTGATGACTGCGGCCCTTCATTTCCCGCCGCAACACAAACCACGATCCCGCTTGACCAGGCCTTGTCTACAGCCTGACAGGCCGGATCGTCGGCATAAGACTCCGTAGCCGTGCTTCCCAGTGATATGTTGAGTATCCTGATGCCCAGAGTTTCTTTGTTGTCGATACCCCACTGGATACCTTCAATAACGGTGGATAATAGACCCGAACCCATCTTATCCAGGACCTTTATCCCGACCAGGCTGGCCTCGGGTGCAGGCCCCCGGTATAGAAAAGAGGATTGACTCCCGTTGGAGCCTATATCTCCGGCGACGTGGGTGCCATGCCCGTTGTCATCGTAAGGTGTCGTCTTTTGTTTGATAAAATCTTTAAACCCCACAATTCGCCCGGATAAATCGGGATGCTCATAAATTCCCGTGTCCAACACCGCTACCACAATTCCCTTGCCGGTAATATCGTGTTCCCACAATGGCGCTGACCGGACCGCTGGAGAAGCTACGTCAAGCACAGTCCTAACCTCACGGTCATACCAGATTTTCTTGACAAGTTTGTTTTGCACCAGTAATTCCAGTTGTCTTGCGCTTACTCTGGTGGAAAATGCATTTATTAACGGAAGCGCCCGTTGAACAGTGCAGTTCACGGAATTTGCCAGATCCGTAAGAGAGCACGGCTCCGACCTGTTTTCCGCTAGTTGAACAATAACCGGTATTTTGCGCCAAAGCTGTTTAAAATATTTGAATGGTTTTTGCATAAAGCAGGGTATCCTTTTAAGAGGGCGATACCACTCCAGCGCAGCCTTTTTTACTTGCGGGCAAAGCTTGCCGGCGCCTGCGCGAAGCCAATTAACTTCTTGGAAAATCACGAAAGTTCCCTCCAATATGGCAATATCTGCAGAAGAACTTGATATACCATGATATGGTTTTTGAGCCAAAAAGTTGACACGGTTTAACCAATCAGCTAACTTTTTTAGATAAAGGTGAACTGATAAAGTAACAAAAGTAATTTTTAAGCTTTATTTACCCCCACAATGAGTTCAAAAACAATGATGGAAATAACAATCCCGTATCACTTTGATAGTGATACGGGATGCTTTTTTTGAATCATTATGGGATTGTTGTATCCTGGTTAACCTTTTTTTACAGCTCCTTTTATGATGCCGTAAGTTTGTCCTCACACAGGTTTTTGTTTAATATATTTAAACGAATGAGGTGAATGCGCAGGCCCCGCATTTCGGCTATCTCCAAGTGGTGCTCCGGCAGTTCCACTACATCACCAACCCGGGGACGCTTGCCCAGTTTTCCAAAAACAAAGCCCCCCAGGGTATCATATTCTTCCTCTTCATCCACCTTCAAGCAGAACATTTCCGATGCCTCCTCCAGAAGCATCCGGCCGTCTACAATAAATGTGCCTTCCTTTTCTGTTGTCACCTGGGGAGATTCCTGGTCAAACTCGTCTTGGATTTCTCCAACCAGCTCTTCTAGTACATTCTCCATTGTAATAATACCGCTGGTACCGCCGTACTCATCTACAACCAGCGCCATATGCTGGTGATTTTGTTGAAATTCCCTGAGCATGCGATCCAGAGGAAGACCCTCGGGCACCATCATGATATTGCGTACCACCTGGTCAATACTGGACCCGGCCGGCAGTCTAAACAGGTCCTTAATGTGGATCAGCCCCACCACATGGTCACTGTCCCCGTCTATCAGTGGGAAGCGGGTGTGCTCTGTCTTGCGGGCAATTTCCAAGTTTTCTTCCAGGGGCTTTCTCTTATCCAGAAAAACAACTTCCGGACGAGGCAACATAACCTCCCTGGCTACCCGTTTTTCAAACTCAAACACGTTCTGGAGCAAACGCCATTCATTCTTGTCTAAATGGCCGCCTTTATAGCTTTCGGCCACTAGCATCTGTAGTTCCTCTTCACTGTGACTTTCTTCGTGTTCGCTGGCCGGTTGAATCCCCAGCAGCCGCAAAATTCGGTTGGCTGTACCGTTAAACACAACAATTCCAGGGTAAAAGGGATAAAAAAACATCTGCATGAGACCGGCCAACCATAGGGTGACATTTTCTGCCCGCTGAATTGCCAGCGACTTGGGCACCAATTCACCAAATACCACGTGTAAAAAAGTGACCAGTATAAAGGCAACTATAAAGGAGATGGAATGCACTGCAGTCGGCGCTGTCACACCTATGGCATGCAGCAGGGGTTCCAAAAGTTTTGCTGCCAACGGTTCCCCCAACCAGCCCAAGCCCAGGCTGGACAGGGTAATACCCAGTTGACAAACTGAAAGATAAGCATCAATGTTTTCGACACAAACCCGGGCACTTTCGGCACGCGGGTTCCCCTCCGCCGCCAGTTGGGCCAACCGGGTTGGTCTTACCTTAACAAATGCGAATTCTGCCGCCACAAAGAGGCCGTTCAAAAAGACCAAAAATAGTGCCAATAAAATTTTCAGCGCCAAAAATAGACTGAATGACGTGTCGTCACCCATAATGGTGAGACCACTCTCCTTTAGTATTAAATATCAGAGCGGGAGTACCCCACTATAGTCAATATTTATTCTAGCAAATTAACGAATATTAATAAAACTAAAGTAAAGCTGCTATTTGACCACTAGAGAGGATATGTTACGGTATTGCATGCTTTAATAACGGGGAGAGTTGTTTTTCTTTAACATGCTATGACTGTTTGGATGTATGTCTTGCTTATTACAAAATAATTAATCTATGCTCCGAAGTATCCGGCATACGTCTGAAGATGGATATCGACAGTTTTGGTGGAATAAAAAAAGCTTATTTCACTGCCCAGTCCTGGCCAAGGAGTGCCAGGGGGACGGTTCTCCTGGTTAAACACAAGAACCGTTCCCCTGGTTATTCCCTTCCCTACCCGCCGTACACCCAAGCGATAACCCCAGCACAATCCAAAACAAAGGCATCACCATAATTACCTCTATGTTGCATAGCCCCTGGCTAAGATAAGCCAAAATCATGGCAAAAAACATAAATCCCGGTTCACTTCTATACAAAGGTATAAAAAAAGACAAAAATGCCAGGTAGGACAAGAGGGCAAAAACTCCCATTGTAACGGCTATTTCTAAAAACATATTGTGTGCTTTGTCAATGGGGTATTGTTGCTTCGCTATTAACCCGGCGTAGCCCAGGTGATCGGGGCCGACACCAAAAGCCCAGTGAGCGGGCAGTAACCTCACCGTTTCCTTCCATATAAGGACCCTGCCGTTGCCGGCATCGTCTTCAAATCGCAATGCGGCTGCCACTTCCCTGGCGATACTGCCATCCTTATTAGGGAATATGGTACCGCCCTGGATAAATGAAAACAGGCAGGAAACCACAAGGAGAGTCACCGCCAGCAGGGTTATTGGCTTTTTCCTTTCCGGTGTCCGCAAAGTGTAAAAGAAAATACATATAAAGGTAATAAAAAATGCTATCCATGCACTCCTGGTTTGACTCAACACCAAGCCGAGGTAAATAACCGCGCTGGAAATCAGCCAGCGTATTTCTTTATCCCGCAGGTAAAAGAACACCGCTGCCGGCCAGATAAAGACCAGATAGCTGCCCAGGAAATCAGGGTTCCCCAGGGTGCTGTAGCTGCGAAAACCATCCCGATACGGCTCATGGGGCACCGGGTTAAGGCCGAGATACTGCAGCAGCGCAATAAAAGAAACCAGCACAGCAGTATAAACGGTATATCTTAATAATTGTTCGGCATAACTGCTGCGACAAGCCAGGGTAAACAGGATCGAACAAAACAAGTAAGTAGTATACCCCGTGTAGCGGAACGGACTGCCAATCCAGGCTGTGGCCGGTTCAGGAGCCAGAAGCGCGGACAGGAAAGCAAAAAACATAAACAGCCCCAGGGGAATAAACACCGGGTGTTTTACCTGTGCCCGGTCTTTGACCAGGACAACTAAAGCCATGCCGGCCAGAACGGCCAATAATATATACCGGGGCGCGTAAAAGCAGCTTAAAAAAAACTGGTTGATTGAAGGGAAAGAGACACAGAACTGATAAGGGACTACTACCAGGGGGTAGATTACTGCCATAATCCATAGTATTAAATAGCCCGCATCCCTCCGAATTTTTATCAACTGCACGATCAAAGCGCTCCCTTATTTATAGATTGGGCTTCTCGCCGCCGGCTGGTTTTAAGGAGGTATTTGTTGTTAAAGCTTTAGCTCCTGCCGAATTATACTATGCCGGGCCGCCCGAAAGGTCAGCCGTTGATTATTGAAATGCATCTAAACCTGATCAATCAGGTGCGTTAACTGACTGATCGAAAATTATGTAATACGCCGATTGCAACAAAGAAAGCAGGGATTCATAGTATATAACGGGATAATGCATAGACGGACAACTGGATTTCAGGAAAATTACATGCAGCCGGAATTTTCTGTTGCAGGTAAAGAAAGTACCGGCAAGCTTTAATTGTGGAAGGAAAAAAACAAAAATTTATCGCTGAGGAGGAATATTAAGTCTGAAAATATTGAAAACAAGGCATACAATTATCGCCATCCTTTTGGTATGTCTGCTCCTGGCAACCCTTGGCACAAGTGTAGTCCCGGCCCAGGTAAGTTATAATTTCTTAACCAAATGGGGCAGCCCGGGTACTGGAGACGGCCAGTTTGATATTCCCGCAGGAATAGCAGTAGACGGCAGCGGCAATGTTTACGTTGCCGATACTTATAACAGCCGCATCCAGAAGTTCGACTCCAGCGGCAATTTCCTGACTCAATGGGGCAGCTTGGGTAGTGGAGACGGCCAGCTTGCTCTTCCCTTTGGGGTAGCAGTAGACGGCAGCGGCAACGTTTACGTTGCGGATAGCAATAACGACCGCATTCAGAAATTCGACTCCAACGGCAATTTCCTAGCCAAATGGGGCAACTCGGGCAGCGGAGACGGCCAGCTTGCTCTTCCCTTTGGAGTAGCGGTAGACGGCAGTGGCAACGTTTACGTTGCGGATACCGTTAACGACCGTATCCAGAAATTTGACTCCAGCGGCAATTTCCTGGCCAAATGGGGCAGCTCGGGCAGTGGAGACGGCCAGTTTGCTGTTCCCTCAGGAGTAGCAGTAGACAGCGGCGGCAATGTTTATGTTGCGGATACCGCTAACTACCGCATTCAGAAATTCGACTCCAGCGGCAATTTCCTAATCAAATGGGGCAACCCGGGCAGTGGGGACGGCCAATTTAACGAGCCCTTCGGGGTAGCGGTAGACGCCGTCGGCAATGTTTACGTTGCGGATACCGTTAACCACCGTATTCAGAAATTCAACTCCAGCGGCAATTTGCTAACCCAATGGGGCAGTTTGGGTATTGGTGACGGCCAGTTTGATAGTCCCTTCAAATTGGCTTTAGACAGCAGCGGCAATGTTTACGTTGCAGATACTTATAATGACCGCATCCAGAAATTTGGCCCCCAGGCGCCCCCAGTAACTCCTTAACAGACTGGCCTTATGGAGCCCTGAACAAATCGTCTACCGGTACTTTTACCCATAGCCCTAGCCATAAATAAGGCAGGTATGATTTCCTTAAAGGTATAAAAATAGCCGCTAAACCTGATAACTAAGGTTGAGCGGCTTTTTAAGCTACACGGCTAAGTATTGTTTTGCCACCGGGCTTTACTGCCACTGCCGCACCTCAAGGTAACTTTGATACAATCCGGAGCAATGGTCTGGTCATCACTGCCCCATGTTATAACAGGCCCTGTGGATCACATGGGAAAATCAATTAACGCCACTGCTCCGGTCACCTGAATCCAATAGCAGTCTTATCGTTTGAGGATCAATAATACCGTGCGGCAGCAGCCTATTTCTGATTTGGAATTTCATCAGCGCCTTTCTTGTTTTAGGACCCCAAATACCATCGTTGGGACCCGGTTCATAACCAAGATCGGTGAGCTTTTTTTGCACCAATATAGCCGTAAAATTTTCACTGCCGCTCCCTGACGTTGTGAGAGCCATGATGGTTTGGAAATTGACAACACCATCAGCGGGTAACCCTTGTGATTTTTGGAACCCTGTCAAAGCACGCTTCGTTTTGGGGCCAAAAATTCCGTCGATTGGTCCCGGCTCATAGCCGAGGCCGGCGAGACTTTTCTGCATTGCTGCGGTTATAATACTGTCAACTTCGAGTTCCCCAGCGGTAGCGCCGGAAGAATTGTTTTCTGCCTGATCATACGCCGCCGGCTTATCAGGCGCAGCGGTAAATGCCGAACCTATTCCTGTTAGCATGGCCAGCGCAAAGACCAGTACTGGAATAAGCATATTTTTCCGCAATACACATTCCTCCTAGAATATCAGTAGTGTGAAAATACCGTCCGACAAGCCGGGCATTCCGTTTTTAAATGCCTGCTATACCATACTATGCTGGGTCATCTGGAAGTTTAAATATTGGGTGTGATTTTGCAAATTAAACCGGCACTACCTTTACAAACAATGGGCATAAGAAACCGTCCGACTGTGCACAGCAGATGCAAACTCTTTTAGGCCATGTGCTGAGTGACCTTTCCCCTATAAATTAGACATAAAGAATGGTGGGTTTTGGGATACTTTTATGACGGTGATTGCATAAACATAATTGCAATAATATTTGGAATGAGATTGCTAGGATAATGGACAATGTAAGCAGAAGTGACTTGAACAGTACCATTTTGGAAAGTATAATGTGTTTAGGAATAGAGAGGAAGATTTAAAAAGTAAGTGTTTCAGCTATGCAATGCCGTGGTTTTGCTTATTCTATTTCATGACCACAACACCATTGATAAGGAGAGAAAATGTATGGAGAAGATTAAATTGGCCGTCATTTTTTACAGCATGACGGGGATCAACTATCAGCTGTCCCAATGGGCAGCGGAGGCGGGGAAAGCCGCCGGTGCGGAAGCACGGCTTCTGAAAGTGCGCGAGTTGGCGCCTGAGGAGGTGATCCGTTCCAATCCGGGCTGGCTGGCAACTTTCGAGGCCACAAAAGATATCCCGGAGGTTGCGTCGGCTGACCTTGACTGGGCGGACGCCATTATTTTCAGTTGCCCTACGCGT
>DNIT01000005.1:10058-10637 GCA_003489345.1 Pelotomaculum sp. | reverse complement strand
CTTGCTTCTCAGATGAAGCAATTCCTTGACCTGCAAGGAGGAATGTGGGCAAAAGGCAAACTGATGAATAAAGTGGTCAGCGCCATGTCCTCGGCCCAGAACCCTCATGGCGGGCAGGAAGCGACCGTCAAGACCTTGTATACTTCCATGATGCATTGGGGGGCCATCATCGTTGCGCCCGGATATACGGACCCCTCCATTTTCAAGGCCGGCGGCAACCCCTACGGTACCACCGTAACCCAGGGCCCGGACGGCAAGATGATAGAGGATGTCCGGGACGCGGTCTTCCATCAGGCAAAAAGAACTGTCGAAGTGGCGCAATGGCTGAAAAAAGGCAGGGAATAGATGCTAACCAATCTGGTAAATTTATGTAATTAGACAGCTTTCGATTACAAAACCTGGGACGGCGTTAAAAGCAGGTTAGAATAAGAAGTCGTATCCCCGGGGGGTACTCGAGAGGGGGCGCACCCAAGGGCAGTGTAAAAAACTTGTAATTGATAACGTAATACTATAAAATATGGATAGGGTAATTAAATAAGATTGCAGGTGCCCCAGCAGGGGAGAATAGGGAACCGGGTG
>DNIT01000005.1:7310-10006 GCA_003489345.1 Pelotomaculum sp. | reverse complement strand
ACTTTTTCGGGTGCCCGCAAGGGAGAATAGGGAACCGGGTGAAAATCCCGGGCGAACCCATCACTGTCAAGAGGAAACCTCACGGGAATGCCACTGGATCTTGAATATCCGGGAAGGCTGCTGGGGTTTATGAACCTGAGCCAGGAGACCTGCCTGCTAAATCGCTTCAGCCATGAATGACGGTAAAGTTCATGATTTGCTTGCTTAGTGCAGCTACTGCGCTAGACAAGGAGTCATGAACTTTTTGTTTTTTATTTGACCTAACTTGTTTAAAATTTATTTCAGATTATGCATGACGAGCTAATATCTGTCTCTGTTGTCGCTGCTTGACACTTGGTTCCATCAGACGCAAGCTTTGCAATTAGTTATATAGATTCTGTAGTGTGAATTGATAAACTTGCCGAATACAACTACCAACTCTATGTGAAAGTGGGGAGAAACTGTGGGCTACATGGGAAGAGATGTTGAAGTAGTATCATTGGACAGCGATCGGTGTCTGGTTGCCGCCTGCGATTCCTGCGGTGCCGTCGGCTCCAAAGAATTTGACGCGGTCAAAGTCCTTCCATATACCGTAGGGAGGTTTACGGCCAGAGTGGCCTTGTTGGAGGTATTGGCAACGTCGGCCAGGCCGCTTTTAATTACAGTGGCGTCGGCAAACGAGATCCATCCGACTACGGAGGGAGTTTTGCAGGGCGTTAAAGATGAGCTGCGGGAGCTCGATTGCCCCGATCTACCGATGACGATCAGTTCAGAAAAAAACATGCTTACTCAGCAAACTGGATTGGGGATCAGTGTTGTTGGCATTTGTAATAGGGCATCGTTGCGTATCGGGGCTTCCAGGCCGGGAGACGGTCTGTACTGTCTTGGATTGCCCAAGGTGGGTTCCGAAGTATCCGGCCCCGATGACCCCGAAATAATCCGGGCGGCATACGTTCTAACTTTGTTGGCCAGTCCCGGGGTGCACGATATTGTCCCGGTGGGGTCGCGCGGCATACGTGCTGAGGCTGATTCGCTTGCAGCGCATCTGGAAAGGAGGTTCGAGCCGGAATCAGATGTTGGACTTGATCTGGGCAAATCGGCTGGACCGGCAACCTGCCTGATTTTCACCTGTACACCGGAGCTGACGCCACCTGATTTGTCACCGCTGCCTTGCAGGAAAATAGGAACTATCTGAACATTATATGGGAGGAGAAACAGGTTAATGGAACAATACTTAAAGACGCAAAAACCTGGCAGCAATGTCGCCAATGTGAAAAGAATTTCCATAATCGCCATTTTTATTGCCTTAAGCGCCGTGGGCTCTCTGATAAAGATACCCAGTCCCGTAGGAACCATCGGTTTGGATTCCGCACCAGGTTATTTTGTGGCTATTGCTTTCGGCGGGCCTGAAGGGGCTCTGGTCATTGCTATTGGACACCTGTTAACCGCTGCCATGGTGGGCTTTCCGCTGACCATTCCGATTCATCTGTTCATCGCGGTGCAGATGGCATTATGGGCGTTGGTATTCAGAGCGGTAAACCGGAGGCTGGGAATCATCGTCGCCGTTGTTGCCGCTACACTGGGCAATGGGGTTGTGTCGTCCTTTACAATGCTTTTAATGGGCGGCATGGGAGTCGTAGTGGGAACTATGCCGTTTTTGGTCGTCGGCTCTGCCATTAACGTTGTGATCGTTGCCGCCGCTTACAAGGTGGTCAAAAGGAGCAAACTCATCTAAAGATGTGTAAGGCCATCGAATTAAGGGATGTCTGCTATCGTTACCCCAACAGCAGTCAGCCAAGCCTAAACAATCTGACCTTCTCGGTGCCAAAAGGAGCATTCGTGGTCGTCATGGGTCGCAGTGGAGCGGGGAAAACAACGCTGAGCCTTTGCTTGAACGGGTTGATCCCGCAGTTTCTGGAAGGAGAGCTTAACGGGGCTGTTGTTATTGACGGACAGGATGTCTGCCTGCATAGCGTTCAATCAATGGTGAGGCACATCGGTCTGGTGCTCGACGATCCGGAAACCCAGATCTTTGGCCGAACCGTATGGGAAGATGCTGCTTTCGGCCCCGCCAATCTCTCCCTGCCCATCAAAGACATCAGGCGGCGAGTGGATGATGCTTTGAAAAGCGTGCACTTGCAAGGATACGAGGAGCGCGAGACTGCCGGTCTATCCGGCGGGGAAAAGCAGCGCCTGGCCATCGCGGGAGTACTGGCGCTGCAACCGGAAATCCTGGCGCTCGACGAACCAACTTCGGAACTAGACCCTGTTGGACGGACAGAGATCTATCACACGATTGACACTCTCCGCTCCGCCAAACAGTTAACTATTTTTGTGACCGAGCAAAACAGTGAAGAAATCATCTGTCGGGCTGACGAACTGCTTGTGCTTGACCGGGGGGTAATTGCCTGGCAAGGCATCCCGCAAGAGTTCTTCCGGAACATTCCTCTGGTGACCGAGTTCGGGATCAGGCCGCTATCCGTTGGCTTGGTCGGATGGGATTTTTATCAAAAAGGATGGATTGCTTTTAAAGAGATCCCCCTGGATGTGGCTGCTGCCGGAAAACTGATCGGAAGTGTCTTAATAAAGCGCAACCTGATTGACCGGATTAACGGCCGGACGGCGCAGCCGGGACTTCCGCCTGCAGCCAAGGCACCGGTGCTGATCCGGGTTAACAACCTGAATTATCGCTACACACCGGACAGGATTGCCCTGCA
>DNIT01000005.1:5968-7210 GCA_003489345.1 Pelotomaculum sp. | reverse complement strand
TTGCCCTGCAGTCGGTGAATCTGACCATCAGGGCCGGGGAATTTGTTGCTTTGATTGGTAAGAATGGTTCAGGTAAAACTACGTTGGCCAAACACTTCAACGGCCTGCTGAAGCCTTCCAACGGTGAAGTACTGATCGACGGAATGAATACCAAGGATGTTGGGACTGCTGCACTTGCCCGGGTGGTCGGCTATGTATTTCAAAACCCCGACCATCAGATCTTCTCTGATTCCGTGGTCAAGGAGCTGGAGTATGGATTAGTGAATACCGGCCTCGATACCATAGAGATGCAGCGGCGTATCGACCGTGTCTTAAGATTCACCGGGCTGGAGCAGTACAGAAGCGAGCCCCCTTTGTCGCTGGGGAAAGGGGTAAGGCAGATGATTGCCGTTGCCTCGATCCTGGTGCTGGAACCGCATATTTTGGTAATCGATGAGCCCACTACAGGATTGGACTGGGACGGCATTCAGCAGATCATGTCTCTGATCGGACAACTGCATAAAAACGGTACGACAATCATCATGATCACTCAAGATATGGAAATTGTGGCCCAGTATGCAGATCGGGTGATTGTCATGAATAAAGGCAGAGTTGCAGCGGAAGGCGGGACGAAAGAAGTGCTGGAAAACTTTCCGGTATTAGCGCAGGCCGGCATCGTACCACCGCAAATTCTCAGGCTATCTGCAGGACTGAAGGCCTTTGGACTCAGAGCTGCTTTCTTGCATGCGCGGGAATTTATCGCGGCCATCGATCAGGCTTTGGGGGATACATGATGTTTATAGAATATCTGCCGCGGCAAACATTCATCCACAGTCTGGATGTCAGAACGAAGATGATCGGTTTTACCGGAGTCGTGATCTTAGTCTTCCTGTTTAACAATCCGCTCTATAATCTGGCGATGGCGGTGTTGGTGGGAATGATGGCCGTGTCCTCCGGGATGGACGCCAGAAAGGTGTCTAATATATTGCTGCCGCTGCTCCCGATATTTTTCTTGATGATGCTGTTTGCAGGCTTTACTCCGCCAAGCCGTTTTCTGTTGCATATGAATCAGCAAACCCTATGCTACTTGCTGCCGAACCGGCACTTAGAGGTAACCGTCGGCGGAGTGCTGCAGGGGTGTACATTCGTCATCCGGTTACTGATCATGGTAGTTGCCTCTTCCCTGGTGAGCTTGACTACACCCATCGATGATTTTATTCAGCTTTTAAACAAATTGAAACTTCCCGGTGAACTTTCTTTTGC
>DNIT01000005.1:2370-5887 GCA_003489345.1 Pelotomaculum sp. | reverse complement strand
CCCGGTGAACTTTCTTTTGCAGTTACCACCGCGTTGCGCTTCGTTCCGACGATGGATAAAAAGCGAATGTCGATTATCGACGCCCAGAAAGCCAGAGGAGCCGGAGATGAAAAGGGATTGACAGGACATGTCAGGAGCTCGATTCCAATCATGGTGCCGATGATTGTTAATTCCATCAAGATGGCCAACAATCTGGCGCTGGCCATGCTCAACCGGGGCTACGGATATTCCCGGCAGATGACTCCCTTGAGACAAATCTCATTCACCCGCCGGGACTATGCTGTCTGCGCCCTGGCTGTTCTGCTAACCGCAGTCGGCGTTTACCTTCGTTTTTGGCTGCGTCTGGGAGTCTTGTAAGGTAAGCTGATTGCCGGGTCTCTTGCCGTAATCCCAAAAATCAGTGTAGTAATCACGGGGAATTTTTTGGTCAACTCTAACTTTCGAATATAAAATAGACAAGAAAAAAAAGATACATACAGAATTATGATAAAAAGAATAATAGCCATTGAACAAAAACCTCCTTCTTTATTATACTCAGGTTCTGAGGTTGTCAGCTTTTATATGTCCAAGGAAACGATCCTAAATTTAAAACAGCAAAATGAGCGGTGATTCGACGTATGACCTTACAAATAATCGCCAGTCAATTTATTGTTACAAAGGAACGGATATATTAGTCAACAAAGACAATATTCAGGTGAAGGGTTCTGGCTGAATACAAAGCAGATATTACAATTTCGGCAGTACGAACTTGAAAACGAGCGGCTTGTAAAAGGCAAGTTCGGCATTGCCCATTTAAAACGAATTCACAGATATATTTTTCAGGATGTTTATCCTTTTACCGGCAAATTGCGGTATTGCAAAAGGCAATACACCTTTCTGTGATAGTCCATATATTGAAAAAAACTTACAAACGCTATTCCGTCAACTGGAAAACGAGAACTATTTACGAGATTTGGGCCTGCAGAATTTTCTGAGAGGCAGCCTTTGAAGGAGTATATTTTTAAGGGTATCGAAAAGAATACCTTCACATTAGATAATGGTTTTTATATTTTTTCCTATCCTTCTCTTTAATATTTATAAAAGTGGTAATATTGTCAGAGAACTGCTATTAAGTTAGTGGTTTTTTTGTTTGTAAATATTGGTTAATTCCCAGGAGATTTTTAGTAATTGTAGAATATAGTAAACCTATGAAGTTTTGGAGGCTAGAGTATGCCGGATTATGATTTTCATGTTCTATTAGAACCGCTGGAGTTTCAAGATCTTGTCTGTGATATTGTTCAACTCCGAGATGATATTTTTTTAGAAACATACAAGGAAGGCCGTGATTCTGGAATTGATGGCTCCTATACTGACTGCACTAAAAAAATCATTGTTCAGGCAAAACGATATCAACAGGATTTTAAGAGGCTGTATCGGGAATTGCAAAATATTGAATTACCAAAAGTACGTAAATTAAATCCTGATCGTTATATTTTAGGTATCTCAATGGATTTTCAACCTGAAGAGAAAGAAAAGATTAAAAATCTTTTTGAAAGATATATTATCAACACTAGCGATATTTTAAGCAGAAAAGACATGAATCGCCTTATGAGAAAGCCGGAATATAAGCGGATCGAGCTTGCATATCCGAAACTCTGGCTGCCCAATCTTACTATATTTAAAAAGACGTTAAAAGAATCTGTGTATGGGGCTGCTTACAAAGAGTCTGCAGAAGAACTTAAAGAAGCTATCAAAGCATCAAAAGTTTTTGTCCCCACCAGAATTTACCGCAAAGCATTATATAAATGGTCTCAGAATCATGTAATTGTTATCTCAGGAGAGCCCGGCGTAGGCAAGACAACAATGGCCTATCTTTTGGCATTAGCATTCCTGCAACCGGACAATTTGGATGGATTTGTTTGGGCGAATTCAATTCATGATGTATATGCGATGTTGGATGATGAACGGAAACAAGTCATCATCTTGGATGACTTTTGGGGCAGTATCTTTCATGATGACTATACACGCAGAAATGATGAGAATCGGCTGGTCAAACTCATAAGGCGTATTATAGAGTTTAAAGGAAACAAACGTTTGATCCTTACAACAAGAGAATATATTCTCCAACAAGGCTTACAAAAACATCCTGTACTCAAAGAGACATTGGAGCGTTACGCATTAATCTGCACTATGGAAGAATATGGCGAGGATGAAAAGGCCAGCATCCTGTTCCGCCATCTCTATGCATCGAACCTTGAGTATGAATATGTTGAATACTTGTTTGCAAACTGCAGTTGGATTGTAAACCATGAAAATTATAATCCCCGTGTTCTGGCAATCTTTCTGGCTAAAGAACCCAATAAAGATTGCTCTCCTCAAGATTATTATGAAGACTTATGTGACTATTTTGACAACCCCAGTGCCTTCTGGCAGTCTATTTTTGTTGAGCTCTCTCAAGAAGCTCAGATCATCGCCATGCTTTTGTTGATTTCCTCGACGCCCATGCGTTTGTCGGATATGGCGTGTTGCTACCAAAAATATATCCATGATTGCGGCAATCAAATAATGGTAAAAAATTTGGGGGATACAATAGCGGAGCTTGAGAAGACGATGCTCAAATCGTTTTACAGCGATGAGGAAGAAGCTGTTTTGCTAAAGTTTAACATGCCGGCTGTACAGGATTTTCTGTATCAGTACCTTGAAGAAAACAGTGAGCAGTATATTCCGCTAATTCTAAGATGCTGTAATTTCTATAATCAGTTGCAATTTCTGTTAGAACATCAATCAATGAATTGCAGTAATAGCGTTTCGGATCTTATTGCCGAACAATGTATCTTGCATTACCAAGATTATGGCAATAGCTATATGGAATATGACAACAGTTGGAATTGGGATGTGGATATTTTTTCAGATCAACACGAATACCTCGACAGATTTTTTCACCTGCTCCGCTGTTGTAAACCAGAAAGGCATCCTGCGCTCTTTCGATTTTTGGAAATTCAAATAAAGGATTATTGTGCGACTATGGGCAGCGGTGACCTGGAAGCCCAATATACAGACCTGCATAAGCTACCGGATATTATTGTCCGCTGTATTCAAAAGGGGATGATTTTCAGCGGGAAGGTTATTATTGATAAATACTATAAGGAAGCATTCAGCGTATATCATTATCGGGCGATGAAAAAATTCTGCGACGTGTTTCCGGAAGAGTACGGTATGTTTTATGGAACGTATTTTCCGCAGATAAAAAGGGGTTTAAAGAATACGATGCTTTCTGAGTTGGAGTTTCTTGACGAGTATGGTATGGATATTCAATTTGATATGCTACTTGATGATATCCCGGATCTTCTTAAGGAATTTGGTATGCACTATACAAAGCAGTTCGGGCAGAGAGTACTTGACCTGTGCGGCAGAGAACCAGCATCTTTAAACCGAAGTAAAGCCATACCAAAAAAGCCATCAGATGATGATAAAAATCAGGAAAGGCGAGCGATCGAAGCCATTAAGGAAGATGCTGAAAACTGGCTTTTTGGACCCA
>DNIT01000005.1:0-2301 GCA_003489345.1 Pelotomaculum sp. | reverse complement strand
ACTGGCTTTTTGGACCCAGCGAAGCTTACCTGGAGAATGAGCAGATTATTGAAATAATTAACAAAAGCAGCCTTAATCCAGAGCTGAAAGCAGAATTGAAGAAAACACTGAATAAGGGAAAACCTCTTTATATTTATGACCTTCTGCAGACAGGGGAATCTCTTGAATTGCTTTTGGCGTCATTATTTGACTTTGAATATAGTATCCCTGAGTTAGAAAGCGGCCTTTATATGATGATTTTATGGCATCTTGGTCGGGAGAATCCAAATATAGTAAAAAACCTTGTAGGTTTTTGCGCAGAGAGTTTCACGATGATCATGTATCGCAAAGAACCCGTGTTACGCGCTAATCAATTTTACTCAAGTGAGATTTATGCGTTCTATCTGAAAAATGATGCTGAGCTTTATGAAGTTGTTTTTAATAATTTGATAGCAAAGGATGAGCAATGGATACGTTTTCTTCATATACCTCTCTTGATTTTTTGCAATGCCTATATTATGAATATAGAATTTAAGGATGAAGAATTAGAAGAATACTATCAACAATTATGGGGAGATAATTTTAACAAATTAAAACAGATTACTAGAGATGGCTTGGTTAATCAAACAAGCATCTATTATGCAGATATAGGAAATTATCTTTTTAAAAATTATGAATGGGAAGGATGCATGTATAGATTATTTAAAGAGCTAAATCCATATCACTTTAACAAATTTCATGTTGAACCTATGTTAAAGAGCTATTTAGATAAACTTGATAATGGAGACGATGATAGCAAAGTCCTAAATCATATATCGCTTTGCAGGATTCAAATTGAATATACGAAAAAAGGCTTTCCCCGTATTATAAGCGGCGAAATTAGCGACGAGCTAGCAATGATTGATCATCTGTCAATTGCGGAAAACTGGAATGCATTCCCAGAACCGATAAAGAAGAGTACATTTACTGAGCTACAAAAAGATGAAACAATATGCACAAAAAAGAATGACATGTGGATAATATTCTTATATAAAATAAAAGATATTGAGTTGTTAAAAGAGCTGGGTATTTATGCTGAAATATTAAGATTTATCAATGAGGTCCAAAATACATATTTAAGATTTCTAGATGGTGACTATTCACTGAGCTAACTTCAGAATCATTGAAGACTTTAATTGCAATTAATAATACTGATTCTTGTCTGCTTTGCATTTTTATAAAGATCCCCCAATATGACATACTAAACATATCTTGTTTTGACACTAGGAAAAACGGAGGTCAGCCATGCAAAACGCCAATAAAAACCCTAACAGACTTATCAACGAAAAATCCCCCTACCTCCTTCAACATGCCTATAATCCGGTGGACTGGTATCCATGGAGTGACGAAGCGTTTGAGAAAGCAAAGGTCGAGGACAAGCCCGTCTTCCTCTCCATCGGCTACTCCACATGCCACTGGTGCCATGTAATGGAAAGGGAGTCCTTTGAGGACGAAGGGGTCGCTGAGATCCTCAACAAAGAGTATGTTGCAATAAAAGTGGATCGGGAGGAGCGGCCGGATATTGATCATATCTATATGACGGTCTGTCAGGCCATGACCGGGCATGGAGGGTGGCCGCTGACGGTATTCATGACCCCTGAGAAAAAGCCTTTTTTTGCGGGGACCTATTTCCCCAAAAAATCCGGCCGGGGGATGCCGGGGCTGGTGGATATTCTGACCCGGGTAGCTGAAAGCTGGGAGCAGCAGCGGGATAGGCTGATCAAAGCCGGGGAAGAGGGGGTTGGCTCGATTCAGCCGCGCTTTGACGCTGTCCCGGAAGGCGAGGTCGGCGCGGATGTGCTGGACAGGGCTTTTAAGATACTGCGGGGTATATTTGACCGGCAGTACGGCGGCTTTGGCCGGGCGCCGAAGTTTCCCACGCCGCATACCCTCACCTTCCTTTTGCGCTACTGGAAGAGGAGTGGGGAGAAACAGGCCCTATCCATGGTTGAAAAGACGCTGGAGTCCATGTACCGGGGAGGGATCTGCGACCATATCGGTTATGGTTTCTCACGTTATGCGACAGACGAAAAGTGGCTGATCCCACATTTTGAAAAGATGCTCTACGACAACGCGCTGCTGGCCATAGCTTATACTGAGACCTACCAGGTGACAGGCAAGAAGCTATACGCCGGTCTGGCCAAACAGATATTTGCTTACGTCCTCAGGGATATGACCTCACCGGAAGGCGGGTTTTATTCTGCCGAGGACGCCGACTCCGAAGGGGAAGAAGGTAAGTTCTACGTCTGGGATCCCGAGGAAATAACGGCAGTGCTGGGCGAC
>DNIT01000045.1:31111-42977 GCA_003489345.1 Pelotomaculum sp. | reverse complement strand
CCGTTGGCCCCGCCCCCTACGCCAACAACAGTTGCAGGCCGCACCTTTTTCTTTTGCAGTATTTCCCATACCCGGTAGGCCGGTTCCAGTTCCCACTCCTGAAACATCCTATTAATCTGGGACGAAATTCCATCCACGACCAGGTTGAGGATTCTCTCAGCGACGACACGGCTTCCGTTTCTCTCTCCCAGTATCGCCATCGCCTCCAAAGCCCTGTTTTGATCGCCCAGGGCCGTTAAGCCGAGTACCCTTAACGCATCGGTAGGTGTTGGGACAGGTCCCCCCATGCAGTAGGCCGGACCCATCCTTTTGCCGTGGATAATGATATCATTTCCCATTCGTTCGAGCACACTGTCCCCGCCTATGGGGACGGATTTCACTGCCAAGGTGCGCACTTGCGTCAACTGGCCTTCAATACGGGCGCCTTTAGCTGAGAGAAGAGGCTGTCCGTTTAAGATCAGGGCCAGGTCTGTGGTGGTGCCGCCGATATCAGCGATTACAGCAGTTTCACCTGGAGAGGTTAAGGCCAGTGCCCCGAGGGTGCTGGCAGCAGGCCCTGAAAAGATCGTTTCCACCGGCATCTTGTCGGAATTTTCCACTGGCATTGTACCGCCGTCAGCTTTTAAGATCAATACTTCGGCAGTTATTCGACGCTCAGCCAGGGACTGCCGTACCAGATTCAAAAAATGGTGAAAAGACTCACGCGTGGCGGCGGTCAAGTAGGTGGTTACAACCCTTCTTGGAAAATTCAGCTGTCCGCCAGCCAGGTGGCCGAGTTCAACCTCCCAGCGAAGGTATTTCTCTTTAATTAGCGTCGCCAGGCGTTTCTCATGGGATGTATTGCGTGGTGAAAATTTGCCGATTACGCATACTTTTTTAAAGCCCTGTCCTGCGATTTCGTCAAGCGCCGCTTCAACCTCCCGTTCCTTTAAAGAAACAGTTTCTCTGCCCCGGTAGTCAATTGTCCCGGATACTATGCGGGTGAAGGTGTTAAACTGGTAATAGGTATAGCTCAAGCCGGGACCGGGGATGAGGAGCAAAGCCACCGGATCATATTTTCGTTCGGCAATCAGGTTGGTAATCATGGTGGTGCTGAAAACAATCCTTTTTAAACGGCCGGGGTCGACACCCTGCAAGACTTTATCTAGAGCCTCGAGAATTGAACCAAGCAGGTTTTTTCCGCTTGGCGCCTTGGCGCTTGCCTTTATTTGATTTTTTTCTATTAATACCGCGTCGGTATAAGTACCTCCTACATCAACTCCTATGTACATATACTATATCCCACCTTCTACCATAATGCAGCACTTAAAAATCTGTTTTCAGTTCCTGCTGTAAGTGGTATAGCTGGTTAAGCGCCTCCAGTGGGGTCATACTGAGGACATTCAGGCGCCTGAGTTTTTGGATAAGAGCTTGTTCGCGTTCATGAAGCGCTACGGCCTCTTTCTCATGGCTGCTCTCCCTGCAGGCTGCCGCCTCTACGGCGCCCTCGCCTGTTTCAAGTCCCCGCAATACAGCAGTTGCCCGTTTTACAATTTCGTCAGGCAATCCGGCCAGCCTGGCGACGTGGATGCCATAACTGCGGTCTGATTTTCCTGCCACTACCTTGCGTAAAAAAACAATGTTCTCTCCGTCTTCCTTTACCGCTACGTTGTAATTTATGATTCCTTCGATCTGGTCAAGGTCGGTCAATTCGTGATAATGGGTTGAAAACAGGGTTTTGGCGCCTATTCGGGTATGGATGTATTCAACCAGCGCCCGGGCGATGCTGATCCCGTCGTAAGTGCTGGTGCCGCGACCAACCTCGTCCATGATGATGAGGCTCCTTTTCGTAGCGCCCTGTACAATAGCCCGGCATTCGTTCATTTCCATCATAAAAGTGCTTTGTCCTGTGGCCAGGTCGTCAGCGGCTCCCACCCTGGTGAAAATCCGGTCCACCAGCGGGATTTGGGCTGACGCTGCCGGGACGAAGCTGCCTGATTGCGCCATCATGATGAGTAAGGCGACCTGGCGCATGTAGGTGCTTTTGCCGGCCATATTAGGTCCTGTAATCATGACCAGGCGACTTTTTTGATTATCCATGATGGTATCATTGGGGACAAACTTCTCTCTCAGTACTTGTTCCAGGACAGGGTGCCTCCCGTCCTTGATGATCAGTTCCCCATCCCCGTCAATTCCCGGGCGCGCATACCGGCCCCCCGCTGCAGCCTCGGCCAGCGAATAGAGCGCGTCTGCTCTGGCCACCCCTGCAGCTGTCGCTTGCAGCCGTTGGATGGCCCCGGTGAACTGGTCTCGGATCTCACAGAAAATTTGATATTCCAACTGCATCAGGCGATCTTCGGCACCCAAAACCAGGTCCTCATATTCCTTGAGTTCCGGGGTGATAAAGCGCTCCGCATTGGCCAGGGTCTGTTTGCGCTGGTAATCCTGCGGGACCTGCTCCAGGTTGGCCCTGGTAACCTCAATATAATAGCCAAATACCTTGTTAAAGCCTACCTTAAGAGATTTTATTCCGGTGCGGGCGCGCTCCTGTTCTTCCAGGCCGGCCAGCATTGTTTTTCCTTCCTGTTTGACCAGCCTCAGCCGGTCGACTTCAGTATGAAAGCCTGTTTTGATAATGCCGCCGTCCCTGAGCGACAAAGGCGGGTTATCAGTAATGGCCCTCTCCAGCAGTTCGCGGAGGTCTTCCATGGGGTCGATGTCACGACCCGTGTCCTGTAAAAGGGTCGCTTTGCACTGCTCCAAAAGGCCCTGCAGGTCCGGGAGGCAACCCAGTGATTTTTTCAAAGCAATCATGTCACGGGCATTGATGGTTCCGAAGGAAATCCTGCCGGCCAGCCGTTCCAGATCATAGATGCCCTTTAGGAGATCCTTCAGGTCGTTGCGCATCAACATCTGCTGCAAAAGCTCATCCACTGCGTCCAGCCGCAGCATAATTTCATCTTTTTCAAGCAGGGGCTGTTCGAGCCAATTTCTAATCAGCCGCCCGCCCATTGCCGTTACCGTATAGTCTAAAACGGCCAGCAGAGTATTGCGGCGGGGGGCGTCTGACAGAGCTCTGGTCAGCTCCAGGTTGCGCCTGGTTGAAGCGTCCAAAAGCATAAATCTGCCGGGATGGTAATAGTTTAGCTGCCTGATATGGGACAGATCTCTTTTTTGCGTATCCCGGAGGTATTTGAGAAGGGCTCCGGCGGCTGGAATGATCAACTCAAACCCCGGAGCTTTGATATTCCCCGGGCAGTCCCGCCCAAACTGGTTTTCAAGTTCGCGCAGTGCTTGTAAACGGTCGAAAGCCTCGTCCAGGTAAGCGCTGACTGTTACTGAACCGGCTAGCGCCAGATCTTCACTGAGACGTTCCGCCTGAGAGAGCGGAAGCAGCACCTCAGCCGGCAGCAACCGGGCCAGTTCCTCAGTGAGCCTTACCCTCCCTTTTTCACCGGTAAAGGCGCTGACCATAAAAACACCTGTGGAGATATCGGTCATGGCAAAGCTGTAGTTGCTTCCATCCATGGCAATGCTCACAAGGTAGTTGTTTTGCTTTTCTTCCAGGAGATGACCTTCCATGACGGTGCCCGGTGTGATCACCCTGGTTACTTCCCGCCTGACGATTCCTTTGGCCGAAGCGGGGTCTTCCACCTGCTCGCAAATCGCTACCCGGTACCTTTTGGCCAGGAGTCTGGCTATGTAACCGTCCGCCGCATGATAGGGAAAGCCGCACATGGGTACCCGTTCGCTTCCTCCACCATCCCTGCCGGTCAGCGCGATCTCCAGCTCACTTGAAGCCAGGCGGGCGTCATCAAAAAACATTTCATAAAAATCGCCCAGCCTAAAAAAAAGGATGGTATCCGGGTACTGCTGCTTGATTTCCAGATACTGCTTAATCATGGGTGTGAAATTCACCGGAACACCTCCTGGTGTTCATTATAACATATGGTATTCTAAACCAAAAGAAAAACCCGGTATGGGCTGAATCAAGTCCAAACAGGGTTAAATCTCTAAACAGAATATTAATAACACCATCTTAGACATTACAGGAAAGAAAAGTTAACTGCAGCCACACCCGCAGTCATGGCCGTGGTGACCTTCATCTTCAAAACCACTACTTTGCTCCATACCGATAGACTCGCTGATAATTTTATTAACCTGATCAAGAATTACCTCAAATTTTTCCTGGGCCTTAAAAAAATCACTGATGTAGGGATCGTTAAACATTTTTTTCTGACAATCCGCATATTCCATCTGCTGTAATTCTGAAAGGGGCAGTCCCTGGGCTTGCATACCCTGCAAGGCCTGCTGCAAGCTATGAAATTCCTGGAGAATGCTTTGGGCCTCAGGATTCTGCATCATTCTCATTTCCGCTTCCCTTACGTCGTGGAATTCCTTCGAATTGGATAGTTCAAGGCCCAGTTCCCTGGCCTTGTTCAGGATAGTTTCCGACATGTTTTCACCTAGTTTCTTAAAACCTAAAGTTCATATTCTACTATTAGATTTTTCTCCTGCCGACGAAACAGGAGGCAGTGTTACAGAATGCAACTACTTCGCCATAGAACTGCTTACGAACCGGTTGGTCAACCTGGCGAATCTGGTTAAGTACCTGGTGTACAACCGAAAGGGGTTCCAACCGATCACTGTAGTTGTCCTGACCTCCTCGCCCGCGTGTTGTTGCGACGCATCATCGGTTTTAACTGCTTAGAAACTTTTATCCTTTCATTGTTTTATTAATGAACCCTCCAGGTAAGCAAGGTGAGCTCTGGTAACCGTTACAGTAACAGTAGAGCCCGTTAACGTGTTGTCTCCGGCAAAAACAACGGTTTTATTGCCTCTGGATCTGCCGTACAAAAGACCCGGGCCGATGTTGCTTTCTCCTTCGACCAGTACCTCCTGCTGTGAACCCTCCTTCTCCTCATTTTTTTCCATGCTGATGGTGTTTTGCAGCTTGATTAAATCCTGAATGCGCTGCTTTTTTATTTCATCCGGCACCTGTTCCGTCATTCCGGCCGCAGGTGTGCCGGGCCTAGCGTTATATACAAAAGTATAGGAGCTGTCAAAGCGGACCTCCCTGACCAGGTCCATGGTAGCCCGGAAGTCGCCGTCGTCTTCACCCGGAAACCCGACCATGATATCTGTGGTTATCGTTGCCGCAGGGATATATCGCCTGATTTTTTCAACTAAGCGCAAGTAATGCTCTCTGTTATAGCCTCTGTGCATTTTCTCCAGGATGCGGCTGCTGCCCGACTGGACCGGCAGGTGAAAGTGCTCGCATACCTTGCCTAGCCGCGCTATTGTGCGAATCAGCTCCTCGTTGAAGTCACGGGGGTGGGAGGTCATATACCTGATCCGTTCAATACCGCTCACACCGTCCAGATTTTCCAGTAAGCCCGCAAAATCGAGCGGTTTTTTTAAATCTTTGCCATAGGAGTTAACATTTTGGCCCAGCAAAACTATTTCTTTAAATCCGTCCCCTGCCAGACCGACCATTTCCTTGATTATATCATCCGGCTCGCGACTCCTTTCCCTGCCTCTGACGTAGGGTACGATACAGTAGGTGCAATAGTTGTCGCAACCATGCGTAATGGTCACCCAGGCCCGCAGTCCTTCCTTTCTGGTAGCGGGAAGGCCTTCCATGATTTCATCCGGTTCAGTCAAGACTTCCAGAACGGGTTTTCTTTCAGCTAAAATCCGGTCAATAAAAGTAGGCAGCTGTTGTACATTATGGGTTCCAAAAATCATATCCACATAGGGAAAAAGCTGCCGCAGCCTGGCACCCATACCTTTCTGCTGCGGCATACAGCCGCAAACTCCGATAATCATAGCTGGATTCGAAAGCTTTCGGCTCTTTAACCGGCCCAGATAAGAAAAGACTTTGTTCTCAGCTGTTGCCCGGATACAGCATGTATTCAAGAGGACCAGATCAGCTGTACCGGTATCTTCAGTTGGACGGTACCCCTTTGCCTCAAGCATACCGGCCAGAATTTCTGAATCGTGCTCGTTCATCTGGCAGCCGAAGGTATAAATGAAATACTTTTTAGGGCTCTCTCTATTAGTGCTCACATTCTCGCCCCTTCACGCAATTTAGACTATTAAAAATTATAACCGAAATGTCTCTCATAAACAAATATAAAGACATAAACCAAAATAAAATCCACCTTCCGCAGTTAGCAGGAGGTGGGTTTTCATTATACAACTTTACATTTTACATTTCATGTACCGTACTTAAGGTTTTTAGTTTTTTAAAAAATAAGGAGATAAGGATATAAGAATCTAATGTCATTTTCGTTTCTCCAATATGACCATATGGGCCGTATTTTTTTAAATTTGAGTAAATGATTATACCTGTAACGGAACCATCGAATTCTATCTTTGAAACATATTCATTTTCTTCCAACTGAATTGTAGCGGTTGTATCCACTTCTTTGCCAGTACCATATACTAAGGCTTCTTCAGTGCCTTTCATATAAAACTTGATTGAAGTAACTTCTTCCTCATCATAGGTTATAATAATTTTTTGAATTTCCTTGATATATTTCATGAGAGCATCGTGTTCTTTGTATTGAATCTTTACGGGTTTTCCCTCAAGAATTCCAATTTTATCAATTAAATCCCCTGCGCGACCAAAAAAACCGACTGTATCACCTTTTATTGCGAACTTTGCCCCGCCTTCACCGCCAATTCTACCGCTATTCCTGTTTTTATTTGTTTCTAATTTGAGGCTTTGTAAGTATTTTCCAAAAGATCCCTCAACATTTGTAATTACCTCATCATTGTCCAGGAGAAAGATATAGTAATGATCACCCCACCGACCGGAATGCTGTCTACCTTCATGCTGCGTACCAGATTGATCAATCCATTTGCATCTTATACCATTCAAGTCATTGCCGTATTTTAATTCTATTTCTTTAAGGTGAAAGGGGAGAGCGGTGGGTGGAGTATCTGAAAACTCATTACCTCCGTCTCTGCCATGCCCATTGCTTTTTACGTAATCCATAAAATACAAAAATTTACTATTATCAATACGGGAATAGAAGCCTATATTATCAATTGAATAATCAGATCTTCCATAAAAGCCAACCAGTTTTAAACCATCGATTGTGAAGTTACTACCATCTGAAGCTCCCCCATAATACTTTTTTCCCGTCGGGAAGACTTTTCCCTTGTTTGTTGTAAATCTTATCCTATTAAGAAGCGGCTGCCAGCCTCTTCCAATAGTTCCTTCAATTTTACAAATGTATTCATCATCTTCTAATTTGACTATCTCTTTATTTTGGCTTCCCTTTCTTCCTCCATGTTTTGTCCCGTAATATCTCTTGCCTTTGCGATTTTGCCAGGTACACTCTATACCATGAACATTGTTATTATCATCCGTGATCTTAATTTCCTTAAGGTTATACGTACTCATAAAATCAATAGAGTCAGAAAATCCATTTCCACCTGGGGTACCAAAACTTCTCAACCTTTCAATTCCTCGAGGCAATATTTGGTATGCCAAGGACCCAAATGCTGGCTTTGCATAACCATTGGGGTCTAAAATACCAAAATAGCCTTCAAATGGTGGAAAATTTTCACCACTATCTAATAATTCGTACCAATTGCAGAAGAGAATTCTTTTCTCATATCTATTGTACCTGGAAATTTTATCTTTAAGTATTGGAAGTGCCGTATTGACCCATCTATCTTGGTCCCGAAACAAACCCCAAGTTGAATAACCAGTTTCCATTATGGCAATCTGGCACACAGAAAAGAGGCGGTCAACATTATCATCAATTAACTCAATTAAGGAATCGAGAGGTGACCAATCCAGAGGGAGAGTATTTGTCCATGTAGAGGGGTAATGATCAATTCCTATAATCTTGACATTGTGGTTACGATCTTGCTTTCCCATGTGCTTATAAATGTCTTTCAAATTGTGTACCCACCCACCAATTATATCATTATTACACATGATGTTTATTGCACCCATATAGCTTTTACCCAGTACATTCCTCAATTCTTTATCACCAGCAATGATTATTTTTGCAAATTCAGAATTAGATGGGCGAGGGGACAGGGGAGAAACTATCCAATTGTTAGGCTCATTCCATATTTGGAAATAGGTAATTTTTTCAGCATATCTTTCGGCAACTTTTCTACAATAAATTGCATACTTTTCAAGAAATTTTGTCTTATTTTCCCTCCAAATTTTTTTAGCCCAGCTAGGTGGTCCCGATAAGATGCAAATAAGTGATAGTTGATTCCTATTTGCTTCATGTACGTATTTATCGAAAAAATCAAAACTAAACTTACCTTCTTCGGGCTCAATGTCAGACCAGCCGAAATCTGTCCTGACCATACTTGCTCCAAGTGCCACAACTTTACTGAACGCCTTGTCGGGCCCACCCAGCTTTTCAATATCAGCTTTATGAAGATTTACTGACCAAGGAACAGGAAAGGAAAACATAACATACCTCCATCCTTTAAATTATCATACATAACAACACCCCTACGATGCTGTATCAATAGTAAACACAATTACTACCCCTACTCATCGGTGCCTCACATCGAATATATGAGTTCATATAGGCCCGGCATCGTTCCATCACCAGGTCTGTCAGTTTCCGGGGATCTCTTCCCACCTGCCCCAACGTGTTGGCCATGCCATCTCATAGAGGCGCCCGTCTCTTCCTGAGGCATATACCACATATGCTTCGGGCATCCAACATACGGCTGCCACTGGACCTGCAAAGCCGCAGTTCGGAGGTGTGAACCGTTTCCAATTACTCCACCCAAACCCATTCCATGCCTTTTCATACATAGCTCCATCAGTGCATACGGCGTAAATCGCATATCTACCCAAGCCGGTATAATCCCAGGATACAGAAGCGAGATTTACCACTCCTGCGGCAGGACGTCCGATGGATTCCCAGGGGGACCACTGCCCTTTCCAGTATTTTTGATAGACGTTGCCATCCGCTCCCAGGATATACACTCCATAGGTGCCACTTCGCCAGCAGACAGCCGTGATAGGTCCCAATAGAGTAGTCTTTTCCGGCAGGCCGAAATCAACCCAGGCTCGCCATCCAGAAATGTTCCACCACTTTTGATACATCCGGCCATTGGCACCAACAGCAAATAGGTCGTAATTGGTTGGTGCTCCGGAAACGCCGGCGAGAGAAACCAGCTGGGTAACTGCGGGACTGCCCAGATCCATCCAGTCCGAGCGTTTCAGGGTTTCCCAGCGGCTCTCGTAGACCTTGCCGTTTGCTCCAACTGCAGCAACGCTATACATCGTGGGGAGCCAGGAAGCTGCAGTGAGGGGCCCCTTAAGGGTGACTGAATCGGGTGCACCAATTGAGCTCCATGGTCCCCAGCCCTTGACGCTCCATGATTTCTCAAGAACCTGATTCCGCACGTCAACACCGAACACGGCCATGGAAGAGGGTGCCCAATTTACTGCGGCGAGCGGGTAGATTCCTACATGGGAGTGGAATTCACCTTTAAGGCTTCCCGTACGGTCGATAACCAGCACGAGAGAGCCTTGCCCGGAGTAGCCAGGCAGTTGGTTGCCGTCCTTGACCCAGCCGCCGGTAGTAACTCGCACCTGGCCGTTATACTCGTATACGCTATAATGCACTGATTGTCTTTGGATAACCAAGCGATGCCGCTCAAACTCCGACGCATTCCTTGCCGTCGGGATTCTTGGTCGATTGTCATCGTAGTACCGCGCTTCGGCTCCCGGACCCAGGTAGACATCATGCTGATTGGTGCCGACTGTCTCTAAGTTTCTGATGAATATGCAAGAGTTTGATTCATTCCGGATCAGGTAGATATAAGTATCAGCCAATGTGTTGTCCCTCCTCGCCCGACCATGGTTCTGCAGGATCAGTTTCGGGCTCAAACGGAGCAGCTGCCACGTTGCCCCAGTCTTTAAACTCCTCGCGGCCTGAGTAGAGCCACAGTTTATCCCAATAATCCGTGAGGAAGGCCCTGGTTTCGCTGTCTCCTTCAATCAGGTAGCCGTATTCCTGAAGATCATGCATATAGGCATTGTCAGAACCAACGTAAAATGCATTATCGTCAACAATGTAGACTTTTGCGTGGTTTCCTGGTGTGATCTCCCTCTTTATGCCCTTATACACACCGGACCATTTGCCTGGTCGCCTGTCGGTAAAGCACAGCGGGGCAAGGTGCATTCTTTCTGCGAGCAGCTTGCACAATGCAGGTTCGTCCTTGGGGCCTTTTTCGTGCATCTTCACGGCCATTTTAAGGCTGGAAGCGGTCTTCCTGATTCCCAACATAGAATACTTGTCACCATCGGCGCTTGTAGCACCGTCGCCAGATATAACTGCAAATACATGAACGCCTCTGATCAGTGCCCCCGCAAGTTCACTGAGAAAGTATGGCCTGAATCCCAACACTGTATGGCCGAGGTCCTGTTGCGACAGCCTGAAGGTTTTTTTCGCCATCTTGACTGCAAGCCAGCGCGCAGAATCGCTGGGGTTTGCTCTTTGGTCAGGCAGTTGCCAAAGTCCTAAGCCCATGCGCCCAAGGGATAGGGTACGTGTGCTGCCCGTCCCTTTCTGGGGCCGGACCTCCACCCTAGGCAACCCCTCGTTACGAATTTCACCGTTGTGCCATAATCGCGTGTAATTATGCAGTGGGTTTGTAGAACGTGAATAGGAACTGCAAAATAACCACAGCCGGTTCAAAAAGCAATGGGCATCATAAGCGGCGGAGCCCATGATCTTTACAGTAACATCATGAACCGGGGCGAAGGTCATATAGGCCTCGTTGAACATATTGTGGCCCCCCACGATCGCCATGCGACCGTCTACTGCTACAATCTTGGAGTGGTTCCAGCTGTGAGCGTTGGATTGCGTTACCCCGACGTAAACAGGAAGCCTTGGCAGATGAAGCAAATCACGGAGCCACTTTTCCATCTTGAGGGGGTAATTTTCCAAACTAGGTGGGCCTCCGGCCAAAATACGGACAACTACTGGACGCCCACTCACTGCCAGAGCTTCCAGTCCTTCTTTGACGGCCTTCAAAAAGTAGCCGTCAGGTAGCCCCCATAGAAAAGAGATATCGACAATTGTTTGCGCTTCCTTGATTGTGTTGGTAAGTTCTTCAAGGTAGTAAGGAGCTGCGGGACAGCCAGCCCAATAGCTATTGTCAGTCGGGTCATGACCCCAAAGATTTGGCGTCGAGAGTAGTTTGACCGTATTATCCGACGTGATGTTGAAAGTGAAATCCCGGTACGGGTTACTGGTACCACCTAGCTGGCGGTAAATTTCCTCGATAATCACACATACCCTGCCCCTTTCATTATCGGTTCATATCACTATAATGCTCCCAAGGAGTGAGACACCCCTCTGTCCAGTCAGATCATGGCATTCCCTCCTCTTCTTTTGGGAGTCCTCTTTTTCACTCCCTATCCTACGATTCCACTATTTTGTGTGTCGTAATATTTCATCTCTGTGGCTCATTGCAAATTCATTTTACTCTCTTTGAAAAAACATCTCATTGACGATTTTGCGGTTTAGAAAAAAAAAGCAGAATGACTTTCGTCATGACATTCTTACCATGAAAAGAGTCCGTTACAAATTTAATTGGCGGTCTAAACGATCCATACTGAGACAAATAATAGAATCACGCCCCGCTTTCGAAACGCGGCGTGAACCATTGGATATATAATGAATGTAATGAACAATAATGTGTCCTGGTGATAAAACGAGGAATTTTCTATTCATTGAAGAATACCAATTGTGGATATTACCGCATTGTATGACGGGAGGAGTCGGGATGTTGGAAAAATTAGCGGGAATCATAGTGATTATGGGGCTAATTTTATCTGTGGTTGGTGAATTTATGAACGCAAACCAAATCAAAACATATG
>DNIT01000045.1:27833-31024 GCA_003489345.1 Pelotomaculum sp. | reverse complement strand
GCAAACCAAATCAAAACATATGGGATTCTACTCCTTCTGGCCACGGCCACAGTGGCGGGAATCCGGTATATCCGGTTTTACCTGAACAACCCGGTTGTTGAGTTTGAGGGAGTATGTATTGAATATAAGCGTCTTCCTACGCACTGTGTTCTCTCCATAAGGACCGGATGGTCAGATGTATATTATGGGCAAGCCGGGTTAAAAACAGGCGCCGGCATTAAAGTGGGCGATAAAATAAAGGTTAAGGTTAGGGGCAGGTATATCCTGGAGGTGAGCCGTTTAAACGGTAAAGGGTGATGGCGGGCAAGCTCAATTGTTGCCCTCGTCAAAGATAATAATTTCACAGTACAAGTGGCAGCTGCGGCATAATACAGTATACTGCCCCGGCTCGCTCTCAACAACCAGTTCGGTGGAGCCGCATTTAGGACAGTAGTGAAGCAGTTCAGTCGTCACAATAATCACCTCATAGTAGAATTTGCGTAGCAGGTATAAAAATCACCAGTTTTTAGGAATCCTTCAGTTAGCGTTAAAAAGAGGTGATCTCAAAACTGGCAGACACCCTGAAATCCAACACTGTATCCGAAATGCCCGGGGCTATATGATGGAAATGGGAAACGTTCCGGACCAGCTTCCGGAGCAAAACCATAGCGAAAAACCACATTTGATGAAGCTGTGTTTACTTTATCCCCTTTTTCCTGCCATATGAACATGATATAATTTTTTTGTTCAGTTCTTCAAGCGCAAAGCAACTGCTTCAACTGCCTGTGGCCGGTAAGGGAGGGAGTAAAAGTGCTGATCGAAGACCTGGAAGCGGCAAAACAACTGATTGAAATGCAAATAAAAGACATTACGCATATTATCACCAAGGCGCCCTACGGGCTGGAATACACATTCTGGGAGGACTTCACCGCTAAAATCATTGACCGCATATATGGAAATGAATCCTCCCAGCGCCATGGGTTCGAACAGGCCGGCCGGGGAGGTTGTTTTTCTGTTTTCGAATCCTATTCAGAGCACCAGAGACGTGAGGACTTTATAGAAATTCTCAACTGCAAAAAGGACTACCTGGAAAACCTGATCCGGGAACTGGAAAACCGCCAGCGTTCAAATGCCGGCATCCCGGCTGAAGAAAGCCATCCGGATGGTCCAAGGTTTTTTAATGATTTAGATGCGTTGTTGAATGCAGAGGAAGTTTCGCCCCTGGACCGCACCATAGCTGAAATTTTATCCGGCATAAAAGAACCTTCCGTTTTGCAGGAAGCACGCCAAAACCTTTTGGAACTGCGGGCAGAACTGTTAGCGGCAGTCCCTTCCTGGGCCAGGATGAAAAAGCCGATGGTCTGGCTGATTGATTTCGGCAAAAAAGAATTTTTCGCCATCCTTCCTTTTATCGCTGTCTATATCAGGAAAATTTCGGACTGAGGAATTACTTGACCAGTGTAACCCGGCAGTTGGCCTGGTGGATAACCTTGTGGCTCACGCTGCCGATGGCTGTGCCGCGGAGTTCGCTTACCCCGCGACTGCCCATGATAATATGATCATAAGCGCCCCGCTCAGCAAATGCGATAATGACTGCGGCAGGGTCACCTTTTTCGATGTAACCCTGTACAGTCTGGCCCGCATCGGTGAATATCCGCACCGTCTTTTCCAAGATATCCTTACCGCTGGCCTCAATGGTCCCTTCAATGGTCTCAAACGTATCCTTTGTTTGTTTTTTTAGATCTTCTTTTTCCGGGAGAACAACCAGGACATCAAGCTTCATATCCGGGTTGAGTTTCATCAATCGCGCAGCGTAGGCTGCAGCCTTTGCCGCAGTGAGCGAACCGTCGCTGGGCAGCAGTACCTTGCTTTTCAGCATAAGAGCCTCCTCCTTGTAAGTCTTCTTTCTTTGCCAAACTCATGTAATAAACGCAGCGGACAAGGATATTTTACCCGGAGACTACCCTACCTACCAAACTATATTTATTTATTCGCGCCATTTGCCAGCAGTTTAGCCAACTGGAGGATTCTGCGGGCACGGTTGGCGATAGGGTATTCAATCATTTTCCCGTCCACCTGTAAAACAGCCTGCCCCTTGGCTTCAGACTCGTCAAAAACAACTACAATCTTTTTGGCCCAGGCAATTTCCTCTGCCGTGGGGGCGAATACTTCGTTTAAAGGGGCGATTTGTCCCGGATGAATGGCAAGTTTGCCTTGGAAGCCCATTTGGCGCACTAATTTGGCGTCCGCCACCAGACCTTCAATATCCTTAAAATCCGGATAAACCGTATCAATGGGAGCTTCTATGCCCGCCGCGCGGGAAGCCACGACAAGCTGTGAACGGGCGAAAAAGAGTTCTGAGCCGGCTTTGGAAAAGCTGGTTCCGATATCCTGGACATAGTCGACTCCCCCCAGGAACATCCTGCTGACACGCGGGGAGGCGGCGGCAACGGCATAGGCGTTCATAACCGCGTTGGCGCTTTCGATAAAAGGTATTATTTCCAGAGCGCCCGGCGGGAGGCCACGCTCCTTTTCAAGCAATTTCATCAGCCAGTCAATTTGACGTATTTCCTCGGCGGACTCTGATTTTGCCAGAACAATGCCTTTTACACCCTGGACCACAGCTACCTGGAGGTCGGCCAGGATAAAATCGGTTTGGGCGCTGTTGACCCGGATAAATACATTTCCCCGGCGCGGTAATGTAAGGGCTTCTTTAAGGGATTGCCTGGCATTGGCCTTTTCGCTGATGGCCACGGCATCCTCCAGGTCGAGCACAACTCCATCGGCGTTCAACATCAGCGCCTTGCCCGCCCTGCGCAGGTTGTCGGCGGGCACAAATAACATGGTGCGATAAAGTGACACGGCTATACCTCCTTTAGGAATCCTTTTACACAAATATTCTACCCGGTTATACTCTTTCCTTTTTCTGCCTGAACTTTTAAGATCCTTTTTATGGACATGGATTTCATGTGAATGATATAATTGAACTTGTAAATATTGGGAGGTGAAAGGATTGGAAGACCAAAGCAACCAGCTTATTATAAAGGGCAGTGACAGCGGCTATGTTAAGATATCCGATGACGTGGTCAAAATCATTGCAGGCATGGCCGCCATGGAGATTCAGGGTGTAAGCGGGATGACCGGGGGAATAGCCGGTGGACTTGCCGAGAAACTGGGACGCAAAAACCTGTCCAGAGGGGTTAAAGCAGAAG
>DNIT01000045.1:26675-27721 GCA_003489345.1 Pelotomaculum sp. | reverse complement strand
AAAGCAGAAGTCGGCGAGAAAGAAGCGACGATTGATATTTTTGTTATTGTTGAATACGGTGCGCCGATCAAAGACGTGGCCTACCAGATTCAAGCAAAAGTAAAAAACGCCGTGGAGAACATGACCGGTTTAAGGGTACTGGAAGTTAACGTAAATGTACAAGGTGTTTCCTTTGGCCCGGAGAACAAGGATGAAGACGGGCGGATAAAATAGAGATGATTTTCCCAAAGATGGTTAGAATCAGGCAGACCTTGCCGAGCCTGCCGCTGGCTGATCCTGCGGCAGAAGTAAGAAGGACGCTGGTGGACGCAGGCTTTGCGTCTAAAATCAGACCGGGCGCGCAGGTTGGGATCACTGCCGGCAGCAGGGGGATCAGAGATATTGCTCTAATCCTGCGGCAAGTTGTTAATCTGGTAAAATCCCTGGGTGGAAGGCCGGTCATACTTGCCGCCATGGGCAGCCATGGCGGCGGCGTTCCTCAAGGACAATTGGCGTTGCTTCATTCACTCGGCATATCGGAAGACAGGCTGGGAGCCCCCCTGGATTGCTCAATTGATTCGCTGGCTGTCGGCAGGGCCTTTTACGGGGACGTATTCATCAAAAAAAGTGCCCTGCAATGTGACGCTATTGTTGTTGTTAACCGGATCAAACCGCATACCTCATTTCATGGAGAGCACGAAAGCGGTCTGCTGAAAATGCTGGCCGTGGGCCTGGGCGGGCCGGCGGGGGCGGCTTCCCTGCACGGCTGCGAGCCGGGACTCCTGTCCAGGGCGGTGGCAGAAGGTGGTCTGGTAGTATTAAACTGTGCTCCGGTGGTACTGGGACTGGCGGTGCTGGAAGACTCCTACGAACAGACACGCAAGCTGGTTGCCCTGCAACCGGAAGATTTTTTACATGGTGAAAAGAGCCTGCTGAAGGAAGCCAGACAGTTTTTGCCGGGCCTTCCGACGGCTGACCTGGATGTCCTTGTTGTTGACCAAATAGGTAAAAACATCAGCGGTACAGGAATGGATACAAATGTCATCGGCCGGTTAAGGATCCAGGGT
>DNIT01000045.1:26268-26447 GCA_003489345.1 Pelotomaculum sp. | reverse complement strand
CAAGCTGGATCGCCGGGTTGTAAGCCTCAATGCTCTCACCAGTACCTTTGTTCAGCGAGCCATGATCCCCATGAGCCTGCCCAATGACCGGGAGGCGATTGCGGCTACGATAAGGAGCCTCGGCGGGAGGGACGTCGCCGGGTTAAAGATGGCCCGTATCTATAACACCCTGCACCTGT
>DNIT01000045.1:24796-26155 GCA_003489345.1 Pelotomaculum sp. | reverse complement strand
CGAGTTGCTTGTTTCTGTAAAGGTCCTTCAGGAGATTGAACACCTGCCTTACATTCAGGTGCTGGGCTCGCCGGAGGATATTACTTTTACGACAGAAGGAAACCTGACTCCTTTTTGTTCGTTCTTTTAGGTGACAAGCAATAGGCTGGCCTGTGTTTCCAGCACTGCATTCAGTTTTTGTTATTTCAACCGGCTTAAAAACCAGATGAATAGATTGATCCTGCAACTGATAAAATAGTGGGATAATGCCATTAACCAGATCCTGCTTGCGCTGTTAAGGATCTTACCACCGGGCGATCTGCCTCGGCAAAATCGAAATTTGTTAAATCTCCGGCAACCACCCACCTGAAGTCATGACAATCCTTGGCCTTTGCCTCTCCTCCCAGATAACTGCACCGGTGGCAATACAGAATCACCTTCAAGTCTTCGTACTGGTGTTCTACAATCATCAATCGCTCCCCAACCCGGATATCAAGGTCAAGCTCCTCCTTGATTTCCCTCCTCAGGCATTCCTCCGGGCTTTCGCCATGCTCAATCTTGCCGCCGGGAAATTCCCACTTAAGACCCCTGTGGGAATCTTTCAAACGCTGGGAAATTAATATCTCGCGGCCGCGTTCAATAATTGCAGCGGCGACGTTGACTGTGCGCATTTCAGGGTAACCAAACCGGTGGTTACCGCTTCCCCCCTATCGTTCTTTTCAATACGGCGAGTCTTTCCAGGGCCGGTTGAAAAGGCGGTAAAAAATGACTCTGGACCGTCTTAAATTATTACTTTCAAGCCCGTAAGTCAAGCCTATGCGAGTATATTCTTGATACAGACAGACGAGGCGCGTGCGACGAGATAAAGTTTCTGTCAAATTGCCCCGAAGCAGAACGGCCCTCCCGCCGGGGAGGGCCGTTGCTGCTTCTTAAGCAATTCTTTGCATATGCAAATGCCTTGTTATGGCCTCCTGATAAAGCTGGAGGTATTCCACCCCCGAGCGAGCCCAGGAAAAGTCCAGTTCCATAGCGTTTTTGACCAGATACTGCCATTGTTCCGGTTGCTCCCGGTACAACTGTAAGGCCTTTTTTATCGCGTGGAGCAGGGCCATGCCTGAATACTCAGAGAAGCCGAAGCCGTTTCCGGAACCGGTGGCGGGATTGTAATCGTTAACCGTATCAGCCAGACCACCGGTAAAGCGTACGATTGGTATGGTTCCATAGCGGAGGCTGATCAGTTGGCCCAGTCCGCAAGGTTCAAACCTGGACGGCATCAGGAACATGTCCGAACCCGCATAAATCCGTTGTGCCAGTATGGCATTAAATCCAATGTACAAGCCTGTTTTCTCAGGATAGCGGTTTTTAATATCTTTAAACAAC
>DNIT01000045.1:22905-24667 GCA_003489345.1 Pelotomaculum sp. | reverse complement strand
AAACAACTGTTCGTAATGGGGTTCTCCGCTCCCTAAAACAACAATCTGGATATCTTCTTGCATGAGCGGGTCTATGATCTGGCTGATCAAATCCAGTCCCTTTTGGTCAACCAGCCTCGTAATTAAGCCAATTACCGGGATATCCTTCTCCGGCAGCCCCATCTCCTTTTGGAGCGCAAACTTGTTTTCTTTTTTATTAGAAACGCTGAACTGATCAAAATTGCGATGGATCCTTGGATCTGTCCGGGGATTAAACTCATGGTAGTTAATCCCGTTAACAATGCCGAACAAGTCGGCAGAGCGCTTGCGGAGCAGCCCGTCCATTCTTTCACCCAGATCGGGTCGCTGAATTTCCGCCGCATAAGTGCGGCTTACGGTGTTGATGATGTCCGCATACAGAATGCCCGCCTTCATATAGCTAACGCTGCCAAAGAACTCAAGGAGGTCCGGGTGAAAATATTCCTCCCCTAAGTTCAGCAGTTTTAAGGCGTCTTTCGAAAAATTGCCCTGGTATTGCAGATTGTGAATGGTAAAAACCGTAGCTATCCGGCTGTAGAAAGGATCCTGGCGGTAGTGGGTCTTTAACAGCAGGGGTATCGGTCCGCTTTGCCAATCATTACAGTGGATGATATCAGGCTGCCATTCCAACCTGGGGAGCATTTCCAGGACAGCCCGGCAGAAGAAGGCAAATCGCTCCGCCTCATCATCGAACATGTACATTCGATCGCGATAAAAGTAATGATAGTTTTCAACCATATAAACGGGAATTGTTTTATGTGCACCCTGGTAGTAGGATTCAATAGAACTTTCTTTAATTAATGCGGTTTCATAGCGATTCTTAAAGCGTACGGGAAAATCAAGGCGGTAAGCGGCGCCTTCAATCTGTCGGTAACGGGGCATAACGACCCTGACATCATTGCCGGCATTGTCATTTCCAACCAAAGCCAGCGCCTTAGGCAGCGAACCGGCTACATCGGCAAGTCCGCCTGTTTTAGCAAACGGGACAACTTCTGAAGATACTAACAGTATTTTCAAGGGACGATCAAACATACCGGGGTACCTCCAATTCCGATTCTTTTTGTAATGGATAGAATTCCTGTATTTCCCGCAAGGCCTGGGCAGCGATCTCAGGCGGGGTGGGGTTGATATAATATCCCGTGCCCAGTTCAAAACCGGCTATGGTAGTCAGGCGGGGCAGTATTTCCAGATGCCAGTGATAGTTTCCATAGTCATTTTGTACGTTAACGGGTGATGTGTGCAGCACCATGTTGTAGGGTATGTTTTTAATCATCAGGGTCATTTTGCGGACGATGGACCTGAACATAGCCGCCAGGTCCTGCACCTGTTGTGCTCTGATCTGCCCGAAATCGGACTGGTGTTCAGTAGGGACAATCCAGGTTTCAAAGGGAAAACGTGAAGCAAAGGGCGCAAAGCAGACAAAATGCCGGTTCTCGGCAACCAGTCTCACTCCTTCCCGCAACTCCTGCCCAATGATATCGCACAACACGCATCTGCCATAACGGTTATGGTATTCATTCATCCCCGTTATCTCCGCATCAACCTCGCTTGGTACCTGAGGTGTCGCAATCAGCTGCGAATGGGTGTGTTCCAGTGAAGCGCCGGCCGTAGGGCCGGTGTTCTTGAATATTTGAATATATTTCAGCCTTTGGTCTTTGCGGAGATCCAGGGAGCGATCACGCCAGCCCCAGACGACCTCCTCCACCTGTTTCACTGATTGCGTATCAAGTCCGGGCTCATGTCT
>DNIT01000045.1:19023-22797 GCA_003489345.1 Pelotomaculum sp. | reverse complement strand
GACTCAACGATAACCTCATGCGCGCCCACCCCTTGCATGAACTGGTAAACACCCCGTTCCTGCAGGTAGGGTTGGCCCTCGATGTCAACTGCGGGAAACTTGTTTGGCACTACCCGCATCCACCAGCCGGGAGTATCTCTGCCGGTTCCCTGTTCGCGATAAGCGATTATTTCCGGAGGGGTCTCTTTTTCGTGGCCTTCGCATAAAGGACATTCGCTATAACTCTTTTCATCCCTGATCTCTTTGTAGTTGGAAGGGCGTTTGGAGCGTTCTGTGGCGATGACAACCCACCGGTCAACGATGGGGTCCTTCCTCCATTCGGACATTTTAGTACCTCCCGCAAAATAAGCTTAAATCGACACTAAACAGTATAGTCAGCCGGAAAATCAATTGTGAACCAGTCACCAGCATGCAGCACCATTGATCCATTTGTTCTGCCGGGACCAAGGGACAATTAAGTGCACTTAAATTGAGATTGCCGCAAAAGCGATCTTTTTATGCAGGCTGTGATTTTTTTATTGATAATATTTCTGAATTCTAAAGGAATAAGTCAACTAAAATCGAATTAAAACAAGGTATTGAGAAAATTGTGGAAAGAGGCGGTTACCTTTGGGCAGTCAAATGGTTAGTTTTAAAGGAACTAGGAACGGCTTGGTAATTGTCCTTGACCCGAGCCGAGAATTTGAAGATATCAAAAGCACACTGCGCGCAAAGATGGAGTCGGCCAGGGGGTTTTTTAGCGGCGCCAAGTTTTCCATAGCTGACATGCACCAAAAAATCCCTACCAGCCAAAAGGGTGAGCTTGAGGATATCTGCCGTCAGTACGGAATGGTCCCCAACCCTGACGACAGTGTCGTGACGCGCTCTAAAGATACGTTAGAGACGGCCCGGCCATACCAAAGCCGGAGCGCAATTTCTGCGCCGGTTGGTGATGGTGAAGCCGCGCTCATGGTCAGGCGTTCACTGCGTTCGGGACAACGTATCGTTTATGCGGGACATGTTGTTGTACTGGGCGATATCCACCCCGGCGCAGAGGTGGTGGCAGGCGGCAACGTGCTGGTGCTGGGGAACTGCCGTGGGATAATCCATGCAGGCATTGATGGAAACAGCTCCGCCAAGGTGGTGGCCATGCGGCTGTCTCCAACGGTATTGAGCATTGCAGGCAAGAGGTTTACGCCCGACCTTACCGGACAGCATGCTGGTTACTGCCGTACTGCCCGCTTGTCCGGCAGGGAACTTGTTTTGGAATAAAATCACTAGAAGAATTTCAGCAGGTTTGACAATAAAACCGGCGGAGCAATTTGCTCACAGCCGGTTTTTCATATAGCTGTCCACGGCCAGAATACCGGCCACTGATGCGGCGTCACAGATTTCACCCGACCAGATCATCTGAATTGCGTTTTCCCAGGGTACCGTCAATACCTCAACAAATTCGTCTTCATCAAGGTTTTGGTTTAGAAGGGTCAAGCCTGATGCAAAAAATAAGTGCAATTCCTCATCGGAGAAACCGGGAGTACTGAAAAAGCTGCACAACCTAACCAACTCTTTAGCTTTATAACCTGTTTCCTCTTGTAGTTCCCGCAGGGCTGCCGACTCCAATTCTTCTCCCGGCTCGATATTCCCGGCCGGTAGTTCCAGCGCGGTCCTGCCGGTGGCGGATCTGTATTGTCTTACCAGAAGCAGCTGACCGTCCTGTTTTAACGGGACGATGATCACGGCTCCCGCGTGTTCCACAATCTCTCTTTTTGCCGTACGGCCGTCGGGTAATTCTACCGTATCAACCCTGAGGTTGAGAATTCTACCACGGTATATTATATTCGAGCGAAGGACTTTTTCGGTAAGATCGCTGATCATAACCACTCCAGTACACAATTGTTTTGCTCCTACTTATTCGCCTAACCGATATCATTATCCTGCCGTGCCTGCCAATATAAACCGTAAAGAGTTCCTCTATATCAAAATATCTACTATGGCACCCGACGCATTCATGCAGGTATAAAATATAAGCAATTTGCAAAATATTAATTTAAAACATTTCATTTGGAGGTGAAAAAATGAGTATAGTACGTTGGGATCCTTTTGGGGAAATCAGTAATTTGCGTAACCAAATGAATAAAATTTTTGATCACAATTTTTTAAAACGGGGCCTTATGACTGCTACCGAACAATTTGGACCAAGAGTTGACCTTTACCAGACCGATCGGGAAGTTGTTGCAACAGCTGAACTACCTGGTATTGAGTCCAAGGATGATATTGAAGTCACGGTAACTCCTGACACACTGAGCTTAAAAGGCGAGTTGAAAAGATTTAAAGAAGTTGACGAAGATAACATCTTCCACTCCGAGAGATACTATGGTACTTTTAGCAGGATGCTGCCCTTGCCGGCGGAGGTAAAACCCGAAGAAACCCTGGCCAACTATCACAACGGACTGTTGGAGATCCGGATGCCTAAGACTGAAAGAGGTCAAAAGAAAATGCACCGGATTAAAATACAGTAAAGAAAAACCAAAAGGCCGCCCGGCAGAGGCGGCCTTTTTCGTTGTCAAGGCTCTTTTTTTGTTGATTGTTGCTGGAGGAATTTCCCTAGAAATATAGAATTTTAAACGAAAAAGGAACGGGCATAACTCGTCCCTGCAGCCAGTATAGTAATAAGAACTCAATATCAACTAAGGAGGCTATGACCGGTGTGACTATTAAGGTTGGCATTCCGGGGGCTCTTTTATATTATCTTTACTACCCTATGTGGCGGACCTTTTTCAACGAACTCGGTGTCCAGGTAGTAACATCCGGCAGGACCACCAAAAATATTTTGGATCAAGGGACTCGTGAGGCGCTGGCTGACGCCTGTGTACCTGTTAAACTATTCTACGGTCATGTTCTGGATATTAAAGACAAGGTCGATTACCTTTATATCCCAAGGGTGGTCTGCCTTAACCGGAGGACAGTTTACTGTCCCAAATTTCTTGGTCTGCCCGATATGATCCGGTATTCTATTGAGAATGTACCGCCTATTATCGACGTCCGCATGGATACAAGACAAGGCCGCTTTGCGGTTGTAAAAGCTTACCTTGAAATCGGTAAGCGCCTGGGAGCGCCAATACTATCGGTACTCCTTGCATATTTGAAAGCCGTGGGGGTTTTGCACCGCTATAACAGACTTTTGAGAAAAGGATGGAGCCCCGTTCAGGCCATGGATTTCCTGGAGAACCAGACCGGGGGGGCGAATTTTGACGGTTCTGTCAAGCCCAGTTTGAAGTTTGCCGTACTTGGTTATCCCTATGCCATTTACGACAGTTTCATCAGCGTGAATTTGCTTGATGAGCTAAGGAAGTATGGGGTTAGAGTCATCACGGCCGAAAATATTCACCCGGCCTTACTGGCCCTTCAGAAAAACTGCAGCCTGCCAAAACGTCTTTTCTGGACTTTCAGTGACAGGGCGCTCAAGGCGGCCCACTTTCTTTTTAACCAGAACAAAATTGACGGGGTCCTGCACTTAACAGCCTTCGGTTGCGGCCCTGACTCCCTGTTGAATAAATTAATCGAAATGGAAGCCAAAAAACACAGTGATATTCCTTTTATGACCCTGATGATTGATGAACAAACAGGAGAAGCAGGCATGACCACCCGCCTGGAGGCATTCGTTGATATGGTCAGACGTAGGAAGGAGGCGCTTGCTTGTCGAAAGTAACTTTTCCAAGAATGGGTGAATCGTGGCGAACATTTAAAATGCTTCTGGAGGACCTCGGTAACGAAGTGGTGCCCCCCCCCCGTCCC
>DNIT01000045.1:8033-18940 GCA_003489345.1 Pelotomaculum sp. | reverse complement strand
CGCCCCCCCCCGTCCCAGCAAGCGCACGCTCGATCTTGGCGTACGGTATTCACCCGAATTTGCCTGTTTTCCACTAAAAATCTTAATGGGAACCTACCTGGAATGTATTGAAATGGGCGCCGATACCATTGTTACGACAGGCGGTGTGGGCCCTTGCCGGGCAGGGGAATACGCCATGCTTCATCACAAGATCCTTAAAGACATTGGTCATGATATAAAAATGATCGTATTCGAGCCCCCCCGCCATTACCCTTTAAACTTCATCAGAAACGTATTGGCGCTTAACAAAGCGCGTGTTTCCATAAGAGGCATTATTTCCCACATAAAGCGAGCCTGGCGCAAACTACAGGCTTTGGACAACGTGGAAAAAATGAGCCATGTGACCAGACCACGCGAACTAACCAGCGGCAGCACCTCCAGGGTCTATCGCAAGACGCTTGAGTGGATTGACCGGGCTTACACCACGCCGCAAATTATTGAAGCTGAAGCGGCTGCTCTGGAAGCCTTGAAAAATATTCCGCAGGACCCTCAACGTATGGTCCTAAAGGTCGGTATGGTAGGTGAAATCTACGTATTATTGGAACCTGCCAGCAACCTGGAGATTGAAGAAACACTCGGCAATCTGGGGGTTGAAGTAGAAAGGGCCATGTTCCTTACAGGGTGGACCCGGGATAACACCTGGAATGAAACAACTGAAGGAATGACCGTCAAAGAAGCCGCCGCACCCTATCTCCCTGAACTGGTTGGAGGACATGGCCGGGATTCAATCGGCAATACCATTCTTTGCGCCAAGCGCGGGTTTGATGGTATGATCCAGTTGGCTCCCTTTACCTGCATCCCGGAAATTGTTGCCCGCACCATCCTGACCAGGGTCAGCAGGGATTATGATATTCCCGTACTTACTTTTTTCCTTGACGAGCAGACCGGGAAAGCTGGCATGTCTACCCGGTTGGAGGCATTTACCGATCTCATGAGAAGAAAAAAACTCCTGCAGGTGAGAAGTAACTGTTTAACCGGTTAAATAGCGACAGAAAGGATTGGATATGAAAGCATATTTAGGTATTGATGTCGGATCAGTCAGTATAAATATTGTTGTAATGAGCGAGGCCGGAGATGTCCTGACCGGCCTTTACCTTCGCACCAAGGGCAGACCCATAGAGGTTATCCAGGAAGGTCTTAAAGAAGCAGCGACGGCAGTGCCGCCGGACATTGAAATTGCCGGCGCCGGTACGACCGGCAGCGGTCGCTACCTGGCAGGCGTTATGGTGGGTGCCGATGTGATAAAAAACGAGATTACCGCCCATGCCGTCGCTTCTTCCATGCTTGTACCGGATGTCCAGACGGTACTGGAGGTAGGCGGCCAGGATTCCAAGATAATTATTATGAGAAATGGTATCGTTACTGACTTTGCCATGAACACAGTATGTGCCGCAGGAACCGGTTCCTTTCTGGATCAGCAGGCTGCCCGCCTCAACATCCCCATTACCAGTTTTGGCGAACTTGCTCTTAATTCCCAAGCCTCTGTGCGTATTGCCGGGCGCTGCACCGTTTTTGCCGAATCGGACATGATTCATAAACAGCAAATGGGTTATGGACTCCCGGACATTGTTAAAGGTCTGTGTGAAGCGCTGGTCCGCAATTACCTCAACAATGTGGCCAAAGGCAAGGAAATATTACCTTCGGTGGTATTCCAGGGCGGCGTTGCCGCCAATGTGGGGATCCGAACGGCCTTTGAAACTGCTTTGGGTTTGCCGGTGATTATACCTGAATACTTTAATATAATGGGCGCAATCGGAGCCGCGCAGTTGGCCAGGGAAAAGACAGCGGGAGGTAACACCAGTTTTAAAGGATTTGCTGTAACCGGTCTTCCCTATCGCACCGGAAGCTTTGACTGTAACGGGTGCTCGAATATGTGCGAGATAGTTGAGATCTTTGAGAATGAAAAAGTAATTGGCCGCTGGGGATCCCGCTGTGCAAAATGGGACGCAATTTAGTTCCGATAAAAGGTGATGAGGGTCGAGTTTTGATACCGTTTTTTTGCCAGATTTCAGCAGCCGCAAGATTTATCTTCGGCCTCGTTAAACTGCTCGGGCGGTATCTCAGCGATCTTGGCCAAAGAGCGAACAGCAAAGTCAACTTCTTTTTCAGTGTTAAAATAGGAAAAACTAAACCGTACCAGTCTCTGCTCCAGGGTACCCAGGGTCCTGTGCGCATCAGGCGCACAGTGCAGGCCTGCCCGGCAGGCTATTTTATATTGCTGGTCCAGCACATACCCCACTTTCCCGGACGGTTTTCCCTCCAGGCTGAATGATACGACAGGCGCGCGGTTGTAAAGCTCTTCCGGTCCGTACAACGTTATGCCTTTCAGTCCGGAAACTCCCTCCAGGAAGCGCTTGGTTAAGTCCATCTCGTGTTTTCTAATCCTTTCCAGCCCTTCCATCCGGATAAATTTTAAACCTGCCGTCAATCCGGCGATACCTACCGAGTTAACCGTGCCGCTTTCATAACGCTCCGGCAATACTTCCGGTTGTCCGGGCGCCTCTGAATAACTTCCTGTGCCTCCTTCTTTCAGGGGCGTCAACTCCAACCTCTCGTCGATATAAAGTCCACCTGTTCCGGTAGGTCCGTACAGCCCTTTATGACCCGGAAAAGCAAGCAGGTTTATCCCCATGAATGCAACATCCAGGTCAAAAACCCCGGCTGTTTGAGCGGCGTCAACAATCAGGCAGATTCCCTTCTTTTTGGTGATCTGGCCAATCTCACCAATCGGCATAATCGTCCCGGTAACGTTTGAGGCGTGTGTTATTACTACGGCAGCGGTGTTCGGTTGCATGGCCGACTCAATATCTTTGACGCTGATCGAGCCGTCTTTAGCGCAGGGAACCTTGGTGACTTCGACCCCTTTGCCCTGTAAAACATAGAGCGGCCTGGTTACCGAGTTATGCTCCATAGAGCTGGTGATTACATGCTGGCCTTCCTTGAGCAAGCCTTTGATGGCAAGGTTAAGTGCCTCCGTGGCGTTCATGGTAAATACAATACGATCAGGATTCTTGATATTGAACAGGGTGGCCAGAAGTTCTCTGGCTTCATCTACGAGGCGCCCTGCCTCCAGCGCCATTTGATGTCCTGACCTGCCCGGGTTGGCTCCTACGAATTTTATACAGTGCTCCATGGCTTCCCAGACTTTAGAAGGTTTCGGCCATGAGGTGGCCGCGCTGTCGAAATAAATCAAATTGTATCCCCTTTCTTGGTCCAGGCCCTGTTTTCATTCAAAGCTGGCAGGGTTTATTCTGTTTGGTATAACTATATTTTATTCTGTATCATATGATTCGTTTCTATTTCTCCGTGCATGCAGCAAAAAAAACAGGCACGCTCTCGCGTGCCTGAAGCATAATGATTATAAAATTTCTAGGTTTTAATCTTAGTCAGTTGTTTAGTCGCCGCTGAACAGTTGGGTAACAACTACCCCGCTGCTTGATTTGGTGATGCCGATACCAATCGAGTCGTGAAGGGGATTGAGAATATTGGCCTTGTGCCCTTGACTGCCCATAAACAGTTCATGTGCCCGTGTCGTTGTCGCCGCCTTGGCGATGTTCTCCGCGCCCATGACTCTGGCCGAATAGCCCGCTTGTCTCTCCATGTTTAGGGCGGAGCCATAGGTTGGTGATGTGTGGCTGAAATAATTGTTCTGGTACATATCCTGACTTTTCATCCTGGCCAGTTCTGTCAACTTTTGATCATGTGTGAAAGCCGGCAGTCCTGCTTTTACCCTTTCCTGGTTGACCAGATCGAACATAAGCGCCTCGTCAGCTGTTAATCCGCTGCTCCCGGAAGGGGTGGTCGGAGTCGTAGGAGTTGTTGGAGTTGTTGGAGTCGTTGGAGTCGTTGGTGTAGTAGTTACCGGTTTCTGGTTAAATCCAGCTCCATAGTACTTGTTCCAATATGACTGCAGCGGATTCGTTGCGGCAGTTGTTGGTGCCGCGGCAAGGACGGCCTCATTTGTAGCGGGTGGATTGCCGTAACCGTAGTAATCATTGTAGCCATAAATGTCGCCCCAGTCTGAACTTACACTTTGATCTGACGGTGCTGCCATAGCTGCCGGTACGGCGGCTAAAATTAACAGCAAACAAGGAACGAGTACGAACAGTAAACGCTTGATACTTGTCAACAGGATTACCCCTTTCTTAGCGCCTCCGGGGTTAGCTGGCGGGTTCGGTGAAGGATACCCTACCCATTTTGCCAAATTAGTGTGTCGTGTCGCCCCATGATCTACTATCAACCAAAAATAAAGGGCAGGCTTGTCCTCTTGCACACCAATACTGCATACATGGCGCAAATGGGATTCACCCCAAATAATTGGTTCCCCCGTACCCAGTTTAAATATTTCTGGGATTCGGCATTTTTAATACTATTACTGTCAGATTATATTTTTTGTGAGCAATATAGACAAAATCGTTTTCAAACGATGAATGGGTCTATGGTTTAATAAGATATTTTTACCTTCATATAGGTATAAGAAGTTGAAAATTAGAGTAAGATGGTAATATTTATTCTAAAATAAAGAAAGGGCTTCTCTAGAAGCCCAACCTTTTTTTACCCGGTAACTACCGTGTCTAGCACTTTCCTCATCCACCGGGCACTCTTAAACCTAAACTGCTCATAATAGAACTGAATACACCGGGCATTGTTTTCGTGGGGTCATAGGTTATACTTACCCTGTTCACTCCTGTTATTTCTACTTTATTAACCCCTTCTATGCATAAAATGGTCTTTTTCATCTTATTTACTTTTTCTAAATCACCCAGACCCGTTACAGTAAAATGTGTCTGATAGAGCAACATCATTTGCCTCCTTGAATGCACGCCAATACGGCTGGAACGGGGTTATGCCCGGCCCCTTACTTTAGCAGAGCGGTTTGCACTGCGGCGGGAATAGAGTCGGCGGACAGACGAACGGAGGTTGGGGCGAAACCTGCTCACACATGGCCGGCGTGCAGAATCCGAAACTTGGTATGAGCAATTTGACTATAGCCAGGGATTGGATGACTAAGCAAAGATCGAAAGTGCAGCAAATCTGGTTGCCGAGAATCAGGCAGCTACAGGCGGAACTGACAATTTCACAGTTGGTAAAGGTACCAACCGGTGCACAGAGAACTATAGTTTTGGTAAAGCTGAACATAAGGTCTTCAAATTCGCAAACTATCATGCCGCCGGCATCCAGGACCTGCAGTGTATAAGTGACCGTTACGGCGAAAGTGATATTTGCCCGTCCTGTTTGATCGGGGGTGCTCCTGCCAACTTCAGAACAAACGGTAGAGTTGATGATACAGTTGACTGTGGCGCCTTCAGGCGGACAGCATTGATCCAAGGGCGTACAGACGTTTTCACGGCGTTCTGCCTGAAAGCAGAAATCGTATACCTTCGGGACTTCAATGCAAACGGTCTCAAATGGGGGGAGTGGCCTTAAGCCTTCAGTTTCCATAAATTAACCTCCTTAGGGAACTAACAATAGACCGGCTTACCGTTAGTCCCGTATACTATATTTTTATTTCATAAATATGTAAGTATATATAAATTGGTGAAGCTTTTGGAATTTATTTAAAAGTATTTACCTCTTGGTAAACTTTTGCATAGTATACTTTAGGAGGTGAGAGGCTGTGAACTGGAAACCATACTTTTATTACCGCCAGCAGTTTACTGGGGAAAGTCAGTCCAAAGAAGACGTTATCCAGGATGAGCCTGAAAAAAAAACCGGCAAAGATGCAACCGGCGAGGAAAATAAAGTTATTGCAGTTACAGATTATACAGTTGAAGAAGAGAAGCAGGCCGATCAGCCAAAGGTTGAGCCGGTTAAGGATAAGACTCCGGAACCAGTGTCACCGTATAAACACTCCCGTTTTCAAGAGGTAGCGCCCGGGATTTTTCAATTCAAACACCACCGTCCGGTTACTGCTCCCCGCCTGCCAATTCCTGAGACCTATCAGTACGGGCATGAATATTTGGGACAGCAACTCCAACCGGTAGGAAAGCCGAAGGGAGAAGGATTCGTTAGAGTTGGCGCATTCCCGGAAGCTGCTAAATGCGGGCTGCCGGTATACCAGTTTACCTGAAAGAAGAAAATAATTCCGGCCGGTGGCCGCTACGACTAAAATTACCAAGGGAAAACAATAAGTAAAAGCCTGTTGCATCAGCAGGCTTTTACTTATCTAGTGTGCCAAGGAAGAGTTGGGTCGCAATAACCCCATACACGCTCCTATGTACGCCGATGCCGATTGTATCATGCAGAGGGTTCAAAATATTGTCTCTGTGCTCCCTGCTGCTCATTAACAAGGTATGAACCCGCAAGGCTGTTTTGGCCTTGGCTATATTTTCTGCACCCATGACCCTGGCCGTTATACCACTTTTTTTTATCATGTCAAGCGCGGTACCGTAGACTGGTGAAATATGGCTGAAATAATTTTCTTCGAACATTTCATTGCTTTTTATACGGGCTAATTCAACCAATTTCTGGTTGACTGACAACAGTGGTAAACCGGACCTAGCTCTTTCCTCGTTGACCTTGCTCAATAGTAATATTTCGTCAGTGTTTAATTCCAGAGCATCAGGATTGCAGCCCAATTGAATCATCGGGATAAAGGATTTCAGGATGTCATATCGTCGCAAAAACGGCCCTCCCATACAGGATGCTATGGATTTTGACATAAGCAATCCATTACTTACCAATCCATACTATGCTGTATCAGGATGCTTTTGCTACTGCGAGGTATTTACCCCTTTATTGTCATAGCAATTTTATTTACATTTTTTTACTCCGGGAACATATTTATGCAAATATTCTATGTGGTTGTTTTAGTATGCTTTCGGTTTAAGAAAGAGTATATTTTGATGACCATTCTGATCAAAGGATTTCTCAGTTGGTATTCCATTTCCCGACAGTCCTCTTTGGCTGCTGCCAGCTCTTGTTGGGCCATCAGGAATGAACGCTGCCGTTCCTCTTCAACCCTGAGTGATTTTTTTAAGTCATTGCTTAGTGAGTTGATTTCTTCATGGAGCCGGCGTTCTTCTATTGCCGACATTTCGCGTATCCGCTCAATCTTTTGTTTCAATTCTACAATTTCTGTTTGAAGCTCGGCCACCCTGGTGCTGTGCTGCTCCTTCAAATCGGAGAGCCTCATCTTGTTTTCCCTGTCTTTCTCCTTATATTGCTGGAGCTTGGAAAAAAGGCCCTCCAGACTTCCCTGATTTTTGGCCAGAAGCTCTTTTTGCCTGGCAATTTCCTCCTGAGCCTCCCTTGCGCGTTTAACCCAAAGCCGGCACTGGTATAGAATGCTGTTGCACTTAGACTCCAGCTTATTGATATGCTCCCGGTAGCGGAAAATTTCTCTTTTTCGTAGGGAAAGCAGCAAGTCCTTCTCAGCCATCTGGGTCAGGAGGTAATCATGCTGGTTGGTCAGTTCCATTTTTTCAGCCAGAGCTGCCGCCACCTCCCTGTGCCCGGCCATAACTTCCTCCAGGTTGTTTTGCAAAAGAGCCGATTTGTTTTTCCAGTTGTTCCGGTCGCGATGCCATCTTTGTTTTTGCCTGTCGATCATGTTGAGGAATTTCTTGAGCAATTCTTCATAGACAACCCTTACCGTTGGATTGTAGCTCCAGACACCCTCCCCCACTGTTTCAAAATATGGAAACTTATTGAGGACCTCCTCAAGCGTCTTGCTGTCGGTTTCCCGCCAGGTATTTAACAACTGGTGCAATTGCTGAATAGAAAGGCCGCCGGGATGAATCTTCATAGCCTTTATAACCAAGTTTTTCAGAGAGTAATGGCTGGTTTCAACTTCCCACTCAGTTAAACCCCAGTAACCGTTTTCCAATTGGATAAACCTTCCGTCTGAAATCAGGCTGGCTTCCTCCGAAAACAGCTTCTTAACCTTTTTCCTTTTAACGTTTATGTTTTTGGATATTTCCCGGAGGCTTTGAGGCTGACCTTTTTTGAGCAGCAGTGAGTAAAATTGATCGTTGTCTTTATTGCCTTCAAGGTTTAAACGCCAGTATTCTTTTTCCCTGTAAAAGCATTCATTTTGTTTGAGGCAAAGTTTTACCTTTTCTTCCACCTGCTGCAGGGTGTAATCTTTGAGCATCCTCCTGTGGACGTGTGGAGCCAGCTCACCTACTGACAGGGCTTCGAAAAAGAATAATGTTTTCTTTAAAACGTCTGTAAGGGAATTTAACTTACCGGCCATTTCCAAAGTTCACCTTCCTTGTGCTTATTACTGTCACTGTACTTATTAATTCATCATGGAAAAGTAGTTTCCTTTTAATGTAAATAAATAATTGTAAATTATTTCCTGCATTATTCAACAATATCTTTTGCTCCCATGAAATAGGGACATGAACGAATATTAATATTGATCAGAAAGTCCCGTATGCATATAATAATTGTGAAAGGTTAAATATTTACCCTGAATGGTCGATATTCAAGTTCCAATGGTAGCCGGGGGTTTTCAAATGCCTTGTGGGGGGAGCCTTATGAGCACAGCATGTTGCGCAGTCGAATCGCGAAAGACCTCCCTGGGAGAAATATTAATAGAAGGTCCTCTGGAAGCAGCAAAACTTGAAGAGCTCAGTATGAACAATAAACTGACCGTTTTCCGCCCGCCTGCCAAACAGAAGGAAGCGCTGGCAGCTATTGCGGGACTGCCCGAAGGGATGGTCTATATTGCCAGGTATGGCCGTGAGATCGTTGGTTATGTTACTTTCCACTACCCGGATGGCTTTAGCCGGTGGAGCAAACACTCCACAGTTTTAGAACTTGGCGGTATTGAGATCAGCCCTGACTGGCGCCAACGCGGGATTGGAGTTGCGCTGTTGCGGGAAGCGTTCAACAATCCGCTGATGGAAAACCACATTATCGTTACCGTTGAGTTTTGCTGGCATTGGGACTTAAAATCGAGCGGTTTGGACTTGTTTACGTACCAAAAAATGCTGGCTAGACTTTTCGGTTCGGTAGGCTTGAGCAGGCGGGACACTGACGATCCCGATATTATCGAACACCCGGCCAACGTTTTAATGGTTCGGATAGGGGCAAATGTAAGCTGTGAGGATAACATGAAGTTTGACGACATGTTGTTCGAGGATAGCGGATATAAAATATAAAAAGAAGCCTGCAGCGTGGAACTGCAGGCCTTTTTTTGCTTAGAGGCTATAGTTTGGGGCTTCCTTGGTTATGACCACATCGTGGGGGTGGCTTTCTTTCAACCCTGCCGGAGTGCAGCGTATAAACTGTGTTTTTGTTTTCAACTCGTAGATATTCCCGCAGCCCGCATAGCCCATGCCGGCTCTTAGTCCGCCAATCAGTTGATACACCGTATCGGAGAGGGAGCCTTTAAAGGGTACTCTTCCTTCCACACCTTCAGGCACCAGCTTATTATCGCTTTCCGTTTGCTCCTGGAAGTAGCGGTCCTTGCTGCCTTCCTTCATGGCCGCCAGTGAACCCATACCGCGGTATACCTTGTAACTGCGTCCCTGGTATATTTCAATATCCCCGGGGCTTTCTTCCGTACCGGCCAGAACGCTTCCAAGCATTACAGCATCTGCTCCTGCCGCAATGGCCTTGGTTATATCCCCGGAGTATTTAATGCCGCCATCAGCAATAATGGGAATTCCGTAGGCTACCGCCGCCTGGGCGCAGTCATAAATAGCCGTAATCTGTGGAACACCGATTCCGGCAACCACCCGGGTGGTACAGATGGAACCAGGTCCGATCCCGACTTTGACCGCGTCAGCGCCGGCCTCAATGAGTGCCTGGGTTCCTGGGGCGGTAGCGACGTTACCGGCAATAATCGCTGTTTCCGGGTGTTTCTGTTTTATTTTATAAATCAAATCAATTACTCCCCGGGAGTGACCATGCGCCGTGTCAACCACTATTACGTCCGCGCCGGCTTTTACCAGGCCCTCGATCCTGGCAAGGGTATCCGCCGTGACACCGACTGCCGCAGCTACCAGCAAGCGGCCACGTTTGTCTTTGGCGGAGTAAGGATACTGGCGAGACTTTTCAATATCTTTGATGGTAATTAGGCCTCTTAGGTTAAAATGTTCGTCAACTATTGGTAGCTTTTCGATTTTATACTTCTGCAGAATTTCTTTGGCCTGATTCAAGTTTGTCCCCACAGGTGCTGTTACCAGGTTGTCTTTGGTCATAACTTCACCAATTTTTTTAGTGAAATCAAGCTCAAAGCGAAGGTCGCGGTTGGTCAAAATACCAACCAGTTTCCCCTTAACCGTGACTGGAATACCGGAAATCCTGTACCTTTCCATCAGTACCAGCGCGTCACTTACGGGGTGATCAGGAGACAAATAAAAGGGATCTGAGATTACCCCGTGTTCTGAACGTTTGACCCGGTCAACCTCAAGGGCTTGTCGTTCAGAAGTCATGTTCTTGTGAATGACACCGATTCCGCCTTCCCGCGCGATAGCGATAGCCATTCTGGATTCTGTGACGGTGTCCATTCCTGCGCTCATGAGAGGAATATTCAGCTTGATCTCTTTTGTAAGACTGGTAACTGTGTCGACTTCCCTGGGCAGGACTTCTGAGGCTGCCGGGACAATCATAACATCATCAAAGGTTAAACCGGTTTTATCAAATTTTTCCGGCTGCATTGATTTCTACCCCCTCCACCGGCAAGGCCGGCAATTTAAAGCGATATATTCCGTCTATTATAGCACAGTCAACAAGGATCTGCATTACCTATATGGACATATTTAATAGTTTAATCAAGAAAGAGGCAAACATATCAGAGGAAGACGAACATGTTGCAAGAAATATTCTGCTTGTCATGCAACAGCCTACTTTGCAGGAGATAGGGTCAGGGTTTAAATATTGAAATATTATCATATGATAGTATTTCAATATTT
>DNIT01000045.1:424-7939 GCA_003489345.1 Pelotomaculum sp. | reverse complement strand
AACCCTGACCCTATAGTCTGTTAATCCTGTCCCATGATCGAATGTACGCCACGCGTGTAAAAATGGTCTCTCAGGTGGTAAATCAGCTTTTCCGGAACAGCAAGTTCACCTGCTATTTCTGAGTCGCTTTTATCTTCTTTAATCCCGTCAATTAGGCGGTCATAATCGATCCCTACCTCCTGGGCCATATCCTTGAGGCTTGGTTCGGTACTCCAGGGAACCCTGCTTTGCATAAAATCATTCTGCTCCATAACTATCCCCCTCTTTTTACAATTATTGTTCCCTGGCTCGATAAATTAATGTATCATGAGGTGTGTATTACAATTTAATGCAGGTGAGAGCGTGTTCGATTTTATAATGAACCAAGGAACACTGGTGGGGGAAGAAAAACTCATCGCCAACCGTTCTCTGGTTGTTTCAGACGGAAAAATTGTGTCCCTGGAGCAAATGGACCCTGCGGCGGCTGTGGAGAATATTGACGCTGCCGGACTCATTATTGCCCCGGGTTTTATTGACCTGCATGTGCATGGCGCCGATGGCGCGGACATACTAGACTGTGACCCCGGCTCGCTTCAACGGATCGCGGGCTATCACGGGCGACACGGCACCACAGCCATGCTGGCCACCGTCGCTCCGTCAACGCATGAGCGAATGGCCCTTGCGCTGGAGACGGCGGCCAGCCATACAACATCAGCTGCGGGAGCCTCTATTATCGGCGCTAACCTTGAGGGCCCCTTTTTGAACCGTTCGTATAGCGGCGCCCTAGGCATTCCTTTCCTGAGAGAACCCGATAAGCATGAAATGAATGAACTGCTGTCCGCCGGCCAAGGTAAGGTAAGGATGGTTTCCCTGGCTCCGGAGCTTACGGGGGCTCTTGAGGTTGTGGAGTTGCTTTCATCCTGCGGTGTAATCCCCACCCTCGGCCATTCGAGAGCCACCTTTACCGAAACCATAAATGCCGCAAGAGCAGGATTAAAACACATCACCCATATCTTTAACGCCATGGTTCCCATACACCACCGGGAACCCGGCCCGGCCGGGGCAGCTTTGGTCTCACCAGAATTATCTGTTGAGGTAATTGCCGACGGCGTACATGTACACCGGGCTATGCTGCAGCTCCTGTGGCATATAAAAGGCGACCGGTTGGTCCTGGTCAGCGACGCCATAGCGGCGGCAGGCCTGGCGGACGGATGTTACCGTTTTGGACGACAGAAAATTGTAGTCAAAGGGTCCAGGGCTGAAATTCCCGGCGGCAGGCTGGCAGGCAGTACCATCACCGTGCTTGACGCCGTTCGGAATATGGTTAAATTGGCCGGCCTGAAACTGCCGCAGGCAGTAAAACTGGCTTCGGCAAACCCGGCCGCTGTCCTGGGGCTGCAAAAAAAAGGACGCCTTGCGCCAGGGTATGACGCCGACCTGGTCCTTCTGGATTCCCACCTTGACCCGTTTCTGGTTATGGTTGAAGGAAGGACTATATTCAGGAGGGGCGGCAAAGTATTAAAATAATTTGTCCGGGTTAACTTTTCATGCAAGGCTCAACAGCATCCTAACCGACGCAGGGCTAAAATAAGCTTCTGCATTTGGTTTAAGCATCTTTTCTTTTTCCTTTCTTTTTTGGTTTTGGTTCAGGCAAGGCCTCACATGTAGCAACTGTCAGCTTATGAAGCAGTTTCTTATCATCAAGGTCTGTAATTAGGAAATAGGGAGTTGCTCCCTCATAAGGCGGTGCTGTTTCCGCGTTTTTTAATATTTTTTGTCCGTTGTCGGTGATTTTTACGAAAAACTGATTGTCACAGACACAGGCAAAAAATTTCCCATTGCAATAAAAGCCATATTCTCCAAACATCTTTTTATAACTAATTGTGCCCGCCTCGGCAAGCTGCCCAGAAACGTATTCAACAAATTCTTTGGTCGACGCCATTTCATTTACACCTCCCATGCAAATATAGTATAACAAAGGAAATACGACACCTGTATGTTACTCGTATTGTGTCAAATTTTTTTTGGATGTTCGCAGATTTTTACTGCCAATTCAGAAGGCTCCATCACCTTTTACCTTGTCACAGTTTTGGATGGGGCTGAAATTTAAGATTATTATCAATAATGAAATATTTCAAGTCAGACGCCATTATTCTTCCTTGGTGGTGTTTAAGAAACTGACCAAGCTATGTGCCTTAAGGAATATTACCAAACCTAGAACAATTTCAGTTATTACTCCTGCCAATCCAGATATTAAGTTCAGTGTCATATTTGGTGTTTCATGCATAACATATATATTTATTAGGATGGTAACTAATTTCGGCAAGGAATTGCCCAAGAAAAACAGACCAAGAAGAGAAAATAATACCGTTTGCAATTCTTTTGTAGTTGTACCTAAACCACCTTCAAAGTGAGCTTCTTCTTTAAATATAATTGCAGATAACTGATCCGAAACAAGCCATAATATAACTCCGAAGACGATAATGATTAAACATGAAAAAAAATAGTATGAATGGTTTTCATTGGTTTTTTGACTTATTGTTGAAATTAAAAGTGGAACCACATTAGCCGTTACAATAATTCCTTGAAGAATCATATAGATACTGAGAAATCTTATTCCCAAACATGCTATCTCTCGCTTTTTCATCTTTTTCCCCCACTTCAAAATAGTTATTTGGAAACTCGACAGAGCGTGCAGCTATTACCAAAAACAGCTGACAGGAGTATGTACCAGGCAAATCAAAGTTAATACAACATGTAATTTCTCATTAGACTACAATGAGACAACCATACCGCTGATGCGGTATCAGCAGAAGGATGAAAATTCATATGGATAGCTTTTTCTTAAATGCAAGATTAAATTCATCGTCTTTAAGCCAATGGCTTACTAATAAGAGCTGCCGGCATTGTTGCCGGCTAAATGGGAGCAGTCGTTGAAAAGCGTAAGAATTCCGTACTCCCAACCAGTGAAGTCAAGGATACTCAAAGACCCGTTATGAAGTCCCAGCCGCCAGTATTTACCCAAATCCATTTCCAGAACGCTGCCCACGATGCTTCTGATTGGACCCCCGTGGGACACCACAGCTATCCGGCCGTCGCTGTGCCGCGCTACAATCTCCTTGATGGCGTTAACGGACCTTTCAATCAATTCATTGTAGGTTTCACCGCCCGGGATCCTGATTGAAAACGGATTTTCCCACCACTGTTCTAATTCATTGGCAAAAAGCTTCTGTATTTCTGCTATGGTTAACCCTTCCCAGGCTCCAAAATTCAGCTCCCTTAGTGCGGGGATAGTCTCAATGGACATGCCGTGCCGGCTGGAGATAATTGTTGCTGTTTCACGCGCTCTGACCAGGTCGCTGGCATAAAACGCGTCAAGCTTCAGTGCCGCCAGCCGTTTACCCAGGCTAACCGCTTGCCGGCGGCCACGCTCCGACAAGGGTATATCGGTCGCTCCCTGGAACTTCATGGTGTTATTCCACTCTGTTTCCCCATGTCTGATTAGATACACCCGACAACTCATTTATTCTCTCCCTGCAATATTGCTTTAAGAGCCAGCAACAGCTTCTCGTTTTCCGGGCGGGTTTTTACCGCCAGTCGCAGAAAGCGACCGGCCAACCCGTTAAAATCAGAGCATTCCCTGACCAGTATTCCCTGCCTGCCCAGCAGTTCGGTTAATTCAAATGAAGTGAACCCGCTGCCGGCAACATCTGCGAGGATAAAATTAGCGGCTGCGGGCAGAGGGTGGACACCGGGCAGGGAGGCCAGTTGCCCGAAAAGAAATTTCTTTTCACAGTTCACTATGCGGCAGGTATCCCGCATGTATTGGTAATCGGTCAAGCCGGCTGCGCCGGCAACCTGGGCCAGTACATTAACATTCCAGGGGTCTCTGGCGGCGTTCATGCGGGACAGCAGTTCCCCGGGCCCGGCTATTGCTCCCAGGCGCAGACCGGGGATGCCAAAGAATTTGGTCATGGAGTAAAGGACCGCCAGGTTGGGTTGTTGTCCGGCCATTTTGACAACAGAAAAAAACTCCCGCCTGGGGACAAAATCCATAAACGCTTCATCTATGACGACCATCACTCTGTGTAAACACGCTTTTTCAAGAATGGTCAGGATTGTTTTGCGGCTGGTTAGCCGCCCGGTGGGGTTATTGGGGTTGCACAGAAAAAGGAGGTCTGCGTCAGGCAATGAGGCGATGATTTCATCAACCGGGAGCCTGAAGCCGTTTTCTTCGGGCAAGGGCAGTTCAAGCACTTCACCCCCCTGGCTCAAAACCGCAAGGGCATATTCGCAAAAAGTCGGTACCGGGATAAGCGCCTTCCTGCACCTCAGTACGCGGACCAGCAGGTAAACCAATTCAGCTGCCCCGTTACCCATCAGCAGCCTTTCTTCTTTTATCCCCAGATATTTTGCCAGTTCAGACTTAAGTTCAGTACAGTCCGGATCCGGGTAGGCGGAAATCAGGTCAAGGTTTTTCGATATGGCTGAAAGCGCCTTGCGGGAGGGTCCAAGAGGATTGATATTGGCGCTGAAATCCGTAATGTCTTTGACCTGCAGACCGTACTTACGGGCGTCTTTATTCAAGTTTCCGCCGTGTGTGTGTTCCAGAGGCAACTTGCATAACTCCTTTCAAAATGAAACAAGCGCCTGTATATTGGCAGCTAGAAAACAGAATGAAAGCCGCAGGTCCACCGGAGTATGGGGTAAACTGCCAGGAGCAGGACCACCTCAAGCAGTTCATTGATAAACCCGTAGGTGTCACCGGTTAACCCGCCCAACTCCTTGACAATCTTTTTGCCTGCCAACCAGGCGGCAAAAGCCGCCAGCGCCACCAGCCAGGCCCCCTGCAGCCCTAGAATCAATGCGACCGCAACAGCGGTAATAATGCTTGCGCCTGCCAGCTCCCTTCTGCCTGACTGCACGGCATAAACTTTTCCGAGCCCATCCGGTCTGGCATAAGGAAAGGCTATAACAGCAATGGACATGCCCCATCTGCTTATCGCAGGAATAACCAGCAGGACTTTAAATAAAACACCGTCCGGAAGCTCGAGCAAAAGGTTGTATTTCAATAACAGCAGGCATATTACTCCGATAACGCCAAAAGCTCCTACCCTGCTGTCCCGCATAATCTCAAGCTTTCTTTCCCGCGGCCGCCCGCTAAAAAGGCCGTCAACACTGTCCATAAAGCCGTCCAGGTGCATGCCGCCGGTCAGGACAACCATACCAACGACAATCAGTGCAGACTTGATCCCCGCAGGGAATAAAAATCCTGCCGCCCATGCCAGAGAGGCCAGCAGGCCTCCTAAAAACAATCCCACGGCAGGGAAATAAAGGGTGGACCGGCCGCAAGCTTTTTCGTCAAAATCTATATTTGGCAAGGGCAGTCTTGTTAACTGGTAAAAAGCTAAAAGAATACTTTTCAAAACGGCCTCCCGGTTTAAAGGGGTATTAAATTTAGAAAGTATTTGTTCTTGGGATAGTTTACCATACCGTTATCGCGGCGCTAGGTACACAAGTGCTGCAGGTGTGATTTCAATCGCACACGGCGCATTAGCGCCGGACTTGAACTGCTATCCTGAAAATATAAATTTTCATTTTCTGCTGGTACTGCCGCAGGCGGCATGGGGTCTAATGTAACTTCTGCGCAAATGAATTCGCACCTGCATTTTCGGGATTCGCTCTGTGGACTGAACCGGCTGTACAGTTATTTTCAAGGAAGCAAAAGAACCGTCCCCCTGCTTCCCCCTGCTTTCTTTTTTAACTATGTCTGTCTTGCAGCAACAGGTCGCGGTAACGGCTTAAACCTTCCTTGATGGAACGGGCACGGACCTCCCCTATGCCCTCTACCTCGTCCAATTCCTCAATAGTGGCTAACAATATTTTATTCAATGCACCAAAGGTCTTAACGAGGTTATCAATCACAGGCAGGGGCAGCCGCGGCACCTTCTGCAAAATGCGATAGCCCCGCGGCACGACGTGCTGGTCCAGGATACTGGCGCTGCCGGGGTAACCCAGGGCGCGGGCAAGCAAGGAAAGATCCAGGAAGTCCTCGGCAGGCCAGCTGCCGATTACGCCCAGGATGGCGGCAGGCGTCTTGTCGGCCAGGGTGGTGGCGTAGTCCTGGATGATCAAGAGGCCCTCCTCCTCCACGTTGGACACCAGTTCCTCCACTTGCATGGTGATCAGCCGGCCTTCCACCCCCAGCTCGGTGGTATATCTTTCAATTTCCTTTACCACCCTTAAGACCATTTCCACCCGCTGGATGGCCTTGGCAACGTCAAAAAGGGTGACTGTCTCCTGAAATTCCATAACGCTTAAGGCCACCAGAAACTTATCCAATACCGAGCGGTATTTTTCAAGGGTTTGGACCGCCTGGTTGGCCTTGGTCAAGATTACCCCCAGGTCCCGCAGGACATATCTAAGGGTCCCTTTATAGATAGTAATGATTCCCCGGCGCTGTGAGATGGCGATAACCAGGGCTCCGGTCTGCCTGGCCACCCGCTCTGCGGTGCGGTGGCGAATACCCGTCTCGCTGGATGGAATGTTTTGATCGGGGATCATCTGGGTATTGGCTGCCAGAATCTTTTTGGCGTCTTTGCTGAGGATTATGGCGCCGTCCATTTTGGCCAGTTCATAGAGGTTGGAAGGACTGAAATCGGCGTTAATCACAAAGCCGCCCTCAGTGATTTCCAGAACCTCCGGGTTTTCCCCCAGGACGATTAGCCCTCCATTTTTGGCCCGCAGGACATTCTCCAGTCCCTCCCGCAATGGCCTGCCGGGAGCTACCGAACGAAGCACTCGTAACAGTCTGTCTTCCGCTTTTTCTTCCTTCATGATTCACCTCACGCCAATAAAGCCATTTCCAACGCCTCGGCCAGAGTGTCCGCTCTGAGCAAGCCATAATCGTCCCCGGACAGGGCGGCACTGTGGCTCGACATCAAAAAGCGGCTGAAACCCATTTTAAACGACTCTCTGATCCTTTTTTCCACACCTGTAACCGGGCGCAATTCACCGGTCAAGCCGGTTTCCCCGGCGCATGCCAGGCCCGGATCCACCGGAATATCTTTAAAACTCGAGGCCAGCGCGCAGGCCACGGCTAAATCCGCCGCAGGTTCGTCCAACCTTACGCCTCCTACGGCATTGACATAGATATCCTGGTTACCCAGGTTGAAACCCATCCTTTTTTCAAGCACGGCGGTGATCAGAGCCACCCGGTTATAGTCCACACCGGCTGTCATGCGGCGGGGAGTACCATAGCCTGTCGGACAGACCAGCGCCTGTATTTCCACCAGGATCGGCCTGCTCCCTTCAAGAGCGGCCGCCACGGCGGTCCCGGGCACGTCACCACCCTTGGGACGTTTGGTAAGAAATATGGCGGACGGGCTGGCTACCTCAACCAGGCCGGCGTCGCTCATTTCAAATATACCGATTTCGTTAGTTGAGCCAAACCGGTTTTTAACACCACGCAGAATACGGAAAAACTGGTGCCGGTCCCCTTCCAGATAAAGCACCGTGTCCACCATATGCTCCAGT
>DNIT01000045.1:0-319 GCA_003489345.1 Pelotomaculum sp. | reverse complement strand
AGCTCCAGCACCCTGGGGCCGGCCAGCATCCCTTCTTTGGTAACGTGGCCGACTAAAAATATCGATATTCCGGTGGTCTTAGAAAGCCTCATCAGTTGGGCGGCGCACTCGCGCACCTGGCCGACACTGCCGGGAGCGGAAGCAAGGTCGGACTTGAACATGGTTTGAATGGAATCAATCACCGCCACGGGAGGAGAGATTTGCCGGAGGTGTCTCTCGATTTGATCAATATCCGTTTCACAGGCCAGGAGCAGACCCGGCGACAGCGCCCCCAGGCGTTCGGCCCTGAGGCGCACCTGGCGGGCCGACTCTTCTCCTC
>DNIT01000146.1:6579-7121 GCA_003489345.1 Pelotomaculum sp. | reverse complement strand
GCCTGGGCGATGCGGTTCTCCAGATAGTAGCAGTTTTCATAGGCCATGGTGTTGGCAGCCGTCGAGCTGTTGCCGCCCGAGATGTTGCCGAGCATATAGATCCAGTTGGTCCCGTAGATCATGTTTCCGGTATAGATGGAAATACTCCCGGTGGTGTAGCAGTTGCTAATGGCCGTACCGACCGTATGATTCTCCTCGCAGCCGGCAATGCCGCCAATGGCCCGCACATGTCCTGCGGACCAGTGCTGGTCGTACAGATCGCCTGTGTTATAGCAGTAGCTGATGGTGCCGTCGTGCAGCTTGCCGGATATACCGCCCAAGTAGACCTTCCCGAAACTGATGCCGGTAAGGTTCCCGGTATTGTAGCAGTAGGACACGTCCACCGACCCGAACTGACCGCCGATGATGCCGCCCACATACTGATATCCGGTAATGGGCACGGTGTTGGAGCATGCCGTGATGGTGGCGGAAGAACCGGTATCGACCCGGCCGATGATGCCGGCCACCTTGCCGGAGCTTCTGGTGTTGGAGCTGTTGGAGAC
>DNIT01000146.1:6345-6479 GCA_003489345.1 Pelotomaculum sp. | reverse complement strand
GTGTTGGAGCTGTTGGAGACAAAGGCGCGGTTGTGGCAGTCCGTGATGGTGATTGTTCCCACACCCTCGGCCGCCACACCGCCCACATAGTTGCCGGTGGCGCTGACTACGACTTTGTTCGTCACACCCTCCAT
>DNIT01000146.1:6064-6332 GCA_003489345.1 Pelotomaculum sp. | reverse complement strand
TGGACTGTGCCGGAAACGCTCAGGTCTTTGATCCCGCCGGCGCTGCCCAGGTAGCCAAAGAGCGCAACGCCGTTGCCTTCACTGACGCATAGTCCGCTGATCTCGTATCCGGCGCCGTCAAAGGTGCCGTCGAAGATGGAATGCCCCGTGCCGTCCAGCGTGGCGGAGTCCCCATATTGGGAATCAGGATCCGTGACCGGGGTTATGGTGATGGACGGGGAGCCGATGGGCGTCCATTCCTTTTCGCCAAGGTCGATGTCGTGGGTCA
>DNIT01000146.1:0-5992 GCA_003489345.1 Pelotomaculum sp. | reverse complement strand
CGATGTCGTGGGTCAAGAGAACGGTCTTGCCGGAGAAACTCTGGCCTGCGTTGACCTGCTGGGCGAGCCAGGCCAGCTGGGCGCCGGTGGAGATGCGGTAATAGCCGCTTCCCGCGTTTCCGGCCGCGTCGGTCTCCTCCACCTGGGTACTGGTCTCCCCATCCCATGGCTCGCCGGCTACCGGCGGGTTATCCCTCGCTAAGACGATCTCCAGGCTGCCGGCAACGGTGCCGATGCTGTAACTGCCGCCTGACGCCGCGCTCTGCAAAACCCCGTCAACAGTCACGGAGACGATGGGGTAGCCGTCGGCCGGTGTGACGGCGACGGGCACAATACTTTCGCCTACGATGGAGCCCGCAATCGCAACGTCCGCTTGGGGCGAGATGGTAAGGGTCGAAGGGCCGGCGGAGCCATTGGCTCCGTAGATTGCGGAGCCGGCAACCTCGGCGCTGTTGCCGCTGATGGTGCCGCCGTGCATAACAAAGGTGGCATTGTGGAAAAGACTTACGCCGCCGCCTTTTCCGCTTTCAGCGTAAGGGTTATCAGGGTAGCCTATTATTGCGCTGTTGCCGGCAATACTTCCGCCGTTCATGACAAAGGTGCTTTTGACGGTGTTGCGAGCATGTACGTGGATGCCGCCGCCGTCACAGGCCGATTCGTTGCCGGTAATGCTGCCGCCGTTCATGACCAAGGCGCCGGTGTTGCTGTACAGCCGCACGCCGCCGCCGGTATAGGTGGGGAGGCGCGTGGTGTTTCTGTTATTCCGCAGAACGGCGCCGTCGTTCATCGTCATGCTGCCGTTTGAAATAATATTGACAAGGGCCATTTCCGCAGAAACATTGTCTTTGTTTCCGTCAAGCACGACATTTTCTAGTGTCAGCATTCCTTCGCTAACTTCAATCAAGGAGTCCAGATAGCCCGCGCCGCGCAGCAGTGTCCCGCCGCCGGTGAATTTGACATGGGTGCCGGGGCCGATGGTGATCATGCCGTTCACCGTGACGGTGCCGGTCACAGTGATGACGATCGGCTCTTCTGCGGTGCCGCCGCTGATGGTTAACGCGCTGACCGTGTCGTTGTCGTTCCAGGCCGCGTCGGCACTAACAGCTGTGGAGTGCTCCATTGCCAGCGCCGCTGCTGGGAGCATGACGCACAGCATGAAGAGAAAAATCAAACACGCCGGTACGCAGCGCTTCCTTTTTGTACTCATGGGAATACCTCCTAGCTCCCTCCCAAGGCGAGTTGGTGGGACGAAAGTCCGTCCAACACCGCCTTTGAAAGAAATCGTTCCATTTATTTCGGCCGTCAATACAACCGACTGGTTAAAGGAATTTATGCGCGAAATAGATGCCCGGCCTTATATTTCGATAAGCTCGAAAGCGCCGTTGTCCCAAATGCAGTCGTAATCAACTCCATTGACAGTCAACATATGGTATTCGCCGGTCAGGTAGAGGTAGAGGTTGGTGTCGCTGCCGGGCACCCAATTCTGCGTGGTGTCAGTGATGTCGTATTGACTGGACTGCTCCAGCTCCTCGTTGATATACTTGTACGCGTGCAGATCGCCCGCATAGAAAAGAGCACCGTCCACATACACCTCGTTGTAGCTGGCGGCGTCGGGAATCACGCACTGGTAGACAAGGCTGTTGCCGTCGTCGGTCTTGGTGGCGGTGATGCCGACGTCATTGACGCCCCTGCTGCCGAGGCCCCATAATGAATACACGTTTTCGTCGATAAACGTCCGGATGGAGCCGCCCGTCACGATCAGGTTGCCGGAAATGTTGCCCTGATTCGGCGTGTTGCTGGAACCTGCGTTCCCGATGGCCGCGCCCGCCCAGTCCACATTGATATTGATCGTGCCGCCGGTGACATAGACATTGCCGGTGGAACTCGGAAGCGTGGAGCCGCCGCCGGAATCGCCCGCGCCGACGCCGATTGCCGCGCCGCGGGCGTTGGCAATGAGATTCAGTACGCCGCCGTTGATGGTGATTTCGCCGTTGGTCTCGCTCCCATTCCCGCCGATGGCGGTCCAGGCGCCGGTCTTATAGAGGTAAAGGGTGCCGTCGCCGCCGATGGCCAGCGCCGCGTTGGCAGCGACATGGATAACGGCGCCGTTCGCTACCGCCTCCAACACATTGCTGCCTTCGATCGTCAGCGTGTTGCCCGTGCCGGTGAAGTTGAGGATGTTGTAGCAATAACTACCATTGTTGCTGTCATAGTACTGAGACGCCGGGTGACCTGCCGAAATGAACAGGTCCTGCATGGTCAGGTTGGCACCCGCCACCGTGCAGGTGATGCTCAGGGCGCCGTACTGGGTCGAGGCGCTGGAGCCGACGATGGTCACCGCGCCTGTCGTATTGACGTTGATGGCGCCCGTGACATCGGCAGCAAGATATTATAGGTGTCTGCTGCGTTAATGTCATAGACGTTATTGACAAAATCTGCCGCCGAAACCTCCGTCGCAGCGGCCGCAACTGCCGTCACGGCAAACAGGGCGATAACCATCGCCACGATAATAACCAGGAGTTGCACTTTTCTGTAGACTGATTTTGTTGCAGACATGTTTATCCTCCTTTGCAAATTAAAACCCATGTTGTTGACGAGCTCTTACGCCGAAAGGGTTTGCCGATGCACATGGACATTTACTTAGCCAGCAGCACCTCCTTTGGTAATCCGTAAATTAGGAGACTCCTTCCCAAGCATGAAACGCAACTGTTTTTCCCGGCCTCGTCTCGCGGAGGGCTTGACCCATTCGAGCCTCTTGCCTTGCCGTCCAGGCGCCTCAGGACTAGCTGGTTGCGGATTCCCTACTGCTGCAAGATCGGGTTGTTAACGCTTTTGCGTCGAAAGGGTTCGCTGATGCGCATGGACGTTTGCGTGTGTCCACACCACCCCCTTTGGTAATGCTGTGGATTAAGGAACTCCTTCCCAGTCATGGGGAATACGGCTGTTTCCGGCCATGTTTCGTGGCAGCCTGACTCGCTTAAGCCATGCCTTGCAGCCCAGATCCGCCCCGCCATAGCTTTATTAGAATTAGGCATTTATTTACCGATAGAAAATCATTCCTTCTTACTGACACTTATGATAGCACAAAAAAAAGAAAACGGCTGTTGCCACAGCAACAACCTTTTCATTTTTATGTATTTTCTTAATGTTTTGTTGATTCATGTTATATCAAATTTGTTTTTTTGTTCTTTGAAGTCACGTAATTTATGTTCTGTGGTGAGGGAATTGAAAAAGACGGTGGAATTTTTCTGTGCCCTGTCGTTGTTTATCTTAAAGCAGAGGTGGAAAGGATCGCTAAACTCATCAAAGAGACAGCGATTAAAACTACCATATCTTTATACTTAGTCCGCTCTGGCGGCATTCTTCAATGCGGTCCCGCCATTTCTTTTCTAGGGTTAAATCTCTTGCTGCCATTAAAAAACCTCCTGTCTGCTATTCTTTATTTAGAATACCAAAGCCAGGAGATTTCTTCACGGCGCTATTTGTTCCACCGCTTACATATTTCTCTATCCACTCTCTGTCCTATCATTCCAATATCGTTGGGTTAAAGTCGATGTCATTGGTTAAATCGTCCATTATATAAACCTTGACAACGTCTGCAGGTTTCACGTTGAAGCCAGCTTGCGCTGAATGAACGATATCGAAGTTCGCGCCAGTAACATTTAAGTTTACCTATATACCTTCACTTAATTGCACGAATACTGCTTTTTCAATACTGCTTTGTTAAAAAATAACGGAACATTGCCGTAACCGATTTCAGTTACTGTGTTAACAATGGCTGTTTTACTGGAATCCGGTGTTACTGTAACCGAGTTCTTAGTCTGCACTGTCGGAACGTTAATGTTGCCGTTCCAGTCGCTTGTGGCTAAAACGGTTGTACTCGAAGCAGTATACACTGTCATCTGCATACCTTACCATGTATGCCGCTTCCTTGCCTCTATGTTCCACAACCGGTGCGATCTTCACCCCGAATTGTTTCAGGCCGCTAACACCGGGCTGGACGGTCATGGTGGAAATCCCGTCCTCTGTAGTTCCAATCGTATACACTTCCCCGTTTGTCAGCGGTGCACGTGTATTTGGGACTCATTTTCTGCCAGGTAAAGACGGGATAGGCGTTCGCCCGGGCGATGGCTGGAGAAAATGAGGCTGCGGGGAAAGGTTCCCCGCAGCCTCCTCCTTATCTACTGCAACAGAATCGGGTTATGGTTCACGTCGTTGGTTAAGTCGTCCATAATGAATACTTTGACAATATCCCCGGCCATCACATTGAACCCGGACTGGGCCTCTTCAACAACATCGAAGTCCGCTTTGGTGATGTTCAAGCTCAATTGGACGCCGTCGCGCAGATGGACGAATACCACGGCTTCCTGCCCCTCATGCTCCACAACCGGGGTTATCAGCGTCCCGAAATATTTCAGGCCGGTGACGCTGGTCTTGACGGTCATGGTTTTGATCCCTTCTATCTCTCCCACTTCATACACCGATACATCTTCCACAGGTGCAACCGTGTATTTTGGGTTCTCCGCAGTGGCGGTCCACTTGGCGTACAGTGTCACGTCGCCGGTCACCGTCTCGCTGCCGAAGTCGAAGGCATTCGTGCAGGCCGCTTCCTTGTACCAGCCGCCGAAGGTATAATTGTCGCGGGTGGGCTCGGCGGGAGCGGCCAGCCGGCCGTCCGTGAGGGCCGCGTAACTATTCTCAGGCGCGCCGCCGTCCTGCCGGTCCAGGGTCAGGATGCAGAAGGCTTGCGCCGGATAGGTGGTGTAGCCGGACCAGCTGGCGGCCTGGCTCACATGATAATATACAACGAGATCAGGGTGTGCATTCGAAAAGCTCCCTGTATTTAGTTGATTTGGAAGGCTGCCCAGGAAATAAGCAGCGCTAAGATCATTACAGTCCCTAAATGCTTCATTCGCGATACCGCGCAAACTGGCCGGCAGCGTAACCGAGGTCAGTTTGGTGCAATTCTGAAACGTGCTGGAATCTATGTTCGTCATGCCTTCCGGCAACGTAACCGAGGTCAGATTGGTGCAGCCGTGAAATGCATCCCTGTCTATACTGATCACCCCGTTGGGGACGGTATAGCTGTTTCCGCTTCTCCCGGCAGGGTATAACAGTAACGTGTTCAGTGCTTTATTGAAAAGTACGCCTTCCATAGTGGCAAATGCTGTGTTTTCTGCTGCTACCGTTATGTCTGCCAGGTTGCTGCAGAATTGAAACGCATTGACATTGAAGCTGGCCAGGCTGGCCGGCAACGTGATCGAGGTCAGTCCGGTGCAATACTGGAAAGTCTGATCCCCCAATTTGGTCAGGCCTTCCGAAAGGGTTACCGACGTCAATGCGGTGCAATTACTGAAAGCATTAGCCCCCCAGGTGGTCAGGCTGGCCGGCAGGTTAACCGAAGTAAGTCCCTTACAGTCGGAAAATGCAGAGGGACCGATGCTGGACAGGCCTTCCGGCAGGGTCACCGAAGTAAGTCCATTACAGCCGGAAAAGGCACTCATGCCGATGCTGGTCAGGCTGGACGGCAGAGTTACCGAAGCCAGTTTGGTACAGCCGGAAAAGGCAGTGGAGCCGATGCTGGTAAGCCCTTCCGGCAGGGTCAGCGAAGTCAGACTCGCACAACCGTAAAATACCTTGCTGCCGATAGTGGTCAGGCTGGCCGGCAGGGTTACCGAAGTCAGTCCCGTACAGAAGAAAAACCCATTGTTGCCGATGCTGGTCAGGCTGGACGGAAGGGTTATCGAAGTCAGTCCCGTACAGCCGGAAAAGGCATTCATACCGATGCTGGTCAGTCCTTCCGGCAGGGTTACCGCGGTAAGAGTGCTATTATCAGTAAAGGCATTTTTGCCAATGCTGACCACCGGGCAGGCAGTTCCGTTGTGGACAATGGCGGCCGGAACGACAACAGCGCCGCCGCTGCCGGTATAGCCGCTTATGGTGGCCGCATCACCGGAAACGGTATAGGTGAAGTCAATGCCTCCGTTCAGCA
>DNIT01000170.1:59410-60324 GCA_003489345.1 Pelotomaculum sp. | reverse complement strand
GTAAAGCCAAAACTATCTATAAACATTGGCATTTGCTTCCCACCACGGGACATATATATCCCTTCAAAATGCTAAAAATCCTGCATCCCATAATGATTTTAAGTAAGGTATTTGTTAACATCCTACTTTAGCTATTTCCCTGACGAAGATATCGAGCTGATATCTACTAACGAATTTGTAAAATTAGGAAATACCAAAGGAACTGTAATGCTGATAATTATCAACACTACAAGCAGCTCAATGATAGAAATCATGAGCTACCTATTTGTCTATTGTTAAGTAATTTTCTTAACAAACACAATATTTAACTGCAAGGCAGGCTCATACCTGCCTTGCTTTATTTAAATAGTTATAAATCTAATGCAATGCTAATATGCTCTACAACATCAATGTAGTTAATTGATCTTCATGTAGTACTTTAATGGTAAGCTGTACTTTCATGAAGCATCAATGCTAAAATCAACACCGGCTTCAGTAAGGATTGTTAGACAATGCACACTTTAATGAAAGTTAGAAGCTAGTCCCACCGTTTGCATCAGCTTGGGCAACATTTTCTTTCGGGGCTTGAGAGTCTGTAGCAGTAATGTTGTCAGCAGCAGAGCCTGCAGCTTCTGATCCATCAGCGCCCATCGAATATAAAAGATAACCAGTGTCTCCGTCTTTCTTGTATTTGTATGCATTTCCCCATGGATCTGTAAATTCACTGAAGCCACCATTTTGTAGGAGTGTTTTTGCAGCAGCATCTGATGGAGAAGCTCCGGAAGGGTTAGCAACAGCGTCACTGATATTGATATCAACGATGGTTTTCATACTTTTTAACTCAGCAACAGCTTTTTTGACCTTAGCCTTTTCAGTCTGCTTGCTCATTACGGGAATAGCGATAGCTGCCAGAATGCCGATGATAATCAGCACCA
>DNIT01000170.1:50271-59308 GCA_003489345.1 Pelotomaculum sp. | reverse complement strand
ATGATAATCAGCACCACCATCAGTTCAATCAGGGTAAAGCCGCGTTCGTTTCTCGCTATTTTCATTTCCTTCACTCCTTTAAATTTAATTGTTATGTAGTCCCTAGCTGCACTGCCTCCTGACCCTTGCCGGACCGTTACCTGGATTCCAGCGACAGCCGCCATTGCGCCGGCCATAGTCGTCGGAACTCTTTTGATCCGCATTGGGTAAAGCGGCGTTCGTCTTTGTTTCATGAATCACCTCCACATAACGGTTTCTCAGGATTTCCATTGCCGGTCGGGCCGCCCAAAGCTACTTCACACTGTCCATCACGGTAAACATCGGCACCATAATCGAGATCAAAATAAACCCCACCACCACGCCCATCCCCACCAGCAAAACCGGCTCGAGCATGGAAGACAGGCGGGAAACCATTGCGTCCACTTCGTTTTCGTAAAAGTCGGCTACCTTTTCCAGCAGGGTGTCAACCGTTCCTGTTTCCTCCCCAATCAACATCATCGTGCTGACCATGGGAGGAAATACCCGGCTCCGCAGGAGCGGCTCGGCGAAGCTCTGGCCCTCTTTGATGCTTCTTTCAGCCTCCTTGAGGCCCATATTCACCGCGTGGTTGTCCACGATGTTTTTGACCACCTCCAGCGCCTGCAGGACCGGCACGCCGCTTTTCAGCAGGGTGCTCAGCGACCGGCAAAATCGGGAGATGATGACCTTTTGGACCAGCGGGCCCATCACCGGCAGTTTCAGGACAACCGCGTCCCTCATTTTCTTGCCCCGCTCGGTCTTAACACCGGCCTTGCAGCCGAAAGCCAAAGCGACCGCCAAAGCCAGAACAATGTACCAATAAGTTTTGAGAAAATCGCTGACACCCATAATTACTTTGGTAGTTACGGGCAGGGGCACCTTCATGTCTATCAGCATTTTGGTCATGCTGGGCAGCACAAAGATCAAAAGGGCCACTACCGCCAGCACCGCCACCACCAGCACCACTGTCGGGTAGGTCATGGCCGACTTGACCTTCTCCCGCATGTCGTGCTCTTTTTCAAAGTTCACAGCCAGCCTCTCCAGCACGTTTTCCAGGTCGCCGCCGACTTCCCCGGCCTCGACCATGCTGGTGAAGAGGCTGGGGAACACCTGGGGATAAGGCTTCAACGACTCGGTCAAGGACATGCCGCTTTCCAGGTTGCCGCCGACCTTTTTCATGGTGTTCTGCAGCGTCTTGTTATTGCACTGCTGGCTGATAATGCTTATTGTCTGCAGGAGGGGGACTCCCGCCTGCACCATGGTGGCAAACTGCCGGCACATGACAGCCAGGTCCCTGCCGCCGACCTTCTTTTGAAAGAGCTTGTCCAGCTTGATGCCGGGTCCGGCGGGAGGAGCTTCTTTAAGCGCCACCACAAAAAGCCTGCGGTCCCTGAGCTGAGCGATGGCCCTGCTGCGGTTTTCGGCCTCGATCTTGCCGGAAACCAGTTTGCCGGCCGGATTGCGGGCTTTGTAGGCAAAATTTTGGGCCATTTCGTCCACCGTTTTTTTATAAGTTTCCAATTGGTTGACTGATAAGCAAATGTTAACCGGCCAAAAATTAAATAAGGATCCCCCTTTTGACTAAAGGCCAAAAATTGACCTTTACTCCTCAAAGGAGCACCCCGCTTTTAACAGTCCTTCTCTGCTTCGGCAACCTGGCAGTCGTACCCTTGTGGCTTTAGACCCATGGTTTTGCGTCCCCGCCTTTCGACAGGTTTGCCATTATCGTTTGGAGGTTTTATATAAATCCCTTTGGAATATTATACTATTTTGTTGTTATATGTATATAATACAATTTAAAGTTTAAGAATGCAATATATCTTCCCACCTAATAAAAAATGTTCTTTTAGTTCAGCGCTTTTGAGAGTCCCTCGGGATCGGCCGCCCGGGTCAACGCCTCCTCCCTGCTGATTATTTTTTTCTGGCAAAGCACGCGCAGGGCTGTATCAAGGGACTGCATGCCCTGTCTTGCGCCTGTCTGCAGCTGGTTGATAATCTGATAGGTCCTGCCTTCCCGGATCAGGTTGCGGATGGCGTGGTTGGCGAGCATGATCTCCGCCGCGACCACCCTGCCCGCCCTGTCCATGCGGGGTATCAGCGTCTGGGCCACCACGCCCTGGATGGTGCTGCTCAACTGTACTCTGATCTGCTGCTGCTGGTGCGGCGGAAAGACGTCAATAATCCGGTCAATCGTTTGGGCCGCACTGGAAGTGTGCAGCGTGCCGAATACCAGGTGGCCGGTCTCGGCGGCGGTAATGGCAATGCCGATCGTTTCCGGATCCCGCATCTCGCCCACCAGGATCACGTCAGGATCTTCCCGCAGGGCGGCCCGCAGCGCTTTGGCGAAAGAACCTGTGTCCTGTCCCACTTCACGCTGGCTGACGATGCATTTACGATGCTCGTGCACGAATTCAATCGGGTCTTCCAGGGTAAGGATGTGGCTCCGGCTTTCCCTGTTGATCAGGTCAATCATGGCCGCCAGGGTGGTTGATTTGCCGCTGCCGGTCGGGCCGGTCACCAGCACCAGCCCCCTCGGCTTGCGGGATAGAGAGGCCAACACCTCAGGCAGGCCCAATTGATGGAATGATAGTATGGTTGGGTTGATCAAACGGATGGCCATGCTGACGCTGCCCCGCTGCTTAAAGGTATTAACCCTGAAGCGGCAGGTACCCGGTATGGAGTAGGAAAAGTCCAGCTCCCCCACCTGCTGGAATTTTTGGTACTGCTCCGGCGTCATGATTTCGCGGGCCATTCTGTCCGTATCTTCTGGAGACAGCGAGCCGGCAAGCGCGCTTCCGGAGTCTAATTGCCCCTGCCATTCCGGCGCGTCCAGCGGCAAAAGGGACCCGTGCAGACGCAGGGCCGGAGCGCTTTTGGTAACCAGGTGGACGTCCGAGGCGCCCACCTTAAAAGCGAAAGAAAGGATTTCATCACAGGTCATTGTCAACAACTCCCAGCCATGAGTTTTGATGCAGCGATACTCTTAGTACTGGAGCCGAAATCATTCGTACAGATGCAACAACAGCCCCAACAAATACGGCGCTATGGCACCGCAGGCGATAGCAATCGCGCCTGCATGACCAAGTTTTTATTCGCTGCGGTACCGCGTCGGCCGTATGATTGTTTAGTTGTCATCGGCATATGCGACCCGCATCACTTCCTCAATGGTGGTCAGCCCCTGGAGAGCTTTCTGGATTCCGTCCATCCGCAGGGTAACCATGCCTTCGGACTGGGCTTTTTGTTTGACTTCATCGGCAGAAGCTTTATTTAAAATGAGCGCACGCAACCCGGTGGTCATAGGCAGGATCTCGACGATGGCCATGCGCCCCCGGTAACCGCTGTTCCGGCATTCATTGCAGCCTGCGCCCCGGTAAAGAGTCAGCGGCTGGTCGGGCCCGGCGCCTATAAACAGCCGCTCCGGAGAATCCGGTTCCGGTACGTAGCTCTGGCGGCACTTCGGGCAGATCAACCTGACCAGCCGCTGGGCAACTGCGCCCAGCACCGATGACGCCACCAAAAACGGTTCTATATCCATGTCCACCAGTCGGGTGAAAGCGCCCGCGGCGTCGTTGGTATGCAGGGTGCTAAGGACCAGGTGGCCAGTGGTGGCCGCCCTGACGGCGATTTCCGCAGTTTCACCGTCGCGGATTTCCCCGACTAGGATCACGTCCGGGTCCTGCCGCAGGATGGCCCGCAAACCGGCCGCAAAGGTCATCTTCGCCCTGATGTTGACCTGGGTCTGGTTGATCCCTTCCAGCATATACTCGACGGGATCTTCCACGGTAATGATATTCTTCTCGATTGTGTTTATTTCATTGAGCGCGGCGTAAAGGGTGGTTGTTTTGCCGCTGCCCGTAGGTCCGGTAATCAGGAGCATCCCGTAAGAATTTTTCAACGCGTTTCTGAATATACTGAGGCTTTTGGAGTCAAACCCGACGTTTTCCAGCTTATAGCTCTTCATGCTACCTTTGTCCAGAAGTCTGGTTACTATTTTTTCCCCGTAGACGGTGGGAAGCGAGGATACTCTAAGGTCAAATTCCTGGCTGCCCAGCTTGAGCATGATTCTGCCGTCCTGCGGCGCCCGCTTTTCAGCGATGTCCATGCTGGCCATGATCTTGACCCTGGAGATCACAGCCGAGCGAATTTTTTTGGGCAAAGTCATGATTTCCTGCAGCATCCCGTCAATCCTGTACCTTACCCGGACATGGTTCTCCGCCGGCTCAATGTGGATGTCACTGGCTTTCTGTTCGATGGCCTGGATGAAAATAGAGTTGATCAGGCGCACCACAGGCGCTTCGTCAAAAACCTCTTCCTCCAGGACGATCGCTTCAGACTCATGCTGTTTTGTGGTTAGTTCAAACTCGTCAAAGATCCTGTCAGCTTCAGGGACACTGAATTGTTTGCGGATGGCCTCTTCAATGACATGCTGCTCCAGTCTTACAGGCTCGATTTTGCAGCCGGTCACAAGGCGTAGGTCATCGATAGCCAGGACATTGGCGGAGTCCGCCATAACCACGGTAAGAAGATTGCCTTCTTTGTTATAGGGCAGCAGCTTGTACTTACGGATCATGTGCTCGGGTACTAATTTAAAAAGTTCTGGGTCCAGGTTATCCAGATTGATTCTCTGGACCCCCAAAATTTCATTGATCGTATCTTTTGAAACCATACCGAGCTTGTTTAAAATCTCACCCAGGAACTCGCCGGTGCGCGACTGTACCCGCAGCGCTTCCCATAATTGCGCGTTGTTAATAAAACCCCTCTCAATCAGAAGCTCGCTAAGGGTTTTTTTTGCTTTTTTTGGGGCGTCTATCACAAGTAAGTCACCTCTATGCCGCTACAGACATTTCTGACAGTATTTCTAAAAAGATATCGTTTTCCCTCTTAATGTTAATATATTAATACTCCTCCGTAAATCTGGCAATTAACTGCCGCCATTAACATGAAAACCCAATCAATCACAATTGAATTGGGTGAATAAGTTCGCACTCACATTTTAGAGAAAGCCTGGTACGTTATTTTCAGTTGTCTGCTGGGGCAGCTGTATCGAATTCTAAAACAGCTGAAGATACCAGGCCACCAGCCGGTCCCCGGCCAGCGCTGCAACTACGGAGCCGAAGGCCAGGCAGGGGCCGAAAGGCAAGCCTTCTTTCATTCTCTTCATCTTTAAAAGGACCAACAGGATCCCCACCAGCGCCCCTGCGGCGAAAGCAAAAAAAAGGGCCGTCAGCAGGTATTTCCAGCCGAGGAGCAGCCCCATCACCGCAGCCAGTTTGATATCTCCCCCGCCCATGCCGCCCCGTGAAACAAGAGCGACCAGGTACAGGAGGCCTCCCCCGGCCAGAAACCCGATGGCGTTCGCGGTAAGGACCTCGCGGGACTCAAAGAGCAGGACAGCTCCCAGGACAAACCCTGCCAGGTTCAGCCTGTCCGGTATAATCCGGTACCGCCAGTCGATCGCGGCGGCCGCCATAACCACCGCAAAAAGCACGGCCGTCCGTAAGGCCGCCGGGGTCAGGCCATGCTTGAGGTAAGCCAGGAGAAACAGTATGCCGGTGGCCAACTCTACCATCGGGTACTGGGCAGATATCTTGCCGCCGCAGTAGCGGCACCTGCCCTGTAAAAACAGGTAGCTGAGCAGAGGAATGAGATCGACCGCGCGAAGCCGGCTCCCGCACGAGGGGCAGTTGGAAGGCGGATAAGCGATTGAGCCTCCCTCCGGCAGCCTGCAGATACACACGTTGAGAAAACTGCCTGTACAGAGCCCGGCCAGAAATACAAACAGCGGTATGAAGAGTTTCACCGGTTTCAACTCTCTTCTTTGGCTCAAAAATAAGAACTATGGGTCACTTGCGGACAATTTCATTCAGCTATATAATCTGTCAATCCGATCATAAGCGCAGGGTATTTGGCTCGATGCCTACCGGTATTTATCAACCCATTCCGGCCGGCAGGGTAGCTGCGAAAACCCGGGTTGACCGGTACTGTTTTCATATCATATAGTTCCTTTCCAACAGGCAGCGGGTAACCTGCTCGACTATCTCCGCTATGCTGCTGTTGTCCGTATCAACAGTGATTTCTGCCGCTTTATAGGCGTCCGCCCGCTCCCGCAAGAGCTCCCTGATCTTTTCCTTCATATCTCCGCGCAGCAGGGGCCGGTTCATATTACTCCTGACACGGTTGTAGATGATCTCGGGCGAGGCGGTCAGGGCTACCAGAATCCCGTTTTCTTTGAGCAGCAGGAGGTTTTCTGAGTCTAAAACCATGCCCCCTCCGGTGGCGATGACCATGCCTTCCCGCCTGGCAAGCTTTTTCACCAGCAGTGCTTCCTCGGAACGGAAGCGAACGACCCCGTCCCTGGCAAATATCTGGGCCACCGTCTTACCCATGAGCTTTTCAATCTCAGCGTCGGTATCTATAAATTCGCGCTTGAGCCGGCGGGCCAGCCGCCGTCCCACCGCCGTCTTGCCGGTACCCATAAAGCCGATTAATACAATATTTTTCATTTTGTCTCACACCTGCCGCAGGTAGGACAGGTACCTTTCCCAGTTGCTTTTCAGCTCGTCCAGGCTGTCTCCTCCAAATTTTTCCATGCAGGCACAGGCCAATTCCCAGGCCACCACCGCCTCGCCAATTACACAGGCAGCAGGAACTGCGCAGGTGTCTGAGCGCTCAATAGAAGCCGGCGCCGGCGCCTTGGAGGCCAGGTCGACACTGCTAAGCGGCTGATTCAGTGTCGGTATGGGTTTCATGGCTGCCCTGACCACCAGGGTCTCACCATTGGTTACCCCGCCTTCAACGCCTCCGGCATGGTTGGTCTTGCGATAAAAACCCCTTCCTTTTTCATAAAAGATCTCGTCCAGCGCCTGCGAACCAAAGCGGGAAGCAGCGGCAAAGCCCTGCCCCACCTCAACACCCTTTACCGCCTGAATACTCATCAGCGCGGCAGCCAGCCTTCCGTCCAGCCTGCGATCCCATTGGATATAGCTGCCCAGGCCTGCCGGCGCGCCGAAAACTCTAATCTCAAATATACCGCCCAGCGTATCTCCGTTGCTCCTGGCCCGGTCGATCAGCTTAACCATCAGCTGTTCCGCCTCTGAGTCGGCGCAGAGGAGCCTTGAACCGCTCAACCTTTCCACCAGTTGCGTCGGGCTAAGATCCCCGGCACTGGCCTGGTGATCCCCGATTTGCAGCACCTGTCCCACAATTGCGATACCCAGCTCATCTAAAAACCGCCGCGCCAGACTGCCCGCAGCCACCCTGGCAGCCGTCTCACGCGCGCTGGAGCGTTCCAGCACGTTGCGGATATCCCCATGCCGGTATTTCAGGGCACCCGCCAGGTCCGCGTGCCCGGGCCGCGGACGGCTCACTGTTTTTTCAGCCACCCTGACCCCGGCGGCCGGAGACATGATTTCCGACCAGTTGGCCCAGTCCTTGTTTTCAATGAGCATGCTCACCGGGCTGCCCAGGGTCACACCGCCCCGCACCCCTGAAAGCAGGCGCACGGTATCGTTCTCTATCTTCATCCTGCCGCCGCGTCCGTAACCGCCCTGGCGGCGGGCCAATTGCGTATTGATATAATCCGCTGTCAAGGGCAAACCGGCCGGCAAGCCCTCCACGATCGCGGTCAGCGCCGGCCCATGCGACTCCCCGGCCGTCAGATACCTGAGCATTTTGTTGCCTCCATTTGTTTTCGTCCCATGCGTATGAAAGTTTTATGTGCTGCCGGGCACTGCAGGTGCGATTTCAATCGCAGCGGCAAAGCGAAAATACATGCGCACCCGCATTTTTGGGAAAAGCGCCCTGTGTGCATTTTCGGGTCTCTCATTGCAAATTAACGGTTTGCATTATTCGTTCACTGTGGCTGGGGAAAGAGCTTTCAGCAAGGCGTCTTTCATCACCGATACCGGAGCAGGGCTTCCCGTCCAGAGCTCAAAGGCCAGCGCCCCCTGGTATAGAAGCATACCCAGGCCGTTGACGGTAACAGCTCCGAAATGCGCAGCCTTCTTCAGAAAATCCGTGCGCGCCGGGTTGTAAACCAGGTCGCATACTACCGCATCCTGTTTTAATAGCTCAAAGGGGAAAGGTACTGTTTCTGCCGTATGGGGATACATACCCACAGGGGTAGCCTGCACCACCAGGTCGGCGTTTGCAATCATGCGGCTGTCACGGTGTGGCAACACCTGAGCCGGCCATTCTGCAACCGCCGCTGCCGCCCCGGTTTTTTCTGCGATCAGCCTGGCCAGTTCCTCGGCTCTCGGCCTGGAGCGATTGGTCAGCAGCAGCTTTGCCGAACCTGCCAGGGCCAATTGAACCGCCACGGCCCTGGCCGCGCCGCCGGCCCCCAGTACCAGCGCGGTTTTCCCCGCAGGATTAAAACCAACCTGCTCCGACAGCGCTTTAATAAAACCCCTCCCGTCTGTGTTCTCGCCGCAAAGACGCCCCTGTCGGTTCACCACTGTGTTCACCGCCCCGATGAAACCGGCCTCCATGCTTATTTCATCCAGGTACGGCAGAACAGTCTCCTTATGGGGAATGGTGATGTTGACACCGGCCAGGTCCAGGGCCCGCAAGGCTTTTATTGCATCTGGAAGTTTATCCCCGGCCACCTGAAAGGGAACATATATGTAGTCAAGCCCGGCTGCGGCGAAGGCGGCGTTGTGCATCGCGGGTGATAAGGAGTGCCGCACCGGATCGCCGAAAATGCCGCAGACCTTTGTAAGGCCGTTAATCCCATCTGCCATGCAATACCTCCGGGTACCGTTTTAAACGCGCTAGTACGATTTTTTCCAGGGGGCGGCTGAAAAGCCGTGTTCCCCAAAATTCTTTGCCTTGTAGAGGGACGACCAAAATGGTATACAAACCGCACAGGTTGCCCCCAAAGATATCGGTAAAAATCTGGTCCCCGATTAAGGCCGTTTCCGCAGGCTTTGTCCCGAGCATGCCCATGGCCCGCCGGAAAGGGCCAACCAAGGGCTTGACTGCGCGGTGCACGGCCGGAAGGCCGAGAAGGCCTGCCACT
>DNIT01000170.1:46132-50163 GCA_003489345.1 Pelotomaculum sp. | reverse complement strand
GAAGGCCTGCCACGGCGCCAACCCTTTGTCGGGAGTTGTTGGATACTATCCCCAGTCTGAAACCGCGGGCGCGCAGTTCACCCAGCCATTCCCCCACTTCCTCGGAATACCTGTTTGAATCTCTGCTTACGATGGTGTTGTCGAGGTCTAACAGGATTCCCTTCAAGCCCAGTTTTTCCAGGAGTTCCGGCTCAATTTCCACAAGTGACGGCGCATACAGTTTAGGGTACAGTATTTTCAGCAATTCTCATTCTCCCGTTGTTCTTCTGTTATTCCCGCCATAACTCTGGCCTGATACAAATCCCTAGGTGTATTGACGTTAAAAAAAGCCCTCCCGGTATCAGCCAGCTCACCTAAAAGCTTTTCATGAACATAATTTACCCTGACCTGGGGATAAAAATCAATCACTTTATGCCTGCCTGCCCGCAAGGCCTGTTCTATAACCTTAGTACATCTCTTATCATAAACTGCGAAAAGCGGCTGGAAATAGACGCCGTCGGTAGGAACAGTCACCTCATAGCCCTGTGCCAGACCGACCATCAGCGCGGCCATTTCCGCCTTGAGAAAAGGCATATCACATGGAACCACCAGACACTTGTCATGGGAAGAAGCTGTCAGGGCGGCATGGATACCGCTGAGCGGTCCGCCCCCGGGAATCAGGTCGGCTACCACTGTAAGACCAAGACGCCTGCCCGTCTCCTCACTTCCCCCGGCGATCAGGATTTCTTCAAAAACTTTTTGGAGTTCAGCCGCGACAAGCTGGATCATGCCTGCCTGTCCTATTTCCAGAAAGGTTTTGTCGCTACCCATGCGCCGGCTTTTGCCGCCTGCCAGGATCACCCCGGTAGCTTCGATTCCAGCCAATCATTTCCCCTGCTTTCTATTATTATTCATCAGGTTCCGTGGTGGCTTATGCTATTTTAACCTATGTCAAGGATAAATTTTCTTTCCTTAATTACTTTTCTCCGGTAACCTTAAAAATCCTTTTATGAAACATTTTTTGACAGGACGTGCACAAAAAGCGCCTCTCCTTTCATAAAATTAATAGCACGCAAATTTTAATGGGAGGGATGCTTTGATGCTGCCAGGTCTCTGGACTCTGACGGTGGTATCGCTGGTAAATGGTCTCATGCTGCTCGTCTCTTATATAGCCAACAATACCTTCCCTCAGCCGCTCTCGGAGCAAGAAGAGGCAAAATATCTCAAGCTTCTAAATCAGGGCGATGAAGGCGCACGCAACGTTTTAACCGAACGGAACCTGCGCCTGGTCGCTCACATTGTCAAGAAATTCGACAGCACGGGAGAAGATTCGGACGATCTGATATCCATCGGCACCATAGGCCTGATTAAGGCAATCAACACCTTCAACCCGGGCAAAGGAACCCGCCTGGCTACTTATGCGGCCAGGTGCATCGAAAACGAAATTCTGATGCACCTGCGCTATACCAAGAAAATGAGAGCGGAGGTCTCTCTTTATGACCCAATTGGTGTAGACAAGGAAGGCAATGAAATAACGTTGATTGACATTTTAGGAACCCATTCTGAAGTTGTGGCTGAAACCGTGGAGAATAAATTCGAACAAAAACGCCTCCGTGAGAAGGTCCAGCACCTGACGCGGCGTGAGAAGAAAGTCCTTGAACTGCGATTCGGGCTTGAGGACGGGGCGAGGAAAACACAGCGCGAAATAGCCCGAAGCCTGGGTATCTCCAGGTCATACGTCTCGCGGATAGAAAAAAGGGCCTTAAGCAAACTGACCAAAGAATTCATCCTTGAAGGCTGCCAGTAACAGGCGGCCTTTTCATTCAAGCAGCCGTACAAACCGCCGGACGGCGCCGGCATAGGATGAAGGCCCGGTGCGGGTCGTCAGAAGAAAATTTAATACAAAATTAATGTTTCTATAATGCACAGTTAATCGAGGGCAATAGTCTTTTAACCCAACTTGTATATAGTATGGGGTGAGGTGGTGACGGATATGCCTTTGGTCCTGGTTGTCGACGACGAGACCAATATCATCGAGCTTTTGAAGTTTAACCTAGGCAAAGAAGGCTACCGGGTGGTTGGCCTGACCAATGGCCGGGATGCCGTAAATTATGCGGCAGAAGCCAGGCCGGACCTGGTCCTACTTGACATCATGCTGCCGCAAATGGACGGCTACGAGGTCCTGCGCACCCTCAGAGCCAAACCGGAAACCAGCGCCATCCCCGTGATTATGTTGAGCGCCAAGGGCGAACTGGTCGACAAGATCCTTGGTTTGGAACTCGGCGCGGATGATTACATGACCAAACCTTTTTCACCCCGGGAAGTACTGGCCAGGGTAAAGGCCCGCCTGCGCCGGAAGGCCTCATTGAGCAAAACACAGCAGGGCAGTAAACAAAGCGAGATTGTTTTTAACCGCCTTATAATCCGCCCGGAGAACTATGAAGCTGTCATGGATGGAAGCAAAATTGACCTGACCCCCAAGGAATTCGAGTTGTTGCATCTGCTGGCGCTTCATCCCGGCCGCGTTTTTACACGGGATATTTTGCTGGAGAGAATCTGGGGCTGCGATTACACCAGAGAAACACGAACAGTCGATGTTCACATCAGGTACCTGCGCCAAAAGCTTGAACGTGATCCGGCAGTCCCTGCATACATTGAGACGGTGCGGGGAGTGGGCTACCGCTTCCGTGCGACAAGCTGAACAATAATACTAAACATTCAAATTTGACCGCAGTCCTGTGACCATATAGATAACCGACTCTCCAATATTGGTGGCATGATCGGCGATTCTTTCCAGGTATACGCCTGCCAGCAGCAGCTGTATGGCTGTTGCCGCTGTACCCGGATCTTCCCTGATGATGCCGGTCAGCGACTGGAAGCTCTCCTTATAGAGCTTGTCAACGGCGTCTTCAAGCGTGGCTGCTCTCCTGGCCAGTTCTATATCGGCAAGGTCGTAGGAGGTTATGAAATTATGCGCCATCTCCCGTACCAGTTCCACCATCTGCGGCATATAATGAAGCTTGCGGACGGTTTTCTCGCCATGCAGCCGTAATGCGGCCTTGGCTATGCTTTCGGAGTAGTCCCCCATCCTCTCAAGATCCATGGCTATCTGCAAATCAGTCTTAATGGTCCTCAAATCGCCTGCCATGGGCTGGCGCAGCGCCAAAAGCCTAACGCACTGCTCCTGCACCTCCGTGTTCAGGCTGTCGATACTGTCATCGGCGGCAATAACCCGCTGGGCCAGATCAGCGTGGCCTTCCAGCAATGCCCTGGTGGCGTCGTACAGGGCTTTCTCCACCAGCGCGCCCATGCGCAACACATTATTTTGCAGGTCCTCCAGTTCTTCCTCTAATATTCTTTTCTCCATAACTATGCCTCCGTATTACTGCTGATTATATATGGTTTTAATTCTGACATCACCGAAGCCGGCGCCATCAGGACATGAAAATGCCCCGCTATGCGGGTGCGGTTTCAGCTGTTATTTATATTTAAGCAAATTCATGTTAAAACATTCTTAAGCTGCTTTTAAGAATCAATTAATTTCTTTGCTCCAAAAGAAGCTCCGCTGCAACTTAATTAATTGTTAACATGCAAATAACAATTTTCTAACGGAATGATGGTAAACTACAATTCATACCTGGCATTCATTTTATGTTTTTCCTTGAACGGGAGGCCTGTTTATGGCGGAAAGCAAAATATCAGTCAACAAACTCAATCTTTTTTATAAGGATTTTCAAGCGCTTAATGATGTGAGCATTGAAATAAAACAAAACCATATTACCGCGCTAATCGGACCCTCAGGCTGTGGCAAGTCAACCTTTCTGCGTTCACTAAACCGGATGAACGATCTCATAGAAGGCGTCCGGGTCGAAGGGACCATCCTCTTGGACGGTCGTGATATTTACATGCCCGATATAGATATGGTCACCCTGAGAAAAAGAGTGGGTATGGTTTTCCAGCGGCCGAACCCCTTTCCGATGTCGGTTTATGACAATGTGGCCTACGGTCCAAGAATTCACGGTGAAAAAAACAAGCGCAAGCTGGACGGAATC
>DNIT01000170.1:44344-45970 GCA_003489345.1 Pelotomaculum sp. | reverse complement strand
CTTTCCGGCGGGCAGCAGCAAAGGGTCTGTATCGCCCGCCTTCTGGCAGTCCAGCCGGACGTCCTGCTGATGGACGAGCCCTCTTCCGCGCTGGATCCCAAGTCCACTATGAAAATCGAAGAACTGATCCGCGACTTGAAAGAACGCTATACCATTATTATTGTAACCCACAACATGCAGCAGGCTGCCAGGATATCCGATACCACAGGCTTTTTTTTGAACGGCTCCCTGGTGGAGTGCGGTGGAACTGAAATGATCTTCACCAAACCGGGTGACCAGCGTACCGAAGACTATATCACCGGCCGTTTTGGATAGTATATGTTTCAACCCCAAATATATCCGGATGTGAAAGGCTGCCCACTTCGGGCAGCCAGTTTTTGTTGCGGACGAACAGCTTTGCCAGTGACCCGGCTCTTCTTGCAGATAGTCACAAAACCAAACTCAACCAGGGAAAGGCTGCATTCGGTTTTCACACTTTTTTGCACCCTGAATAAAATATTATAAACAAACAATGCCCTACCGTCAGGGTACAGAAGAAAGGAGGGAAAGCAAATGACCAGGCGGGAGATTTTCTTTATTATTTCGCTGGTTTGCTTGGGTATATTTTTGTTGATAGGCGCCTGTCTATGGAGACAGAATATCTCTGCGGCAAAGGCCCCGGACAACTATCAAGACAGCCGGAGCAGTCAGTCCGAAATTGCACGTCAAACAACCAATACCACCGGTACGCAAACAAACTCCGCCGGCGCCAAAGATAAAACAACAGCAACCGCCTCACCAAAAATAAATCCGCCGGTTCAGTCAACAAACCCTACGACGGAAGCAAATTCTGCACCAGCAGCGTCAAGCGCGGCGCCGGCTACAGCTTTAATCAATAATGTTATTATTCCACAGGAATATCAGGTTGGTGAATTTGTTAAACTTGGTGGTTTGGAAATGATTGTTACCAAGTCAACTACCAGGCACAAGATCATAGACATAACTCTCACGGGCAATGATACCGCGCCTAAAATTATCCTGAATGAAAAAAACCATATTATTTACGAAGTACCTGCCGATACATCCGTCAACATGGATGTATCAGAAAAAGTTGTTGTGGAAAAATCTCCTCTTTTCAATACTCCTTAGTATTTTATCCAAATTTGTTAACTATTTAAGAAGGCATCTGAAAAAACCTTATCCTGGGTTTTATCGGATGCCTTCGAACATATTGAATCAATTTAATACCGCTGTCTATCTGTCAACATGATACCAATTCTATTGTCTGTTGCAACATATCAACAACGTAATCCATTTGTTGTTCCGTGATATCGTTAAAAAACGGCAGAGCCAGCGTTGCGGAAGAAACCCGCTCCGTGTTGGGATAATCCCCTTCACTGTAACCAAATAATTTTCTGTAAAACGGCTGCAGATGCAACGGTTGAAAATAAGGCCTGCAGCCGATTCCTTTCCTTTGCAATTGCTCCATAACGCTGTTCCGGTCGATACCTTGCGCCAGACTGACTACATAGACAAACCAGCTGATTTTTATCCCCGGCGTTTCATCTGGGGTCATAACACCCTTTATTTTCTTCAGTTTGGCGCTATAGGCCCGGGCCGCCGCCTCTCTCTTGGCCAGAATTCCAT
>DNIT01000170.1:43995-44245 GCA_003489345.1 Pelotomaculum sp. | reverse complement strand
CCGCCTCTCTTTTGGCCAGAATTTCATCGATCCGCTCTATCTGCGCCACACCAAGCGCCGCGCTTAATTCATCCAGCCGGTAATTGTAGCCCAGACGGCAGTGATTCAGCCAGCCCCCGCCTTCCTCGCTTCTTCCCTGATTGCGCATACTGCGGCACAAGGCGGCCACATCACTGTTATTGGTTGTAATAATACCGCCCTCACCGGTTGTAATCTGCTTGTTGGGATAAAAGGCGAAAACCCCCGCATG
>DNIT01000170.1:42060-43878 GCA_003489345.1 Pelotomaculum sp. | reverse complement strand
GCCGTGGTAACTGGCGCCGATGGCCTCACAGGCGTCTTCAATTACGTAAAGCTCTTTCTTTGCAGCGATCTGGAAGATGGTATCCATGTCCGCCGGCCGTCCGAAAACATGTACGGGGAGAATGGCCCTGGTCTTCGGTGTTATTCTGGATTCAATCTGGTCCGGATCAATATTGAAAGTGACCGGGTCAATGTCAGCGAATACCGGGCGCGCTTTTTCAAAAATAAGGCAGTTGCTGGATGAGATGAAGCTAAAGGGAGTTGTGATCACCTCATCTCCCTCACCTATTCCCAGCGCCCGCACCGCCAGATGAAGGCCGCTTGTTCCGCTGTTTACCGCTACGGCTTCTTTCACCTGCAGATATTCCGCTACCAGACGCTCAAACAATGCTATTTTAGGCCCGATGCTCAGCACATTGCTGTTCAGTACTTCATTGATCAAATCACGCTCTCTATTACCAATGTCCGGACAGGAAAGGGGCACTATCATAAAACCGATACCTTCCTTAATATAAAAATTAATGCGCATAAAATACGAACCGCCTGGATAAACGCGGTTCCATCAACCGGTTAGATATCCAGTGTCTCCAGTATCGCATGGTTAACCTTATGAACATCATATTTTTCCTCGGCAAGCTTACGGCTCGCCCAACCCATGGTGGCAACCTTTTCAGGGTGCAGGATAAAATACTCCATAGCCTCCGCCAAAGCATTACTATTTTTAACCGGCACAAGAAAGCCGTTTTCTCCCTGCCGGACTGTTTCGCGGCAGCCGGGCGCATTGGTGGTTATAATAGGTCTCCCCATGGACATGGCTTCCAGAACAGAACGGGGCGTCCCTTCACGGTAAGACGGCAATACATATACACTGCTGTCGGCAATGAAAGGCCGTACATCATCGGTTTCACCCAGGTAATTTACCGTCCCGTCAGCTGTCCAGAGCTCTAATTCCCCCCGGGGAATTGCGGCGTGGCTGCAATCAGAAGGCCCCAGTATATTAAAAGTCACATCGGGATAAACCGGCTTGAGGATACGGGCAGCTTCAACAAATTCAGCTATGCCTTTATCTTTGAGAAGTCTTGCAATGATTAAAAAGGAGCTCGCGCTCTTTTCATATTTCAGGTAGTTATAATATTCCAAATCGACACCGGAACCGTTTATTACCACCGCCTGCTCTTTTTTGTGCAATAAACCGAGAGAATTAAATAGATGCAAATCATCCCGGTTTTGAAAAAAAACCGCTTCATTTTTTTTCAAAGAGATTTTATATAGAAGTTTAATTAAGCTTAACAATGCCCGTTGCTTCACTGTATTTCCCGTGAATGCATAACCAAGGCCGGTAATCATTGAAAAAACCCGGTCGACATTCGCCATGCGCGCCGCCAGTGAGCCGTAGATTACGGGTTTTATCGTATAGGCAAATATAATATCGGGCCTTAGCTCCTTGTAGACGCCAACCAAATACAGGAGAGAACTGATATCTTTTAGCGGGTTTAACCCGGTTCGCCCCAGCGGAAGTTTCAAATACCGGGCGCCCAGTTCATTCAGATCTTTCTCATAATCCGCTTCAGGCGCCAGGGCAATGACCTGATGACCGCGTCCGACCAGCTCTTGAATCAACCTGCCCCTAAAATGTATCAGTGATTTTGCATAACTTGCTATCAACAGGATCTTGGCCAAAATTTATTTTCTCCTAAACAAAAATAGTTTTTCAGCCTACGCCAACCTGGTCTTCCATAACCATGATATTATTACTTTGTATAATATGTTCTTGCCGCCGCCGTTTTGCTTTTCAAACCGGCGTTGCTTGACAGGACGG
>DNIT01000170.1:41555-41971 GCA_003489345.1 Pelotomaculum sp. | reverse complement strand
CTTGACAGGACGGCAGCGAATCGCTGCCCAAGCACTTTCATAGAATGTTCCTGTTCAACATATGCAAGCGCCTTTTTGCTCATTTCGGCGCAACGTTCCGGACAGGCGGCAAGATCTGTTATGATTTGCGCCAGCGTTTCGGCTTCACCGGGCGGTAAAACCATTCCCCCGCCGCTTATCTCAACAGGATTGTGATGTGTATAACGGCACAACAGAAGCACGGGTAAACCCGCAGCCATGTAATCAAACACTTTGTTTGGACTCACTCCCCATTTGAACACCGGTAAGTCCTGAAAACCATGAATTCCCACATTGGCCTTTTGCAAAAGCATGGGCACATACTCTTTGGGTAACGGATCAATAAAAGTAACGTTGGCCAGGTCTTCCTCAACAACCCGCTGCTGTAACCGGTTTTT
>DNIT01000170.1:41171-41428 GCA_003489345.1 Pelotomaculum sp. | reverse complement strand
AACCGGTTTTTTTGGGCGCCGTTGCCCACCAAAAGAAAATGCGGATGCTTATCCCCCCGCAATTGAAGAAGCCTGGCAGCATCGAGAAGCGTATCCAGGCCGTTCACAGAACCAAGTGATCCGGTATATACTGCAATAAACTTATCCGCCAGTGCATTCAGAGTATTGGATAACTGCGGGCTGAAAGGAAAGCTGCTTTCCTGGTACCTCGATAGGTTTACTCCGTTGGGAATATAAAAAATCTTTTCTTTTGAGAT
>DNIT01000170.1:39846-41053 GCA_003489345.1 Pelotomaculum sp. | reverse complement strand
CTTTTGAGATGCCAAAACGTTCGATATATTCATTTGCTCTCGGCAATAACACAATTATTTTTTCAGCCTTCCGGTACAAAAAAATCTCCAGCCGACGTAATAACCATATGGCCGGATTATATTCAGAAATCTTAAATACCTCAATAAAGGCCTGGGGCCAGAGATCACGTACTTCAAAAATAAAACGGCATCGGTGGCGTCTTGCAAGAATATATGCGGCAAAGGCTGCAAAAAGATGTACGGAAGAGCCTATGATGATCTCCGGACTGCTCTCCGGACGTTCCCGTCTCCAGGCGCTGCGCAAAACGCTCATGGTATAAACCAGCATATTCCAGATTCTACGTGGGCCATTGCCATCATATACCGGAGTCCTCAACCAAAAGAAGCGCACCCCGTCATGAACTTCCTGTTTTGTTTTCTCTCCGGACTGCAGATGTGTTTCCCGCCGCATGATATGATTAACAGAGGCCGCAAAGATTGAAACATCCCAACCCATCTTTACCAACTCTCTCGCCAAATCGAAGTGCCTGGTCCCGCCGCTCTCCCCCGGCCCAACCGCATAATGATTTAAAATCCAAAGTTTGGGCATAGCTGCCTGCCTTCCCCCTGTATTCGGAATCTTGCATGAAGTACAGCTTTGCAAAGCGGCAATCAATGAACGTGCCGGGTGTATGCTTCCAATACGTTGCAAATATAATTCACTTGTGTCCTGGTAAGTTCCGCATCCATGGGCAGGCTGAGAATTTCATGGCTTAAATCTTCGGCGACAGGGAAATCTCCTGATTTATAGCCAAGATACCTATAAGCCGGTTGGAGGTGCAGTGGCGGAAAATAGTGTATGCCGGTTGATATTCCGGCTTTCCGGAGATGATTGCGCAGTTCGTTTCTGTTCTTGACCCTTATTACGTAAAGATGAAAAACATGTCTAACCTTTTCATCGACTGACGGGATGCTGATGGAAGGCTGCTTCATCAGCCTTTCCGAATAATATTTCGCGTTTTCAATTCGCTTTTCCGTCCATTCTTCAAGATACCTGAGCTTTACTCGCAACACCGCGGCCTGCAGGGTATCAAGACGACAATTGTAACCCTCTACCAGGTGTATATATTTCCCGTCCCGGCCGTGGTTTGCCAGCCTCGCAATGACTCTTGCCGTTTCCGGGTCGTTTGTTGTCACCGCCCCGGCATCTCCGCAGGCGCCTAAATTT
>DNIT01000170.1:32503-39771 GCA_003489345.1 Pelotomaculum sp. | reverse complement strand
TAGGCGCCTAAATTTTTACCCGGGTAAAAGCTAAAACAGGCCGCCGCTCCAAACCCCCCTACCCTCCGCCCCCCGTATGCAGCTCCATGAGCTTGAGCGGCATCTTCGATAACCTTTAGTTCGTACCTTCCGGCAATCGTATTGATGGCGTTCATATCACAGGGTTGACCGTAAAGATGAACAGCGATTATCGCCTTTAAAAAATCGCCTTTAGCTCTTAATTCTTTTACTTTGCTTTCCAATTGCTCCGGATCGATAAGATATGTGTTCGGGTTTACATCAACAAAAACAGGTTTTCCACCCGCTCGCGTGATCGCCTCAGTGGTTGCAATAAAGGTATTCGGAACAGTGATCACCAGGTTTCCCCGTCCTACCCCGATTGCCTTCAAAGCCAGGAAAAGGGCGTCGGTTCCGCTGCTGACACCGCAACAGTATTGCGCACCGCAAAAATCCGCGAATTCTTGTTCAAAAGAAGCAACTTCAGACCCTAAAATAAAGTCTGCTGATTCCAAAACAGTATGGATTGCTGCCTGAATTTCCGTTTTTATTTTGGTATATTGTGAGGTTAGATTGATTAACGGTATCTTTCGCATACAATTACCTTTACAGTTTTATCAGTACGGGAGGTCATTGATTTCGTTAATAATCCCGGCAGGATTACCGGCAACCACTGTTCCCGCCGGCACGTCTTTTGTTACCACTGAGCCTGCTCCGATAAGACAATTTTCACCGAGGACAATCCCGGGCAGCAAGGTGCTGTTCGCTCCCACTTTTGCGTTTTTCTTAATACAGGCTCCTTTCAGGTTGTCTTTGGCTCCTGGTGAAAATGGATATAAAGCGTTTGTGATCACCACATTGGGACCAATCCAGGCTCCCTCTTCTAAAATACTGAATTCCGGAATGAAAGCTTGTGAGTGAACGCGAACATAATTTTCCAAAATCACGTGATGTTCAACGATAGTTCCGGTACCTATGCTTACGTTATTGCCGATTATGTTTTCCTCACGTACCATCACATGATGTCCGGTATGAAAATTATCGCCTATCAGGTTGCCGGCATAGATTACCGTATGAGAACGGATAACGGCGTTATCGCCGATGATTGTCTCAACTTCACCGCTTTTTTTCCCTGCGGGCGGAAGGCCCAGGATCACATAATCACCGATATATACATTCTTACCCAGCCTGACGTTGGGAAATATAGTATAATTCATTTTTATTCCATACTTTCTTTACGGCCTATTTCAGGCTTCATGATCGTACTGCCGCTATATATTTTATGGACCAGTTCAAGGGCCGGTTTCCCGTCTAAGTTCTTAATCGCATCTTCTTTTCCATCAATAATTGCCAAACAGACAGCTTCAATTGCCTTATAATGTCCGTACCATTTTGGAATATGGAGCTTATGCATTGCATTGAAAGCGCTTTGTGTTGCAGCGCCGGACATATGCCATACACGAAAACCGTTCAAATCGCTGCCGCCCAATATAACGCTTCCTTTTTCACCTATAATAGTCAATGTTTCTTCCATGTTTTTGGGATAGGCGCAGGTTGAAGCATTGATTGTACCAAGCGCGTTGTCTTCAAATTCAAGTATTGCCACCGCCGTATCTTCAGCTTCCATGTTGTGCCCCAAGGTAGCGCGATAAGCATGTACCTTCTTAACATTTCCCATATACCAAAGTAAAAGGTCCAGATGATGAATGGCCTGGTTCATTAAAACCCCGCCATCCATAGAGATTGTTCCGCGCCATCCGCTTTCATCATAATATTCTTGCGGCCGATACCAGTATAAACTGACACTTCCGGATAATAACCGCCCCAGGCGACCTTGCTCAACGATTCGCCTTAAAAAGACACACGCGGGTAAATAGCGTTTATTTAACATTGTACCGAGAATAAGATTTGCTCGCTTTGCCGCCTCAATCATAGCATCGGCCTGCTCCAACGTCATTGCCATCGGTTTTTCCACAACAACGTGCTTCCCTGCATGAAGGGCTTCAATAGCAATTTGAGCATGTAGTCCGCTGGGTGTCGCGATGATAACCGCATCAATATTTTTATTTTCTAAAAGGTTTCTGTAATCCGCAAAAGCCTGACACTTTATTTTTTTTGACCACGGAACTGTTTTTTTTAAATCAATATCTGCTACTGCAATTACCGTAGCGAATTTCAAGTTTTCAAAAACATCCATGTAACGCCAGGCAATGGCGCCGCAGCCAATAACACCAAATTTTACTGGTTTTGACGGCTTATCAGTTAGCAAGTATTTCCTCCCATACCACCTATTCCCTTACAAAGAAACGTTGTTTTTCTTATGCAGGGATATGATTATTAATTTACGTTACGCTAAACCTAATGGAATTGTTACTGATCAGGTAAAACAATATCGCCGGCCGGTCTGCATCCAACAATCTCAAACGCCCTTTGTAAGACTAAACTTATATGTCGTGTACCAGGAACAACTTTTCATGAATATTATGTTTGTGTATATCAATTGAAGCTTACCGGTGGAGAATTAGAATGAAAAGAAAAGTCCTCCATGTTATTCCGTCTCTTGCCACAGGCGGCGCAAGCTGCTTGGTCACCGACCTGCTATGCGCATTGGATGCGGCTTGTTTTACGATCGGGTTATGCTCTTTGTATGAAGAACCAAACAATAATTTAAGCAAAAGGCTTAGAGACGCAAATATTGAGCTGTTTTTCCTGAATAAGAAAAGAGGCCTTGATGTTCCAATACTCTACCGTTTGTGGAAGGTTATCAAAACCTATAGACCCGACATACTCCATGTCCACCAAAGGGCGATTCTATATACCCTGTTACCGGCAGTACTCGGCAAAGTACCCCGCAGGCTGGAAACCATCCACAGCATGGCCGAATGGGAGGGCGGCCGGGATACCCGGTTTATTCGCCGTTTTGCATATCAATATTTTGGTTTCGTGCCTGTCGCCGTAGCAAAAAATGTTGCTGCAAGTATCAAGCGCGTTTACAAAATAAAAGAAGTTCCGGTAATACAAAATGGGATTGCTACCGGCAAATACCGGGCAGTCAAAGCAGCCGTACCTATTGATAAGCCAGTATCTCTGATCCATGTTGCCAGATTCAGTCCCGAGAAGAATCACGCTCTTTTTGTGAAAGCTTTACAAAAGGTTGTCGAGGCAAGGCCGGGCAGGATAAAAGCATTGTTAGTCGGCGCCGGACCTCAGCTCCCATCCGTCAGGCGCATGGTCCAAACCTGCCGCCTTGAAAAAGTCGTTGAATTTTTGGGAGAAAGACAAGATATAGCAGAGCTGCTGGGATATAGTGACGGTCTTGTATTAACCTCAAACATAGAGGGATTGCCGCTTGTTGTTCTCGAAGCAATGGCAGCAGGCAAACCGGTGATTGCCACAACGGTTGGCGGCATTCCGGAAGTAATAGATAACGGGAAAACCGGTGTTCTCATTCCTCCATCTGATACCGATAAGCTGACGGACGCGATTATTGATTTGATAGATCATAGAGAATACTTTACGGCCATGGGGTTAAAAGGCACGGCCGTTGTTCGGGAGCGGTTTGATCTTAGCCGTGTTGCCGAGGAGTATAAAAACCTGTATAACATTGATGGCGCTCAGCCTGTATTTTAAGAGCAATTCTACACGCCGCTAGGGTCCACATCATAAAAGCCCCAAGTGATACAGGCGCGATGTTAATCGCACACGACGCGCCGACGCCAGACTAGTGGCAGCCAATGTTGCTGAATTCGCGCTTTTGGGGATTCACTCTGTGAGCTGGACAGCTTACGGCTATCTTTTAGGGAAGCAAAAGAACCGTCCCCTTGCTTCCTCCCCTTGCTTCCCTACTTTATTGGTATGAATTGCCAACAGGACTTCCTTGTATGATGTCGAAAATTGTCACAAACGACAAATTCAAGGAGGACAGCATACGTGAAGAAGAGCAAGTCTGTTTTCGGCATTCTCCCGTTGATTTTCTTGTTTTCTCTGGTATTCGCCGGATACTCGCAAGCTGCGACCCCCAGCGCGGCAACTTTGCGGGCAAAGTTTGATCAGGTGGATCAATATAACAGAAGCACCTGGGAAAGTTATAAAACCCACGTGGATAACAATTATCCCACCTGGGAGGAAAGTTACGTCACAAGAGCTTATTTAACAATGTACAAAGCGACTAAAGATGAAAGCTACCTGAATTTGTTTACCGGACATATAGACAGCCAGTTGAATCGCCGGGATCATATACGGAAAGTAACCGATTACCGCGGCTTAAGCCTGCCTGCCTGGCGCAATGGTTCTTTTGCCAATTATCAGAGTTACTGGCTTTATGCGGTACAAACAGGGGTAACCGTCGAGCCCATGGCCGAATTTGCCGCCATGGTGTACAATGATCCGGCCCTGTCAAAGTATAAAGCCAAGGCGGATGTATATTTACAGGCTGCCAAGGATGCCGTCAAGGTGCATGACATGAAGGAGCAGCCCAAATACCTGGATACCAATTCCAATTGGATTGAAGACAGCACCACGATGCATTTAAACTTGCCTATTAACATGAATTTGGCCCAGGGCAGCGCCATGTTTGCTATCTATGAAGCCACGAGGGACAAGACCTACCTTGATAAAGCCACCAAAATAACCAATTACTTCAAAAAATATCTGATTTTAAACACCTCCTTGAACGCCTACACCTGGAAGTACTTCCCCGACAGCGCCGATTACGGCAGCGTTTATGAAGACACCGGCCATGTGGTTCCCGAACTGGAATTTATCAATTATGCCTACAAACATGGTCTTTTTAGCGACACCGACATGCAAAGGTTCGCCAACACGGCTACAAAAATAATGGTAAAAAGCAATGGCTCAATCGCTCACCGCCTTGATGGGAGCGGCACGTCACCTTTACCGGGCACTATTGCACAATGGCTATGGTTTGCACCCTGGGCGCCGTCTCTAATCGACACGTCCTGGAGTATCCTTGCCAACCAATCATCGGTACACGATATGGTATTTGACGGTCTGGCAATGTTAAATTACACAGTTGCCCAGGGCAATCAAAGCCCTGAACCGGCACCCGAACCGGAACCGGAACCCGAACCCGAAACGGAAAACAACCTTATTGTAAACGGTAATTTTAGCGCGGGCCTGCAAGGCTGGGCCAATGAAACCAGCACAGCGGTTATCAACACGGAAGCAAACGGCAACAAATATGTTTCCAACAATTACAGCTGGGGCTTTTACCAGAAACTGAACCTGCAGCCGGGCACCTACAAGCTCAATATGAAAGCGAAAAAAGGAACGGCCAATAGGAGCGCCCGGGTCGTCGTCCAGTTCTTCAAGCAGGACGGCTCCTATACGGTCCCTTACGCCTTCAAGTTCAATAGCACCGGCGGCGGGTGGGAGGCCTTGCCCGAAATGACCATAACCGTACCGGCCGCTACCGCCTACGTAAGGATTTATCCCTCCGTCGACGCCGGCAGCAGCGGCATCTATTACTTTGACGACATTACCTTGACCCAGGTTAAATAATGAATGACCTTTTTAATAAGGGGCGTCTGTCCGGCGCCCCTTATTTTCTACTATTTGCGCATATAAATTTGCCACCTGTTCAGCCCAGGTTTCCACCCCATACCGCTGCATGATGAGCGATTGCCCGGCTGCAGTCCGGGCAGCAAGCTGTTCCGGCGCCCATTTCATAATTTTTATGATCCCCTGCGCCAAACCTGCGCAGTCTTCGCTTGGGAAAAAAACCACACCCGGCGCTTCCTTCGCCCATTCCAGGCCGCGAATGTCGCTGCTGATTACAGGCAAGCCTACCGCCATTGCCTCCGCCACACCATAAGAAAATCCTTCCGTCCGGCTGGCGGAAACAAAAATATCGGCGGCTTTTAAGACATTGGTTACTTCATTTTCAGGCTCGAGGATCCTCACCCAATTAGGAATCCTGTCCTTAAATCTCTTGCGGACAAAACGAAACAATGCAGCCTGCCCAACCAGGCAGAGTTTTACCTGTAAACCATAACGCAACAAATATTCCATGGCGCCTGTTGTTATATCTACGCCTTTTAGATATGGCTCCCAGGCGTATTGAAGACATAAAACCTCTTCATCCGCAACATGAAAAGAATTACGCATCTCTTGCCGTGTTTTGGTATGCCTGATCAATCTTCCCAGATCAATACCATTTGGCACAACAAAGGCCTGCCGTTCCAACAATCCCCGCTCTTTCATGGAAACAAACCCGCCGCCTGAAACCACAATCACATGGACGCTTCTGCCGATAATTTTATATTTCACCAGATCTCGCAGCCGGCGCATAAAAGTCTTTTTCACCCGGGCCGGCGAATGCACATGCCATATAACCTCAACGTGATGATGATTTATCTTGCTATGCAGTTTAGAAATCCAGGCAGCCACATCGTAATTTGTAAAATGTGTGTGGATAACGTTGATTCCTTCGTGGTGAACGATCCGGTCCACTGCTTTTACCGGGCTGAATATCAACTTGCTCCCGGGAACAATGTAAACACACTTCTTTTCTCTTTGTAATCGCTGAAACCAGTCGAATTCTTTTACACCTTCCGGGAAAGCCAATATTTGCCGCCAGCCACGCTCCTGCAGCCTTCTTTCCAAAGCCATTAAGGAAGGAATGAAATTACCTTCGTACGGACCGTTGTAATTGGCCAGCTGTAAAATTTTCACTATATCTCTTCCCTCGTAAAGGCAATAGTTTCAAATATCAGTTGCGCCTATCTGCCTGAAAGCTGGACAACCCTACTCCAATTTTATTAACTCAAGCAAATCCTTCACCACCGTCTCAATACCATATTCTGCAAAAACAAGCCGGCGTCCCCGCCCGGCAATAGTCCGCAAATATTCCGGGTCTCCCATTAAAGTCTCCATCGCCTCCATCAAAACCTGGGCGTTTCTCTCCGGTACCAGAACACCGGATTCTTCCCGCAGAAGCTCCCCAATTCCGCCTGTGGGAGTGGAAATCACGGGAACCCCCCGGGCCATGGCCTCGATCAAAGATACGGGAATGCCTTCTTTGTCGCCCGATTCAGTCTCAATACTTGGCAACACAACAGTATCGATTGACCCATTCTCATATAGCCCGAGCAAGGCATCGTGCGGCCAGCGTCCCTTGAATGCGACTACCCCTTCCAAACCCAGGGATTTCACTTGCCTGCGCAATTCGCCCTCAAGCGGTCCGTCCCCAAATAACCAGCAATAAAAAGGCTTGCCTCGATTTTTTAATAGACCGCAGGCCTCAATCAGGT
>DNIT01000170.1:17049-32403 GCA_003489345.1 Pelotomaculum sp. | reverse complement strand
GCAGGCCTCAATCAGGTACCTGTGTCCCTTTTTCAAAATCATGTAAGCCGGGCAGGAAAAAACAAATTTGTCTGATTTACCTTCCATCAGGGCCTGGTTTTCCGCGTTTAAGCCCTGCCTTACAGCGACTCCCATATGGATCACTTTACACTTGCCGGCCAGAGGCTTCCCAACGACTTGCCTTATCTCGGCCCGGCCCTGGCGGCTTATGGCGCGAACAAATTTTGCGCTTCTAACTTTTTCTTGCAGCATGTTGTTTTCACTGATATCCCACCGGTGAGCGGTGAAGCTCCAGGGCATATGACAAACCCTGGCCGCTATATAGGCGGCTGTGGACGGCGTGGAAGCCCAGTGGGCGTGAATATGGTCCGGCTTTATCTCATCCACCAGGCGGACGACGGCTAAAGCTTTGGGGAAAACAGCGAGATTTTTGAGCAGCTTGCGAGGTGTCCGCCAGGCTCGCAACAGCCGCCCTAAAGTACTTATTACACCCAGCGGATGGCGTATCGCCGCTGCCAGGCCCATCCCTAAAACCTTAAACCCTATTAACGGCAGACGGACGCTGATTTCAGCCACCCGCATCGCCTCTTGGCCGGCAATAACGGCTTTGCCCGGCCGTAGCGGAATTACCGTTATCTGATGGCCTTGCCGCCTGATTTCCTGTATTTCAGGCAAAATAAATGTCTCCTTCGAACTCCATGGCGTTTTAGCAGTTATATAAACAATGTTCATAAATATGAGTACCCGGATTCCCTTTTTCTTGTGACAACCTTTTCAACGGCCGGCTTATTACCCTTGACCAAAAACAACATGTTAACAACCAACAGTCCTACCCAGAAATATTTGTTCATGTATTCGGTTCCGGTAAGGGAGGCAAAAAAAAGGTATACCAGCATGCAAACACCCATCGTTTTTTCGGGCTCACCTGATAATGCACCAACTGATTTCCATGCAGCCAGCCAGAACATGCAGAATAAAATCAGACCCAACAATCCCAGTTCCGCCAATATACAGAGAAAAGAATTGTGAGCGTCCCGCATGACACCCCGATCTCTGATTTCGTCGCTTGTTTTGACTATGTAATCGTTGTAAGCCGTGATAAAACTGTTGATACCGACTCCGGCCGGCCAATTCTTCTTGACCATTTCCACGCCGACCATCCAGATATCAAGCCGCCCGCTGCCGCGGTCGGCGAGTTCCGGCATAGAAACGACTCTTTCAGTGATTAGCGGCGGCATCGCCCTTAAGATCGGACTGTTAAAGAGCAGGACAACCATCCCCAACGCGGTAACGAGGGTTATTTTTAAGATTTTGTTTTTGGTATACAAAAAAGCGGCGGCAGCTGAAGCCAGCACGGCCAGCCAGGCGCCCCTGGAACCGGATAGCAACACCCCCCAGGCCAGAAGAAAACTGCTGATAAAACACAGCATACGCTGATGACTCCGGTATTTGCAGGCCAGGTATACCGTCAAAATCAGGGCAACACTTAAAGCACGCGCGAAGTGGTTGGGGTCTTGCAGATCTGAAACGGAAGCCCGCGTGACAAAACCGGCCTCATATACACCCAGGGTGGCAATTACGGCTGCAGCAACGGCGCCAACAACATAACTGACTAAAACAACACGAAGTTTTTCATCAGAATTGATTAGATTTCTGCTCATCAAGTATAGAAGAACCAGTTGGGATATGGTTGCGACCGCCGCTATTCCTTTATTCCAGTTCATCACCCATAAAAGAGAGCAGCAAGCCCAGGCCAGGAAAAGCAGCGCCACCCCCAAGAAGTGGTCTGTCTTTATTTTTTCCTTTTTTAATAGTACTTGGAGCAACCAGCATATAAATGTGACAACCCCTACCACCTTCACCAGAGTAAAGGAGTAACCAAAAGTGGTCAATTCTTCAAAGGGTGCCATAAACATCATGCCGATCAGGCCGAAAAAAGGTTTCCAGAGTATGAGCGTGATACTTAAGGCTGTTATTACTGTTATGAACAAATTGCCGGTAAGGGAGGCCAGGCATCCCAGTGCTGCGCCGCAGGCAACAGCCAAAAGCGGGGACGTCAGTGATTGTTCGCCGATTTGGCCTTTTAGTTCCGCTGCTCCAATAATTCTCACTTCTTTCATTTCAGCGCTCCCTGTTTATCCAGACTGTTTCACTTCTGTAGCAGCAAACCCCCGAGGCCTTGGAAGCCCGCTTCAACCTTGATATATTTTGAATGATTTCTCTTCCAAACCGAACGCAATGAGGATGGCGACAATCAATCCGGCTAAGAAAGCTCCGGCAATATTTACCAGAAAGTCGGGTTCATCGGGTTTTTCCGGGATTTCCGCATAACTGACCACTCTGATGTTGTCTTTTTCATACAACTGCACGGTTTTCTCCCTTAAAACATCGACTAGTGTATTGGCGATAAAGGCGGCTATTTCAGGATCTTCGTCTCTGGCAGAAATTCTTAACAGCTCTAAATCCTTGACGGGGGTAACGGTGATTTTATCAGCCAGTTCAATGGCCGATATACCGGTAAGCTGCAAGGTTACCTCCTCTAAAATGCCCTGTTCCACCGCCAATTCACCGTATGTTTTAACAAGCTGGCGGTTTAAGTTTAAAGAATTATAATCTGAAATGGGATTTTCTTCACCGGCCGTGTTGACCATGACGGTGGTAGACGCCAGGTAAACCGGAGCTATTAGTAAACTGATGATAGACGCGGTAATTACTGACGCTATTGGGATAATAATTAAAAGTGCCAGCCTTTTTTTTAGAATTTCAATCACAAAGCATCCCCCCTCAAATGACTCCGGGTCCTAACAAAAACACCGGCGCTAAAAGCGGCAAATCCGGTCCGGTCGACCAGAACTATAATAGCGCTTACAACTGTTCCCTCCTCTCCCAAAAAGCATATGACCCCGATCAGACAGAAAAGAAAGACGCCCCTTTTAAGCGTGCCCAATACACCGAAAAAAGGGCCAGAGGCGTCTGCTACTATTGTTATTTACATTGTAGTTGCCCACTCCGCTACCGGGGTGCCGCATATCATGAAAATATCTGGAGATGCCTGTGCGATTCAATCGCACGCGCGCGTTAGCGCCGCACTTGTTTGGCTAATGTAACCACAGTGTGCATTCGCACCTTTGGGGGTATCGCTTCGCGTGGCGAACTCTTATTCGCATGGTGGTACATGCTAACCTTCCATATATAAAAAGCATATAAAAAGCGTCAATTATGCCTTTATACAAATACCGTCAACATCTACCCGGCATCCACTCGCCAGAGCATTCTTTTTACCATCCACCTCGATTCTCACAAAATGCGATTTGCCGTCAAGCTCAACTGTGAAAATCCTTTGCCGGTATTCGTACTCTGGCTCATAAAGATCAATCTTGGCCTGCGTGATATCATCAAGATAAACCACAGCAATCCCCCGGTCCGGCCCTGTGGTAGATATCCAGGAGAACTCCTTGCCCGTTACGCGTATGGACGCGGATGCTTCTGGCACATCGGAATAATGCAGGGTATTTAGGAAGGAATGCTCTGAACTTACCGAGCTCCATGCGCCTTCGTATTTTATTAATGGATTCTGGTCATCAATTGGAACCACGGCGCATTTACTATCTGACCAGTTTCCCCAATTACCCAGGTCATCTTTGGCCCTGACCCGCAGGTAATAGGTACGACCGGCGCTCCCAAAAAATTCTCCTTCATATTCTGAAGTTTCCAATAGCCAGTTTTGCCAGGTTCCTTCCTCTCCTTCTTTATACTGAACGTGGAATTTCGTTACATTGCCTTTTTCAATAAAGACAGAACCTGCCCATTTGACTTTGAACGTTTGTGACTCCGAATCATCACTGGAACAACCGGGACAGAAAATGATATCGGCTATGGGCAGGATAAGTGTTCCTTCTGCGGATTCATAGGGCCCAATGTCAATCCCCCTTCCCTGGGGGCGAACAGCGCCGTTTATGTCTGTGCCCGGAGCATCCTCTTTAGCACCCCGATCGATGGCGGGACTGTTTTTGGCCAACCTGAAATCGTCGGACATATAATCAACAAAAAGAGGGTCACGGCTAAAGCTGCGCTCTCCCCGTCCGGTCTCTTGAAACCAAACCCGTTCATTGATGTCCGCACGGGAGTACCTCCGGTTGTTAACAGATATTTCCGAATCCATACGGCTCCAGAAAATATTATGATTCTCTCGCTCCAGAACAGCAGAATAACCAAAATGGACCCCGCCGTAGTTATAAGCAAAAATATTATTTATCAATGCTACCCTGGCAATGGAAGTACCGGCCTCGGGCCCTGCAATCAATCCATAATCACCAAGTGAACCACAATTGATCGCCAGGTTGTTGTACAATTCATAAAAACCGCCGCCCGGCAGGGCAATACCTGCCATTCCGTTGCCATCAACAATACAGTTGACCAGTTTATTGTCTTCTCCAAGGCAGCTGATGCCGTAACGTCCATTGTGTCTAACTATGCTGGAGGTAATGACCATACTTGAAGCAAGGCACCCAAAACCGTTTCCGGCATTATACTCGGCAAAACACTTTTCAAATAAAATATCCTCACCGCCGTCCAGTTTAAAGCCGTCAGGCAATTCCGGGCCTTCATTAAAAGAGCATCTTGTATGTACAACCCGGGCTTTACGAAGCGGTCCGGGAGACACAACAAGGCCGGGCCCGTTGTTGTTATGCAAGTTGCAGTCTTTAATCAACAGATCTGTGGCTGATATAATCCGCAGACCGGTACCGCAGCCTTGAATTTCCAAATTTCTTAATTGGATGGACCTGTTCTCTCCCCATAGAGTAACCCCGTGTTCTTTCGTATTTTTTATTTTCAACCCTGTCAAGGTCACATGAGAAACGCCGAACTGGAAGTTAAGGCCGTATTTCCAGACGACTCCCGCGCCGTCCAAGATCGCCTCCTCGTCCTGAAACACACCTATCTCTATAGGATTATCAGCAGAGCCTGATTTATTGATGAAAACATATTCTTTATACACGCCCCCCCGGAGCAAGAGCTTTTCCCCCGGTCCCAACCGGCTGACAGCGTACGTTATGGTCCCCCAGGGGCTTGTTATAGAACCACTGTTATTGTCGTCGCCAAAGGGAGCTACAAAATATGCTTCATATTTTTTGAAATTTTTTTTGGGGAAATCGAACAAATACTTTTTGCCCTCAGTTTTGCTGAAATACTTCCAATAAATATACAACCAGGCCAGGACAAGCAATATGCCAACTGCAATATAGATTGCAATCATATAATCTCCTCAAATCCCTATCTATTTTGAAATGCTTTGGCTCACCAAATAATTATTATCGTTAAAGATATATTCCGTCTATTTAGATTTTAATATGGTAAAATAACACATTTGTAATAATAATTTGGTGCAAAACCGACACACGACCAGTTTATAAGGATTCCAAACCGACAGGAATTCATCAAGATAAAAGTTGCAAATAACTTTGGTTTTGTTTAAGCCAGCGGTAGGTTTCGGCTAACCCGTCAGCGATAGGAACAGCAGGTTTGAAGCCCAATATTTTTTTTGCTTTCAAGCTGTCGACGATCAGTTTGCGGCCTGCTGCAGGGCTGTCCTGAAAGACAACGGGACTGCCGCTTCCGGTTGCTTTCTTAACCTCGCAAGCCAGTTGGCACATGGAAACGCATTCATCGCCTCCGATATTAAAAATCCCGCCGATAGCTTCAGGCAGGATCATACTTAAAACTACCGCTTCAGAAAAATCTGAGACATAGGTATAAGTCCGGCTGTCTGACCCGTCTCCGTAAACAGTAATCGGTTCGTTCCGGATAGCCTGGAGCAAAAACTTAATCGGCACGCTGAGCCTGGTGTTTCTTGGCCCGTAAATATCTGCAGGTCTCAGTATTACAGCCGCAAGACCGTCACTTAAGGCAAGTGTCCGGCACAGGAACTCCTCGGCAAGTTTAACCGCGCCGTGTACCTGGACAGGTTCCAGGGGGTGGTTTTCATCTATGGGAACGTATTTTTGGTTACCGTATACTGCAATAGAAGAGATATAGATAAGCAGCATATTACGTTCCAACGCGGCCTTGATTAAATTCATAAAGCCGGCTAAAGCTTCGGTTACGATCGCTGTTTCAATTGAGTGCAGGCGCAATACCATGGGAAACGCCAGATGAACAACCGTATCAATATCCCTGGCTGCGTTCATAACCGAGTCTGCACAGGCCATGTCGCTGTTTACCAGTTCGACTTGTTTTTTTAGCCGGTGTAGATTATCTTCCCTGCCGGTAGTGAATTTGTCCAGAACTCTTACCCGGGCGCCTTCCCACAGCAGCTTTTCACAAAGATGAGAGCCAAGAAAACCGGCTCCTCCTGTAACCAAGATATGACGTCCTTTTAGTCTCATCCGGCCCTCCTGTTTTTTCTACAATTTCATAAAGGGGTCTACATCTTTACGATCTTCCCTGGCAGTTTCCCCACGGCGGCAAAGGACTACGGTAATTGTCTTCATTAATATTCTTATGTCCGTCCAAAACGAATTATTTGCAACGTACCAGAGATCCAACTCAATCCTTTCGGGCCAGTAAAGAGCCAGACGTCCATTAACCTGCGCCCAGCCGGTAAGGCCCGGCTTTACGCTTAACCTCTTTTTTTGCCTTTTATCGTATTTTTCAAGATGGTGCAAAGGGGCCGGCCGGGGACCTACCAGACTCATATCTCCGTGAAGCACGTTGAATAACTGCGGCAGTTCGTCGATGTCAGTTTTCCTGAGAATTCTACCGATACGGGTTATGCGGGGGTCGTCCTTTTCCACAAACATCCCCGAACCAATATGCACAGCATTAGCAACCATACTCCTGAATTTATACATCCAAAAAATCTTCCCATGTAAACCAAGACGCTGCTGTTTGAAGAAAATTCCACCCGGCGATGATAATTTTATTGCCAAAGCCACTGCCACCAGCAGCGGACTTAGCATCAAAAGGAGCAATAGTGTCAAGAAAATATCAAACACTCTTTTAACAATCTGATCTATTCTTTTTTCAAACATCTTAGTACCTCCGGTAAACGGGGAAATAACCTTCATCTTCTCGGGGGGGTTCTGACGCCATCATCTTCTCAAGCATTCGGACAGCTTCTTGGTTATGCACCTTTTTCCCAATATAAAAATCCAGGTGTCCGTCCGGCGCAAAGGAACGCTTAAACCGGTAAATACCGTCTCCCTCCCGGTAACCGCCGCCAAGTAAAAAATATTTGATTCCTCTCTTTTTTGCCCACTTGATCGCTTCATGTTTTAAAATATTGTTTGGACGGTACTGGTAATACTGTTCCAGAGTCCCCCCCAGAAAGGAATGCATGTAGAAGTCATTGTACAGCAGCAGCTCAGTTGATACGACCTGAGCGTCCTTTATGGTATGCGCGTATATAAAATTGCCTTTCAACTCTTGATGAATATGGTCATAAAATGCACCGTTAAAGAAGTAAAACTGACCGGCCCCGTTCCTTGCCAGGGTATGGTGATAAATGGAAATAAAATCAGTAAAATGGCCCGGTGTATCTTCCAGGATTACCTCAAGCCCTGCCTGATAAGCTTTTTTAATGTTTTTGCGGTTGTTTCGTCCATATCCCAGCCATATCTCTTCTTCTGATTTTCCGAGGTCAACACAGATTATAGACGATACTCTCTCGATCTCAACCTGTTTCTCCAGCAGGCGGTGGTTGCCCAGTAAAGGGTGAAACCGTATGAACTCCGTAATTACGTTGTTTTTTTCACAATAGGCGGCAAAACACCGGTAAAAGTTATCCAGTACTTTTTCGCCGGCCATATGACTTGCCAGCGGCCCCCCGTAACCATAAGGACTGGTAATATCATAAAGCTGCTGCTTGAGCTTACCCTTCAGTCCAGGGATCAAATTGATCTTCCTGGACAAAAAAGGGTAGAAAACCATATCGTTTCCTTCCCGGTAAACAAAGGCTCTCGCTTCTCCCCAATCTTTAAACAGCCCGTGGTATTCGGGCCGAAAGTACAGATCCGGACGTACCCCTTTGACGTTTTCCAACTCTTCCAGCCACTGCTGCCGGTCCTGTAAGCCCAGCACTTCATAATGTCCCATGCCACAGCAGCCCTCCCCGGAACACTTAGCTTACTGCCAATACCTCAGCCAGTAATAGAGCAATTTAACGTACTCTTTTCGTACCAACCGCCTGTCGTTTTCGCTAACACACCTGCCGTCCACGTTAAATCCCGAGTCATTGGTTGAACAATAAAGCAATTTCACGCCTGTTTTTTTGAACACCCTGTCAAACACCAGCTTGGCACGCCTCATGTGGTAGGGTGAGGTGATCACGATAGCAGATTGGTATTGTTTTTGGAGTATAATATTTCTTGAAAAAACTGCATTTTCGTATGTGCTTTCAGCTTTTTCTTCTAAAATAATGTCCTCCGCCCGGACGCCGACCTGGATGGCTTTTTTTGCCATCTGCCGGGCCGACGAGCCGCAGCCGGACAGTACAATCTTATGGGCAAAGCCAAGACGGTAAAGCTCTGCCGCATAAAGCTCTCTTCCCGAATCTCCTCCGAGTGTTACCAAAACATCAGCTTTTTCAGGCCGGTCGTTAACGTCCAGCAGCCTCGCCATAAGCGGCCAGGGAGGAAAAGCAACGATACCGGCTATAACGAGAAGAAAGCCCAGAAGCACGATGCTCCACCAACCCCTCCGGCACATCGGTATCCCCTCCCATCCTTTGTCTAACCAACCAGCTTTACTGAGCAGCAAGAATAAAAACGCATATCGTATTCCGGCTTATAATCTTGATTGGGAGAAGGAAAGGGTCCTGTACGCGTTACACTCATCTTCCGTAGGGGTGAAGGGCATTTCATCTTATAAGTCATAACTCTTCCAGCCCAAATGATGCTTGCTCGTCAAATTTACCGGCTCATCAGCTGCAGGCCCTGTTTCACTGTGACTACCTGCATGTTCCTCTTTGCTATTTCGTCAAACAGGAATTGTAATGTATCTTGATTGATGCTTTTATCATCTGGAGTCTGGTTGCCTTTATAAACATTGTGCGTATAGAAAATGGCCCAACCGCCCTCTGCCACGGTTTTGTCCAGAGCCTCTTTCAGCTCTTCCTCATCCGGGTTTTGCAAATAATACCTATTCAACTTGTATGGATTAAAAGGTTTGATATTAATCTGCTTATCATAGGAGGTAGCGCCGGAGTTGTAATACTCCCGTACCAGCGGGTTAGGTGCATCAGCAAACCTGAAAGGATAAGCGAAGTTTTCACCTGTCAGGCCATACTGCTTCAAGCACTGTTTTGATCTTTCCAGCTGATCGCGTATGCCTTTTTCGTCCAGATCTTTAAAGTGCAGATGATTGGCGCTGTGTGAAGCAGTTTCCCAGCCGGCGTCTTCCATTTCTTTTAATTGCTTTACCGTCATGGCCCCCTCTGCCCCCACAGACGAAGTGCAGACGTAGTTTACGCCCGGATAACCGTAAGCCTTGTGGAGAGGAAAGGCGTTTTCAAATACGGATGAAAACTGATGGTCATAGCTGATGGTGACCAACCCTTTGCCCTTGCCCTGCTCATACATGTAACGTACGAGAATAGTACTGGCTTCTGCCCTTGAGATAGGATTCCACGGCCTGAAAGTCCCGTCGGGATAACCGGCAATCAAGCCGCGCTCTTTAACCGCTCTGATATATCCCCTGAACTCTACAGGAATCTGGCTGCCGTCGTCAAATCCGGTAAAACCGGATCCCTCTGTCAGGCCAAGGGACCGGGACAGAAATATAGCGGCTTCCACCCTGGTTATCGGTTCGTCCGGAATAAAGGCTGTTTGCACATATTCACCGGGGACAATCATACCCGCAGCTATCGCCGATTCAACATAGGGATAACACCAATGATCAGCTCCGACATCTGTAAATGTGGGATTTACCGTAGGTTTTAAGGGAAGGCCGCGGCTTAGCACCAGCGCTTTGGTGAATTCAGCCCTGGTAATATTGCCTTCCGGTTTGAAGGTTCCGTCCGGATAGCCTCTTATAACATCCGCATCGGATAGTTGGCTGATATAGCTTTCCGCCCAGTGGTCCTGAATATCATGAAAGCTCTGGGCAAAGACATTCTGCCCAGGACAAAAACATACCAGGGTAAACAACAGGACCAATAAATATTTTTTCATCCTGACCTCCTTTTCAAATTAAATTTAAACTTCTTCCCCCTGGGCCGATTCTGCCTCATAAAAGTAACGGTACACCCGCACAGCTGTCCTGCTGTCCTATCCCCGGAGGAGCAATTCAGGTCCGGCAACAGCTCTGCGCAACACTTTGTTTAGGACTTCACTATCGACCTCCTCTCCCCCACCTCCTGCATGATATTCAATTACTTATAAGCGCTTTCCTTAGCGAACCATTCGACCGTCAGCCTTAACCCTTCTTTCATGTCGATTTGGGGACAGTAGCCGAGCACACCGGCCGCCTTTTCCACGCCGGCCAGCGAGTGCTTTACGTCGCCCGGACGGGCAGCTGTATAGACAACGTCCACCCGGGTACCGGTAATCTCCATTAAGAGTTCTAATAATTCATTTAAAGTGATTCTCTTGCCGCAGGCAATATTAAAAACTTCCCCGGCTGCCGTGCCGGCCTGCATGGACAAAAGATTCGCCTGCACCACGTTGTCAATGAACGTAAAATCCCTGGATTGATTTCCATCGCCGTATACCAGCGGCGCTGCTTTATGAAGTAAAGCCTCGATGAAACGGGGAATGGCCGCGGCATACTCTGACTTTGGGTTTTGCCGCGGCCCGAAAACATTAAAATATCTCAGCCCGACGGTTTCCAGACCGTACAGCTCATAAAAGATTTTTCCGTAAACCTCTCCGGCCAGCTTGGTTGCCGCATAAGGTGACATCGGACACAAAGACATCGTTTCCAGCTTCGGCAGAACCTCATTGCTGCCGTACACGGAAGAAGAGGAAGCATATACCACTCTCCTGACCCCGGCATCCCGGGAAGCCAAGAATACGTTCAAGGTTCCCTCAATATTTACTGCATTGGTAGTCAAGGGATCGGCGATTGACCTGGGCACCGACGGTAAGGCGCCCTGATGAAAAACCACCTCTACGCCTGCAACGGCCCGCCGGACATCATCCTGACAGCGCAGATCCCCTTGATATAACTCAATTTCCTTTAATACCGGCTGTAAATTATCAATGCTCCCGGTAGAAAAATTGTCCAGCACCTTCACCTTATGGCCTAGCTGCACCAGGGCCATGGTCAAATTGGAACCAATAAAACCTCCCCCGCCGGTAACCAAAACGGCACCCATGCCAGAACCTCCATCTTTACTTAGCTTGCTTTTTCTCTTCCGCCTTACGGGGTTTTTCGGCTTTTTTCTTTTTCTGCCGCGGAACCCCGGCCGCATTGGCATAATAAGCCTGATAATCATCTTTAAGCGCATCCATTCTGGCGCAGTTTAAAGCCACGCCCAGAATACTTGCTTTCGCGTTGGTTAAGAGTTCCCTGGTGTTTGTCACCGAATTTTGCGATGCGACCCTGGATCTTACCACCATAAGAACTCCGTCCACTGATTTGGACAAAATTGCTGCGTCGGCAAACACCGTTAACGGGGAACCGTCCAGCAAGATCACATCAGCCTTTTCTTTCAGGGCTGACACAAGCCGGCTCATTTCCCGGCTGCCCAATAATTCCGCTGGATTGGTAGGCAGCAAACCTGCCGTCAGGAGCCTTACCCCGGCTATAGGAATATCTTTTATGACCTGCTCAGGCTCTTTGAATCCGGATAAAACACTGGTTAATCCCAATTGGTTATCCAGGTTGAAAATCAAATGCTGCCGCGGTTTACGCAGGTCACAGTCTACGATAATCACTCGTTGACCAGCTTGCGCAAAAACAATGCCGAGGTTTGCAGTTATAAAAGATGCACCTTCGCCGAATCCGCTGCCGGCTATCAGGACGGTCTTTAACGAATCCCCAACCCCTAAAAACTGCAGGTTCGTCCGCAAAGTCCGAAATGATTCGGTTGTAAAAGATTGGGGCCGGCTGTAAGCAACCAGTTCGTAGCTATTCAATCTTTGCTCTCCCCTCTCCACCGGTTTCATAAACAGCCGCAGGTATTAAACCAATTACAGGGAGCTTTAGACTGCTCTCAATTTCGTCGGCGTCCCTGATGGTGTCATCCAGGTATTCCCTGGCAAAAACAATTGCCACTGTTAAAACCAGACCAAAAATGCCGGCCAGGATAACATTTAAAATCACGTTGGGGCTAACCGGCGAACCAGGCGGTAAGGCCGGATCAAGTACTTGAATATTTTTCACGTTCAGGACTTTGTAAACCTTGCTGGTCAGCGTTTGGGCCACTCCGTTGGCCATTAAAGCGGCAACCGTTGGACTGGAGTCGCTGGCCGTAATTTTCAACACCTCGGTATCGCCGGCCAGTTCCACCTGAATTCTTTTGCTGAATTCCTCCGGGGTAATATCTAAATTGTTGTTCTTAATAACTTCTTCTGCAACCGCCCGGCTTTTGGCCAGTTCGCTGTAGGTTTTAACAAGCCTTTGATTTAATGACAGGGTATTAATATTTATTTCAGAAGCAGGGTTCATTTCGTCTCTTAACACAATCAGATTTGTGGTTGATTTATAGACCGGCATCAGTACGAATAAGCTGACTGTCGCGCTTGTAAACATAGCTATAATCGGTATTAAAACCAGCACCAGTTTCAGTTCGCCCAGAATTCTTCCGAACTCCTTAAGTTTCATTGTCTATCCTCCCTGGTTTACTGTAAAGGCAGCAAGTATTTTTTCATAACCCATCCCGTCTGCCCGGAATCAAATTTTATATGAAGCCATTCACTTGTCTCCGATTGACCGATAACTTCCACGATATCACCGGAATTGAGCGTACCTATAATCGCTCCCTCCAAACCCTCTTTCGCTCTGACGTTAAGGCTCGACGCCTGAACCCTGGCTTTCACCGCCTGCAAGCTTTCTTCTTGATTACTCCCTCCAGGCTGTTGACCGGACTGACCATCCTGATCGGGATTTTCTTTTTGCTGTTCCTCCTCAATTTCTGATTCTTCCGGTTTTAGTTCTTCCGCAGCCACCCCCGGGTTGATCATTTTTTGTTTTTCCTCGGCCTGACGCTTTGCGGCCATAATCTCTTCAAACACAGGATCTACACCTTCAACTACGACTTTATCCTGTGCGCCCTGTTCCTGAACCGGCTGGGTCTCGATAATTTTTTCCTGCGGTTGCGTAGCGCCAGGCAGGTCTTCCGCAGAGCCTGCAGAATCGGTAACGGTTTCTTTTTTCAGCGTATCCTCCGGTTTACTTGGGTTTTCCTGAACAGGTTGCATATTGGGTATATAATCAACTTGTTTCATATCCACCTTGGGTTTTATTATGATTAAACCCGCCAGTATGGCCAGAAAACAACAGGACAACGCCAGCGATTTCTTAAACTTTACCTTTGCCCCCGCTTCTAATTGAGCCAATGTTATGACAATAAAAATAGCAGTCAAAACGGCGCTTGCAACGAGCATCCATGACCACATCAAATTTGCCTCTCCCCCTGAAACAGACCTTAGCGTCTTCTCTACCCATTCCTTGTTATTTTATGTCTGTTCAATCGGGCATGTGACACCTAAATATTGCTACTTTTTTTGCTTTCCCGGAATGTAACTTTCCCTTCAGGAACTTCATATGATATTCGGAGATTCCGGGCAATTGGCTGATGGATGGAGAAAGATGGGGAACTCTTTCTAAAATAGTTTGGCAAGTCAATAACAATGAATTTACTAAAAATGGAGTGATGTAACTGTAAAAAGATTTACTTTTGCGTTGGGTTTCATAATTTTATTAACAACTGTTTTCTTGGGAATTGGGTTGGTTGGCGGCTGCAGTCAAAAGCAAACAACTATTGTCCAGCCTGAAGCGGTTGAAGAAGTAAAGAAAAAATTGGAACGCCAGGATATCGCAGAAAAAATGGCAGGCTATGCTCACCCGGAAGCTCTCATCAGCGCCTACGCATTAAACGAAATAATCTCCGCCCCCGATACACTTATTATTGATACACGCGGCAGTACCTATAGAATTTATCAAAATACCTACCCCAAAGGGCACATACCCGGGGCGACGGCAATTTTACAGAGCCTGTACTGCCATCCCGACTACCCCGGCCGTATCGCGCCGCCGCTGCAGCTCCAGAACACGCTTGGGGAAAGCGGGGCCGGCAGCAACACCAAAATCATTCTTTACGGTGATCAGGGTCTGCAGACCCGGTTGTACTGGGCAATCAAAATGTATGGTTACGACAATGTAAGAATTTTAGACGGCGGTCTGGATAACTGGCAGGGGTCCGGCTACGAAATATCCACCACAGTTTCCAGGCCTAAGCGCGCCGTATTCGAGTTTGACTTAACAAAATTAAAGGCTGATCTGATGTATGCAACCATACGTGACGTAGCGGCGGCGGCCGGCAACAACAATTGCGTCGTTATAGATGCCCGGACCAGCGACGAGTACGCCAAAGGGCACATACCCGGCAGCGTGAATATTCCCTGGTCTTCAGTTTTCAATAAAGACATGACTTTTAAGCCTGCTCCCAGTCTAACAAGTCTGTTTGCAAGCAAAAATGTTACGCAGGATAAGAAAATTATTGTTTACTGCAACAACGGTGTGCAATGCACCATGATTTGGTTTACCCTTTCAGAACTTTTGGGGTATCCGGACGTAAAAAGTTATGACGGTTCTTTTAATGAGTGGCAACAAAACGGCAAGCCCGTGGCGCAACAGTCCGCAAGTTCGCCCCAGATATAATGAAGGAAGTATATAAGCTTTGAAAGAAAGGGCAGGGTGAGAACATGAACAGAAAAAAAAAGATATTCCTATTCAGCCTGTTAATATTTATGATAGCCGGCCTCCTTTGTGTGACGGCAGGTTGTAAACGCTCCTCAACCGGTATCAAAACAGTACAGTTAAGTCCGGCCGAACAGGCCGCCCAAAAGATATCGGGCTACAGCAACCCGGACGCTGTGATCAGCGTTTACGAACTCAACGACATGATCAATGATCCCAACCTGGTGCTCCTGGACGCGCGCGGCGGTACTTCCAGGACACTGAAAGCAATCCTGGCGGAGGGGTACTTGCCGGGAGCGATTCAAATCATAGCTTCTCACTATCAGGATCCCGCTCGCTGGAACAGCATCGCCCCCGCAAAATATATTGAAAGGTACCTGCGAGAACTGGGCCTTGACAATTACAGTAAAATTGTCATCTATGGAAACGACAACTGCCTGCAGGGCCGGGTTTACTGGATGCTGAAAATGTACGGCTGTGATAACGAAGTCA
>DNIT01000170.1:14226-16959 GCA_003489345.1 Pelotomaculum sp. | reverse complement strand
ACGAAGTCAAGATTTTAGACGGTGGTTTTGAAAAGTGGCAAGAGGCCGAGCTTCAGGAAAACATAGCAAAGCCGACAAAACTCCCCCGCAGCAACTTTGGGTTCAATCCGGTTAAAGAAGACTTGAGCTTTAAAACAGATTTAAAAGAAATGGGGACTGTTGCAAGCAGCAACGACCCAAACAATATTATTGTTGACGCCCGTCCGAACAATGACTACGTAAGCGGACATATCCCCTCCAGCGTTAATATCAGTATCAACGATATCTTAAACGATGACAAAACCTTTAAAACAGCGCAGGAACTGGCCGACATCTTCACCAGCCGGGGCGTTACCCAGAACAAAAATGTCTACGTTTATTCAACCCAGGGCGAAGAATCTTCCCTGGTCTGGTATGTGCTTCATGAATTGATGGGTTATCCCAGCGTGAAGAATTACTACGGCGGATTTAGAGAATGGAATTACAGGGAACGTCCCTTTGAAAAGGGCGGAGCAAGCGCTTAAAACCAGCTGCAAAAGAATTTGCAGCATGGCGCAGGGGAGCGGATGCTTTCTTATAGATTCGTTTATGAGAAGTGATATGAATTCGTGACATGGGAAAAACGTTTTAAAATAAAGTTGCTCCACCTCATCACGGACCTGCACGTCGGGGGCGCCGAGATGATGCTTTACAAGCTCCTCTCAAATATGAACCGGGAAGTGTTTGAGGTTGAGGTGGTTTCCTTGACGGATATCGGGCCGGTCGGTATAAAAATCAGGGAACTGGGGGTGCCGGTACGGGCTCTGGGAATCCGCAAAAAAGCGCCGAATCCTTTCAAACTGTGGCAATTTGCCCGTCAGCTCCGCCAATCTCCCCCGCACTGCATCCAAACCTGGATGTACCACGCAGATCTCGCTGGCGGTTTGGCCTCCGTGCCGGCCGGCCGCATCCCTGTGATCTGGGGGATACGGCACAGCAGGCTTGATCCGCAAAGCACCAAACGAACAACCCTCTGGATTGCCAGGATATGTGCCCGGCTATCCCGCAGGCTGCCGGCAAAAATTGTTTGTTGTTCGGAAGCCTCCCGCCAGGTACACACCGAATTAGGCTACGAAACGGGGAAAATGGTGGTCATCCCCAACGGCTTTGACCTTTCGGCTTACAAGCCGGATCCTTCTTCACGCATACACGTTCGCAGGGAACTGGGCATCGCCGACGAAACGTTGTTGATAGGAATGGTGGCACGCTACGCGCCCGACAAGGATCACCGCAACTTTATCGAGGCCGCGGCCCGGCTGAACACCTGCCGGCCGGATGTTCACTTCCTGCTTTGCGGAGATGGGGTAACCCGGGAAAACCCCGCGTTGGTTGCTTGGCTTAAAGAGGCGGGACTCCTCGACAGGTGCCATCTTTTGGGCCGGCGGGACGACATCGCCCGTCTCACCGCCTCCCTGGACATCGCCGCTTCTTCTTCCTCCAGTGAGGGATTTTCCAATGTGATCGGTGAGGCTATGGCTTGCGGCGTACCCTGTGTTGTAACGGACGTGGGGGATTCCGCCCTGGTTGTGGGCCAAACGGGCAAAGCTGTTCCCCCCGGAGACCACCGGGCATTGGCGCAGGCCTGGAGCGAACTTATCGGGCTTGGGCCGGAGGGCAGAGGCCGGTTGGGGCAAGCGGCCCGGCTCCGGATCAGGGAGCATTTCAGCCTGCCGTTCATCGTCAACCGGTATGAAGAATTATATAAAAATGTTGTTTTTGATGACGTGAGCGCGTATGCAACCGGGCAGTGACAGGAAAAGCTCAACGGCGCAGATATTGAAGGCCTCTGCCATCATCGGCGGCAGTTCGGCGTTCTCCATCGTTTCCGGTATTGTCAAGAGCAAAGTGATGGCGGTACTGCTGGGGCCGGAGGGCATCGGACTCCTGGGGCTGCTGCAGTCTGTTCTGAATACTGCAGGTACAGTGTCCGGGATGGGCCTGGCCGCAAGCGGCGTGCGTCAGATTGCTGAAGCCAAGGCCTCCGGCGATACGGATGCTCTTGCCCATACCCGTATGGCATTGTGGTGGTCCGCACTCATAACAGGAGCGTTGGGCGCCCTGTTGTTAATAACCCTTCGCCAACCGATTGCCCGCCTGGTCACAGGCGCCGAGGGATACGCCGGGGCGCTAGCCTGGCTGGCCGCCGGCGTCTGGGCAACTACCGTCTCCGGTGCCCAAATCGCCATCCTGAACGGGTTGCGCTATCTGGGCCATCTGGCCAGGGTCTATATTCTCGGCGCCCTGGGCGGTATGCTCATAGCCGTGCTGGCGGTATGGCAATGGCGGGAAGCGGGTATAGCCGTCGCGGTAGTAAGCACGCCACTGGTCCTTCTGGTTGTTTCCTGGTATTATACGCACAGGATCGCAAAGATTCGTGTCAGGGCAACCTGGCAAACCCTCTCAAAGCCCCTGCGGAGACTATTCAGCCTGGGTTTTGCTTTTATGATTACAAACCTGATTAGAACCGGCGCCCAATTTGCTGTAAGGGTTCTTCTTACAGCAACATTGGGTGTAACTTCCACCGGCCATTTCCAGGCGGCATGGAGTATTTCCGCCCTTTACCTTGGTTTTGTCCTGGAATCCATGGGCAAGGACTTTTATCCCCGGCTGACTGCGGTTGCCAACGACCGTGAAACCACCAACGCTCTGGTTAACGATCAGGCCGAATTGGCCTTGCTCCTGGCTGCCCCGGTTATCTTAAGCATGCTTACCCTG
>DNIT01000170.1:12562-14149 GCA_003489345.1 Pelotomaculum sp. | reverse complement strand
CCTCGCAAGTAGTTGGTATCCTATACTCCGGAGTATTCGGAGAAACAGTTGCTATTCTGCACTGGCAGTTCCTCGGAGACCTGTTTAAGGTCCCCAGCTGGACCATGGGGTTTGTCCTGCTGGCCCAGGGACGCAGCCGTTTATTTTTAATCACCGAACTTTCCTGGAACCTCATGTATTTGGGATTGGTTTGGGGCGGCTTACCGGTCTGGAACCTTAGGATGACAGGAATCGCTTACTTCCTGACCCATATATTTTACTTTTTTCTACTATGGACAATCATTTTTCGAGTGAACCGCTTTTGCTGGAGAAAAACAAATCTTATCCTACTGGCCGTCTTACTGAGTTGTGCGGCGATTATTTCATGGGCCAGGCTTTTCCCGGGTATTGTTCCATTGGTACTGGGCCTGGCACTTACCTTGGCAATGGGCATTTATTCGTGCTTAAGGATATACCGGTTATTGGGAGGATGGCCGTGGAAATATTTAAAAAAACGTTTATAAATATTATTATTCCTTTTCAATCGTAAACGCTTCATAGTTTTGCGCCCTAACACTAAATGGAAGTCCGCTGTCCTTCAAAGGGTTTCGCCCAAAAGATCTTTTATCGCACTTTTCCATCCATAGGAAAAACGGTGATAGCGCAAAGTACACAATTCTTTTATCACTGTTGGCAATCGCCGCAGTTTTGGTCCGGTCATATTGCCGCGTACTGTTAAGTGCCCTATCTTCGCTTCAAGCAATGAAATTGCGTCTCTATTGTAACCGGTACTGCCGGACAGTAGCCGTTCTTGAGCGGCTGTGAAATTATTGAGCTGGTGAACATAATTGTTTGCATCCGTCCTGCGTGACACTGACAGCTGCTCCACAAAGCTGTTTTTTCTTGCGCCCAATTGTTGACGATCATGCTGGCGATATTTGATCAGTGCCTGACAGATAAATGCCAAATCCGCCTGGGCGGCCACCAGCAAAGCAATCCATGCGTCATGCACCCAGCCTTCCGGAATAGGCAGGATGAGCCCCCTGAACTTTTCCCGGAAAGCCATAGTCGCGCCTGTTACGACATTGCGTTTCAGCAGTACTTCAACAGCTTTTCCATGGGTGACTTTTTTTTGTGCCGAAGAGCTGAAATTCTTGGCTTCCCAGAGCCGGTAACCCAACGGGCGCAAGCATGCATCGACGACTTCAGCGTCCGTAAAAACAGCGCCTGTAGTAGGGGAATTGACCAATACAGCCTCAATAAGCCTGAGCTTTTCCGGCAGCCAAACATCATCCTGATCGGATAAGGCGATCATACCACCTGTACACAAACCGATCGCTTTTTCAAAATTTTTTGTCGACCCCAGTTTTTTTTCATTTATACTGAAACGCACCGGAAAACCTGCCCCAGCGGCAAAATTTTTTACTATCTCCACCGTGCCATCCGTAGAACAGTCATCGCAAACAATCAGTTCATCCGGCAGACGTGTCTGTGAAGCAATACTGTCAAGTTGTTCCCTTATATATTGAGCGCCGTTGAATGTACACATGGCAACGCTTAGTTCTGCCACTATTTCTCCACCACCATGGCAATTTCTTCACCGCAGCG
>DNIT01000170.1:5783-12441 GCA_003489345.1 Pelotomaculum sp. | reverse complement strand
TTTCAATAACGCCCATTCCACAAATTGCATGCAGCGGGACCAAAGACGAAGGGTGAATGGTATGCCGCTGCCCCATAAGTATTGGCCGGTACGCTGAATTATTTTACTGGCTGCGAAAAGTCCGTTCGCCTCTCTGATTGTAGTTGATATTTTATACTTTTCAAAACCAGCTTTTCCCGCCAGCAGTTGCAGTGACGCAAGAGAGAAAATATACAAATGCCTTGGAGGATCTAAAGCAAGCCAACTGTTTTTTAATATTTTATGCCCCCAGCTTTCACTATTCGGGGTAATCATCACCAGGCGCCCTCCAGGCTTAAGGATACGGCGACATTCACGTAAGAGCTCGAGGGGATCATAAACGTGCTCAATGAGGTGGCTCATGGTAATGACATCAAAACAATTCTCCGGATAATTTTGGGAAGCAAGGTTACCAAGGCGCACTTTCAATCCTTTCGCTTTTGCCTTGTCTACTGCCACGGGATCAAAATCCAGACCTTCGGTGTTCCAGCCCAGGTCTTGCAAAAACCTGAGCTTATGTCCGCTGCCGCACCCGATGTCAAGCATAAGTCCATTGGGCTGTGACGGCAAATACATAACACTGAAATCCATACTTTCCCGTCGGCCCGGATGAAAGTAAAGCAGCAGCCCCAGCAACCTCTTATAAATATCGACCGAATCTCCGTAATAACCGTATCTCTGCGCCAGGTAACCTTCTTTTGCTGCTTTATATAAACGCCGCGGCAACGTATTGGCATGATCCCCGGTGTCATGGTGGGTATAGTAGTTCTTATAAGCCTTTCCCACTTCTTCCGGCAGCGGCTTCGGGTCCAGCCACACCAGACCGCATCCAGGGTTTGAACACTTTTTAAGATTCCATTCGCCCGGGGCGCTAAAGAGCCGGTCGGTTAAACCATGGTACAAATTATGACCTTGATGATTGCAAATGTAACAACATGGACAATTTTTAGCGTGGATTTTATTGTCCTCTTGTCGGAATAACATGGGATTTTCTTCGTATTCAGTTAACGGCACTTCTATCCCTCCTGTCTTTCAACCCCCTTAGAACCTCTAAAAAATCAGGTAGAATAGCCTGTATGGAATACTTACGTTCAACCGTTTCCCTGCCCCGTCCGCCCAGCTCCATCCGGAGTTGGGCGGATTGGAGCAGAATGCTGATTTTCATTATCCATTCCTCAGTAGAACAGGCCAGAAAACCGTTGGACCAGTCTCTAATAATATCCTTATTTACCCCGACCGGCGAGGCCACGGCGGGAATTCCCGCAGCCATATATTGGAGCAGCTTTAACCCGCATTTTCCCCGCTCGTATTCATCTTCGGGCAGCGGCATTACCCCGACGTCAAAGGTTAGAATATGGCTTACTTCATCCTGTAACGACCAGGGCAGTTGTTCCACATGAACACCGGGGCATTGATAGCGCAGCCCTCCGATAATACGGATGAGGATACGATGCTTTTTGGCAAGTTCTTGAAAAACGGGCTTCAAAATATTCATGTACGGCAGTGAACTGGGTGTGCCTATCCAGCCGATGATATATGGCGCGCCCGCATGTTTGCCTCCATATTTCTTAGCCGGATACCTGCTTATATCAATTGTAGTTGGTATTATCGCTACATGAGCGTTATAAGCCCTGGCGTAAGAGGCCAGATATGCATTGCCGGCAATAACAGCATCACACCGCGCCAGTACCCTGGCCACCCTGTCGGGGTCGTGAAACCGTTCTGCCGGCGTTTTGGCACGGTGGGCATAGGTTGTAAAAATCGCGTCGTCAAAATCAAATATCATCCGTTTGCCAATCATATTCCCAACCATACAGATCAGCATTTCCGGAAACGGGTATACATGCGGTAAAACCAGACGCTGGATAATGATCACATCATAACGCCATATAATAAATACAGCCAAAATGCGGTTTAATGCTCTTAGTCCAAAAAAAACGGCCTTATGAAATAAACCTTTGTATGGAGCGAACATGGTATACATAAAATCAGATATACCCGCCCTGTAATCGGCAACTATCCCGGTGCGGCGCAAATAATCCAGATACTGGTAAACCCTGTACCGGCTGGCCGGGTCGTTCATTGACGCTGTCGGCAAAAAAAGCGCTTTCAATTTTACCCCCCTGTTTTTCCATACAATACCTGGTCAGACTTTTTTCAGACTGCTGTCCAACTTTCAAACCAACTGCGGTGGCTAACATACCACTCTATGGTATTATGCAGCGACGCAGTAAAATCATATGCCGGCCTCCAGCCAAGCTCGCGGCAAATTTTACCGCTGTCTATGGCGTATCGCCGGTCATGCCCCGGGCGGTCTTTTACAAATTGAATGAGGCTGTGCGGCTTTTCCAAATACGTCAATATCTCCTTGGCCAGTTCAAGATTGTTGAGTTCCCTGCCGCTGCCGATGTTATAAACTTCTCCAACCCTGCCACCCAAAATTACTTCCCGCAGGGCACGGCAATGGTCCATTACATAAATCCATTCGCGGACGTTCAGTCCGTCGCCGTAAATTGGCACCGGCTTATCATGCATAGCGTTATTGATAATGACCGGGATGAGTTTTTCGGGGTACTGAGCCGGTCCATAATTGTTGACACAACGGGTCACGATTACCGGCAGTTGGAATGTTTTGCAGTAGGCCCGGCAGAGAAGATCGGCTGCCGCCTTGCTGGCCGAGTAGGGACTGTTGGGAGCAAGGGGCGATTTTTCGTCAAAACTACCGGTAAAACCAAGTGAACCGTATACTTCATCCGTAGAAACCTGAATAAATTTTTTTACCCTGTTATGCCGCACAGCTTCCAGGAGAACCTGCACGCCTTTAATATTACTTTCGATAAACGGATCTGCGTTATCAATACTCCGGTCCACATGTGATTCGGCAGCAAAGTTTACAATTATATCCACATCTTCACGGACAATCCTTTTCACCAACCCGGGGTCGGCAATATCACCTCTGACAAAATGGCAGCGTTTTTGATCCAGTCCTTCCAAATTCATCAGGTTGCCTGCGTAGGTTAGCTTATCTAGGACTGTGATCTGCCAATCATGGTGTTCACCAAGAATATAGTGAATAAAATTTGAGCCAATAAAGCCCGCTCCACCGGTTACGAGAAGCTTCACGGACAATACCCCCCCCAATTATATGAATTCTCCCTGTTTCCTGAGCATCTCTATATATCCGGCCAGGGCTTTTTCCCAGGAAGGGAGCAGGTAGCCAATGGTTTCCTCCAAAGGAAAAGGATCTAGGGCAGAGTAAGCAGGACGCCTGGCCGGGCGAAGCAGCGTCGCGCTGTCACAGGAAGATAAGTTTATCGCCAGGCCGCACATGTCATATATTTCCTTCGCATAATCATACCAGGTGGTACTCCCTTGATTGGTAATGTGGTAAGTACCGTAGCAACCGCTGCCGCTTAAATCAGCGATAGCCCGGGCCAGGTCTACGGTAAAAGTAGGGCTTCCCGACTGGTCGTTAACGACGCTTGCTTTTCCCTTCGCCTTGCCCAGCTTGATCATGTTTGCTACAAAATTATTGCCGCCGGGTCCAAAAAGCCAGCTGGTACGGACAATATAATAGGGACATGCAATCTCCTTCAGCGCCCTTTCGCCCCAGAGTTTGCTGCTACCATATACATTCAGGGGGTGTGGAACATCATAAATATCGTAAGGGTCTTTCTTACTCTCGCCAAAAATATAATCCGTGCTGATATGAACCAGTACTGCTCCCTGTGTCCTGCACGAGGCCGCCAGATTGCGCGGTCCCAGCCCATTCGTGCGGAAAGCCCGGCGCCGCTCACTTTCCGCGCCGTCCACATCGGTATAGGCGGCGCAGTTAACAACAATATCAGGCGCCCGGGCTCTGATCACATCCCTTACCCTGTCAAACGCAGTAATATCCAGTTCATTCCGCTGCAAAGCAATTACTTCCATGCCGCGGTTGCTATATTCAGCCGCAACGGCCTTTCCCAGCATGCCTGCAGCGCCTGTAACCATGACTCTCACCTGCTGATATCCTCCCACGAATACGGAATGGAAGGATCATTATAAGGCAGGCGATACTCGTCAGGTTGGCTGTAATGATACAATTCTGTTGGAAAATTCACGATAAGCGAGGTTTCGTTCCCCTCCGATGCAAAACCATGGTAAACGAGAGGGGGGATTTTCAATAATATCGGATTGAGAAAACCCAAATGGAACACATTCACCAACCCTTGGGTCGGGCTTTCGTCACGCAGGTCACAGAGGACCGTTCTGGCCATGCCGGATATGCAGACAAAGTGGTCCCACTGCAATTTATGATAATGCCAGGCCTTCACTACCCCCGGATAGCAGGCGGTTATATAAGCTTGGGAGAATTTCATAAATTCAGGCCAGTCACAGCGCAGCATCTCCATCAGAAAGCCTCTTTCGTCGGGTTCTGCCTTTAGGCTTCTTACCTCTACACCCTCAATAAATTTGATGATGTACACCTCCCGTCTCAAATCAATACTTCCGAATCATCACCAAGGAATATACGGACGGCCCTGCGCTGGTCCATAACCCGGCTAACCCTGGCGTTGCTGCCGATCAGGCTGTCCTCAATTCTCTCTACATTCTTCAGACAACAGTTGTTCAGAACAACCGAATGCTCAATGCTCACATTTTCAAGCACGCTCTCGTTGCCTAAAGCAGTATATGGTCCAATAAAGGAATCTTCTATCATCACATTTTCACCGAGCACTGCCGGCCCGCGAATGACGCTGTTTACGACCTTGCTCCCGGCGCCGATCGCAACCCTTCCCACAACCCTGCTGCGCCGGTCCACCTGCCCGTTGCATACGGGACGGGTATATTCGTCCAGGACCACACGGTTTGCTTCCAGGATATCGTCCTTTTTTCCCGTATCCAGCCACCATCCTTCCAGAATTTTGGCCTCAACAGGATTACCTGATTCAATCATTGCTTGGATGGCGTCAGTTATTTCCAGCTCTCCGCGCCAGGACGGTTTAATCCTGTCTATGGCCCTGTGGATAGCCGGACGGAAAAGATAGATACCCACCATGGCCAGATTGCTGGGCGGTTCTGCCGGCTTTTCTATAAGCCTTACAACCTTTTTATTATCGCCGAGGACGGCAACTCCGAACCTGCTCGGGTCGGCAACCTCCTTTAAGTGAATCATGGCTTCATTTGACGAGTTCATAAAATCCTTTACCGATTGACTGACGCCGCCTTGAATCAAATTATCACCTAGAAACATAAGAAACGGGTAGTCTTCTAGGAAAAGCCTTGCCGATTTTACCGCGTGGGCGAGTCCCCCGGGCTCGCTTTGTAAAATATAATGAATGCCGGCATCCCAGCGCGCGCCGTTTCCTATAGCCTTTTGCACCTGCTCCCCGGTTTCGGGGGAGATAACAATCCCGATGTCACGAATACCCGCGTCCCGAACCTGTTCAATTACAATTTGGATGATGGGTTTATTCGCTACCGGTATAAGCTGTTTTGCCATGGTATAGGTCAGCGGCCGCAGACGCGTTCCCTTTCCGCCGCATAAAATAAGAGCCTTCAAACGAAACACTCCCGATTATTTACCTGATTGGCTATAAACATGTTGGCTGATTGGGATAATTTTTCTTGGTAAACCGGCCAAATATCTTATTTAAGGCCCAACTGTTTTGCATACCTGTACTGATAAAAATGAAAGCCACCATTATTACCTGCAGCCGAACACGGTAAACACCGCCTATATTGGCGGAGCCCAGGCTGTAGATCAAACCAAAAGCTAAGATAAACAGCAATAGAAACAAACATGCCCCTCGCTGTGTCCTCCAAATTTGTTTAAACCCTGCTATAAAATAACTGTATAAAAAGTACAAAAAGAGCATTTCAGGTACTGCAAGGATACGTATGGCACCAATTGATTGCCAGGGAAAGGGGGCAAACAAAAAATAGAATACGCCAATGGGCAAATATTTTAATGCGTCAAAAAACGAATCAAACTGAACGTCTTCGGCAAAAGCCCCTTCTCCATAAGCGGCATTTTGATGCTGTTCACCTATGGTTTCAAAGTTCTGGCTTAAAATATAATCTGTACCCATAAAACCGTATCCCATTTGTTGCAAGACAAATCCGGCTATGATCACGATGGCAAACGAATACGCTATTCTTTGCAGCCAGGGAAATTTCGAAGCTGCAAAAATATAAGAAAGAGCAATACAGATTGCAATTAAAATACCTGCGTAAAATCTCATTGTAACCAGCGCCATTAATAACAACGATATCAATAGTAGCCTTCCCAGTTTATACTCCTCAATCAATTCAAGGGTATGCTTTACAATTAAAGTAATCAAAAATATGACCAGGCTATCCTTCAAGTTTAACGAAGACCAAAGGATGGCGGACGGATAATAAATGGCCAGCGCATAGCTGATTTTTGCCGCTTTAGGGCCGCTGAGCTTCAAGGCAATAAAATATAGATTCAATCCGATGCACACAGAGGCGATACTGTTAATAATAATTACCAGGTCAGGCTTAAACCCGGCAAAGTAGTAAATAATGCCATTCCAGTATTGATAGCCAAAATTATTTTTATTGATGTCCAGATGCGTGCCGTTATGCCAGGCTTCGGCAATTAATCTGCCTATTTGCTCGTAATAAATCGCAT
>DNIT01000170.1:5340-5674 GCA_003489345.1 Pelotomaculum sp. | reverse complement strand
TAACATATTGAATAAAGGAAGTTTCAAAGCAATGGGTTGATACAATAAGGATCAACCTGATCAATAAGGCGCCAACCGCCAGAAGAAACAGAAATTTTCTGTCTGATACGGGTACCTGGTGAACTCCGGCAAGCAATAGAATTGCCGCACTGATAACCAATAATAACGGTATCATAAGCAGATTTTCGTTTGTTAAAGCGCCTGCCATGATGCCGACCAGGATTAAAATATACGGCAATAGTTTAATATAATCACCCTCTTAGATTTTTGTAATTTTTTCTTTGCCTCCCTGCACGAATTTTGTTGCATTGCGCGCATCCAGAATCATCCTGGC
>DNIT01000170.1:1309-5199 GCA_003489345.1 Pelotomaculum sp. | reverse complement strand
ACCCATTGATAATCGACGCAGGTGTGGTCGGTTAGAATCAAAACGCAATCCGCTCTGGTTATTTCTTCTGCTGACAGATTCATATTCTCATGGTATGTCCCATCCTTGCCAGGTATTTTGAATTTCGGTACATAGGGGTCGTGATAAACCACATCAGCATGATTTTTCTGGAGAAAACTGATAATTTTTATCGCAGGCGATTCCCTGATATCATCAATGTCTTTTTTATACGCTACACCGAGAACCAGAATTCTTGCATCATGCAGGCATTTTTTGTGTTGGTTGAGCAATCTGACCAGTTTGTTGATTACATATTCTGTGGCTTGATTATTTACTTCCTCGGCGAGGTCGATAAAACGAAGTCTAAAATCATAATCCAGGGCCTTCCAGGCCAGGTACAACGGATCAACCGGAATACAATGCCCTCCCACGCCGGGTCCGGGGTAAAATGATTGAATACCAAAAGGCTTGGTGGCCGCAGCATCTACAACTTCCCACATATCAAGCCCCATCCTGTCGCATAAGATCATAAACTCGTTGACCAGAGCAATGTTAACCGCCCGATATGTGTTTTCAAAAATTTTTGTCATTTCGGCAACCTCGGTTGATGTAACCGGTACAACATGCTTAATTGCTTGATTGTAAAAAATACAGGCCACCTCATGACATAGAGCAGTTACGCCGCCGACGACTTTTGATATATCCTCCGGTTTGAAATTTTTATTGCCGGGATCCACTCTTTCAGGCGAAAACGCCAAAAAGAAATCCAACCCTGCTTTCAGGCCGGTAGACTCCAGGATCGGCAGGACCACCTCCTGGGTTGTTCCCGGAAAAGTGGTGCTTTCCAGACATATCAATTGCCCGGGTTTTAAATGATTGGCTACTTCTCTGGTAACAGTAAGGACATAAGACAGGTCCGGTTGTTTCATCATTTTTAGAGGAGTCGGCACACAAATAATGATAATATCCGCTGCATGAAGCAGATTGTACGAATGGTGCGCCCGCAGGCATCCTTTTTCCACAAGGTTTTTGAGAACATCATCTGGAATATCGGGGATATAGCTTTTTCCATTGTTAATCTTTTCGACTTTACCGGTATCTTTATCAATTCCTGTTACCAAAAAACCTGCTTTCGCTTGTTCCACAGCCATCGGCAGACCGACATATCCCAGGCCGACTACAGCGACACTGGTCTCGCGTTTGATAATCTTTTCTTTGATCATTCTTGCCAATTGCTCTCCACGGTCTTCTAAACCTTTCATTCAGCAGACACCATCCCCAAGACTACTTGCTTTTCTAAAGCCAGGTAATACTTCTTGCAATAAATCAATTACTTTTTCTTCTTGAAATAAAAACCCCGGGTCGGTTAAGGTATTCATAAAAGCATCAACTCCGGCAAAGTCCTGCTTACAACCGCTAACAGCGAAAATACGTTGATGACCGGTGGGTATGGGCTTCTCATTTTCTGCAAGCAGCTGCTCTACCAGTTTTTCTCCCGGGGAGATTCCGGTAAAAAGCAGCTTGATATCTTTCTCAGGCTCGTAGCCCGACAACCTTATGAGTTTTTTCGCTAAATCGAGAATCTTAACAGGTTGACCCATGTCTAAAACAAAGATTTCTCCGCCTTTTGCCATTACCCCGGCCTGGATCACAAGCTGTGCCGCTTCCAGCGTAGTCATAAAATAACGCACCATATCCGGATGTGTTATTGTCAACGGACCACCCCTTGCAATTTGTCTCTTAAACAAGGGGATCACACTCCCCCTGCTGCCCAGAACATTGCCGAAACGGACAGCGACATAACGAGTTCCGCCCCGGGCATTCATCCCCTGAATAACCATTTCCGCCACACGCTTTGTTGCGCCCATGATACTGGTAGGATTTACTGCTTTGTCTGTGGAAAGCATGACAAATATATCCGTTCCCGCCAGAAAAGCTGCTTCGGCTACGATTTGCGTTCCAATAATATTATTTTTTACGGCTTCGTCGGGAAATTTCTCCATAAAACGGACATGTTTGTGAGCAGCAGCATGATATGCTACTTTTGGGCGATACTTATCAAATATCTTTTTCATGCGAACACTGTCTTTAATATCAGCAATTTCTGTTCTCAAACATAAACCTGGAAACTGTTCTTTTAGTTTTGACTCGATTTCATATATGCTGTTTTCTCCACGCCCCAGTAAGATAAGCTCTCCAGGTGAAAATTTAGCAACTTGGAGGCACAATTCTGAGCCAATGGAACCGCCCGCTCCAGTAATCAGCACGTTCTGACCTGTTAAATACCGTGCGATTTTTCCTATATCCAGAGACACCGGATCCCGCAAAAGAAGGTCATTCATCTCGATGTCCCGGATATGGCCTATTCCTATCCTTCCGGTTATGAAATCATAAAAACCAGGTAATATCTTTAGCCGCGCTTTGCTCGTCTGACTGATTTCAACAATCTGGCTGATTACCCGCCCCGCTGCGGAGGGTATAGCAATAATAATCTCGCTGATGTTATATCGGTTCACAAGGGTGGGGATGTCTTTGCGGCATCCTAAGACAGGTAAACCATGTATGCCTTGCCCTTGCTTGCTTATGTCGTCGTCCACGAAGCCAACAGGCTTATAATCGCTGTTTTGCCTTTTGGTCAGGATTTCTGCCACTACTCCACCCGCCACCCCGGCCCCAACGATTAAAACCGGCTTATTAACCCCAGCCGCTTCTGCCTTCTCTTCAACCATTATGAAACTCCTTCTATTCCTTCTGCATACATTTATTTCATGATATGGGGGATCGAGATATATGGTTACAGCGAAACACCGGGTATTCACATCAAACACCAGCTCCCGCCGTTTCGCTTCTTTGCCATGCAGGTATGGCCCCGGAGATCTGAAACGGCGGCATGCGCTGGAACAGTGTATACTTCTTTGACCATTACCAATACTAAAAAAAAATAACTGGAGGGACAACAATGGAAAATGATGTTACTGTTTATACCACTCCTACCTGACTGTATTGCAGCCATGTGAAAGAGTTTCTTTCACAAAGAGGGGTAAAATATACGGAATTAAATGTTGCCGCGGACGAAAAGGCCAGGGATGAAATGCTCAAAAAAACCGGCCGTATGGCCGTTCCCACTATCTTAGTGGGAAGCCAGGCCGTGGTAGGATTTAATAAGAACAAATTAGATGAGCTCATCACATAAAAAAAGCCCTCTGAGGGCTTTTTTAGATTTAGCGTTATAACTTATGGCAAGGCCAAGGTATTTAACAGTTAAAAAACATCGGGCAGCGCCAATACTTGCTCCATAATCTCCTTGAATACGGGAGCCGCCGTTTTACTGCCGCTTTCGCCGTCCTCAACGAGAACAGTTATGATATAGCGCGATTGTGTAAGCGGAGCGTAACCTGTGAACCAGGCGTTTACCAGCCCTTTATTGTTCGCTATCTGAGCCGACCCCGTCTTGCCGGCGCTGCCGTGTACAGGGACCATAGCTTCCCGGCCGGAACCGTTCGCGGTAACTTCCTCCAGAAGCGAGCGCATCACCCCGGCCGTCGACGGGGACATTGCTCTGACTTCCTCCGGCGGACGTGCCTGTTCACCTTTTCCTGTGCCGCTGCGAATCTCCTTTACTAGGCAAGGCTCTTGGTACATTCCATCCGTAAGAAAAGTATTGGTCATGGCAGCTATCTGGATCGGCGTGACCAGCACAGGACCCTGGCCCACACTGCAACCTGCCAGGTTATAGGGAGCCGCTATAAGGTTCAAATCCTGGCGGGGATCGGCCGGTACCGGGTAGCCACCTATGGACTGATTATCCAATCCCAGGCGCCTGGCATACTCAATTACTTTGTCTGCCCCTAATTCCAGGACAATCTTGGCAAAAACCGGGTTGCAGGACT
>DNIT01000170.1:0-1184 GCA_003489345.1 Pelotomaculum sp. | reverse complement strand
AAAACCGGGTTGCAGGACTCGGCAAAAGCCTGCCTGAAATCAAGTTCCCCATGACCTTCCTTGTTCCAGCAGGGCACCAGCCGGTCCTTTTCCCCTGTACACGTAAAACGGTCGGCGGGAGTAATGATTCCTTCCTCAAGGGCGGCGGCCGCAACCACAAGCTTAAATATGGAACCGGGTTGGTATAGAGCGGTACAGTGGTCAAAATAACTGCCGCCGGCTGAAGCGCCGTCATTGCCCGCAAGCTCCGGATTAACTCCGGGTCGGCTGGCCAAAGCCAGGATCTCGCCTGAACCGGCTTCCATCACCACTACCGCGCCTTTATCGACCTTCTTGTCCATAACGTCCTCCACAATCTCCTGGATCCGGGCGTCCAAAGTAAGCACCAGATCCTGCCGGCCGCTGTCTCCGGCTCTTTCATCAACTAAAAAACCCGGCCCGCCCAAAAGGTTGCCCCGGGCGTCTGCAAATACCCGGACCGCTTTCTGCGGCCAGGAGCCTTTTAAGTCTCCTTCATAATATTTTTCCAGGCCGGCTTTGCCGACCAGGTCACCGAAACGGTACAGCTTTCCGGTCTGTCTCGAAAGATCCACAAATTCCTGCCAGGAGGAAATTTTCCCCACATGGCCGATGACTTGTGCGGCCAGCCGGCGGTCCCCATAACGATACTTCACCGGAAAAGCCATCACGCCTGTCCAGCCCCTGTTTTGAATGGAAGAGGCCTGCCCAGGCGTAGGAAGAAAGGGCAGCGTACAGGGATCTCCCTGCAGATAATCCGAGACAAGGGCGGTGTCAAGCCCCAGGATTTCGGCCAGACCGCGGGAGACCTCTGCTTTGTCGCCCACAGCGCCGGGGAAAACAATAATTCTGGTTTCTTCCTTTGTTCCGGTTAAGGGTACGAGATTCCGGTCCAGAATTTCGCCCCGGGCTGTTTCCTCCAAGGGAACCCAGTGACTCACCTGTTCCAGGGCCAGACCGGCATACAGGTTGCCCTGCCCGATCTGGACATACCACAGCCGCCCCGTTAACGCCAAAAAACAAACTGTTAACAGGGTGAAAATATTTACCAGCCTCTTCTGCCGTAAAAGATCCACAATCTGCAGTCCTTTCCACTTCAGGGCCTTTGCCATAACCGGGCCTGCTAATGCCAAATGCCCTGAAGTGGAAAGGACTGCAGATTGTGG
>DNIT01000031.1:1443-5936 GCA_003489345.1 Pelotomaculum sp. | reverse complement strand
GGACACGCCAACGTCTACACCTACGCGCTACTCCATGAAGAAAGCGGGCCGGTTATCCGCGTCCTTGACTATGAAGCAGGGCGACCGGAAACGGAGGCTGGCTGGTCGGCAGGCAACATGACCGGCTATAAGGCGGCCTATATTGAGAAGGAGCAGGCGCGTCTTGACGCGCTGGGCTATGGGTATAAAAGCTGATACGGAGCTTCTCGCCGATCCGTATAACGTCTTAATAAGGCACATTAAGCAGCCCTTATAGATATGTATAAATCATTTGCCGGTAGCGGGCTTTCGCATGAAGTGTACTGTAAGGATTACGGTTTTATGAAAAACGCACGGGGCAATACAAATGAATAGTGTAATGCCCCCTGTTGTCAAGATACGGAAAATATTATCTAAGTCATCCTCCTTTCCGTGTGTGTATGTTCAAGTAGTTTGTAATATTTTTCATTGTAGACTTGGTCAGCTCTAAATGCGTTAGACTGCTGCTTTTTGAGTGCGATTTCACGCTATAGAGCAAAAGCGGTGCTGGAAGGAGATTTATGAAGTTATCCGATTTTACAATTAGCTTGAAAATTCGGGCAAAGTGATTAATAAAACATGGCAAACAGCGTATGAGAATGGAACGGTTCCAGACTTGACAAGTTTTTTTTAGTATGATATTTTGTGCTTAGGATATTTCGAGTAGTGAAATAATATGCGGGGTGCCCGTATTGTATAGCAACGATGAATTATACGAATATATACTGGATAACATTAAAAAAGTGGTTTTCCCCGAGGAACTTATCAGATTGAAATTATCGCTGTCCGTCTTTGAGCTTTTAGCTTTAATGATGTCTGAGAAATATCAAGCCGTTACCATGAGCAGCCTGGCCCAGGGCATGTCTGTACCGATGAGCACGGCCACGGGAATTGTCGACCGCCTGGTTAAAAAAGGGCTTCTGGAAAGAGGCAGAAGCGAGGAAGATCGCAGGGTTGTCACCGTATCTCTTACCGAAAGCGGTAAAGAAGTAATCGAGGACCTAAAGGGACAGCTTTATTTTAATCTGGACAGGGTACGGGCTATTCTCACCGCCGAAGAGTTTGAAACCGCTCTGGATCTGCTGCGCAAATTAATTCTGGGATTCCAGAAAGAAAAACATACCCCTGCGGAAACGGTACGGGAGAGAAGAATTATTAAAATTGAGTAATGAGAAAGGAGATAAAATTTTTTGCGATATTATTTCGATGTATGAAATATTTATTAGCAGTACTTTATGTTTGGCGTAATAGTTTAACAGGCCTGGAAGGAGTGTTAAAATGAGGGTTATCCTTTACACCGGCAAAGGGGGCGTCGGCAAAACCAGCCTGGCTGCCGCAACTGCTGTGGCTTCTGCCGCCGCGGGTAAAAAGACTATTGTTGTGAGCACGGATGCCGCACATAGCCTGGGGGACTCTTTCGACATCAGACTAAAAAATGAACCTGATAAAATACGTGAAAACCTGTGGGCACAGGAAATAAGCACCCTGCTCAGCGCTGAAAAGAGATGGGGTAAAGTACAGGATTACTTATCCGCCCTGCTCATATCACAGAACATAAAGGATATAACCGCCGAAGAGCTGGTCGTTTTCCCGGGACTGGAGGAGCTTTTCAGCATGCTGGAAATCCTTAACCACTGTAAAAAGGGCGATTATGATGTCGTGATTGTTGACTGCGCTCCTACGGGTGAAACATTAAGGCTCCTCAGTTTTCCTACTGTCCTTAGCTGGTGGTTGGAAAAGTTGTTTCCGGTTCAAAAAACGCTTATCAAGTTCGCCCGACCCATATCCAAGCCGCTATTGGGAGTACCTCTGCCCGGTGACGACACGCTTGACAGTATTGCGGAGCTGTTTCAGAAACTTGGTGAAATGCACGTCCTTTTAACGGATCAGGAGGTTACTTCCGTCAGGCTGGTGGTGAATCCCGAGAAGATGGTGATCCGGGAAGCCGAAAGGAGCTTTATGCATTTAAACCTGTATGGCTTTAGCACTGACGCCGTGATTGTTAACCGGCTGCTGCCCGATGTGGAGCTGGGGCGGTATTTTGAAAAATGGGGAGAACTGCAGCACTCCTACCTGCGGTATATCAAGGACCAGTTCAGCCCTATACCTGTTTTCACCGTTCCGTTATTCCGCCAGGAAGTCGTAGGTTTTGCAGACCTTGAAAAAATCGCCGGCGAGTGTTTCGTAGGAAATTCTCCCGGACAATTTTTCTACCGCGGGCAGTCACAGAAAATCAGCCGGATAGACGAGGGGTATATCTTGGACATGGCCCTGCCCTTTGCGGAAAAAGGAGATATCGCACTTTCCCAGAGAGGAGACGAGCTGACCGTCAAGGTGGGAGATTACAAGCGCAATATCTTTTTGCCCCGCATACTCCTGGGACGGGATGCGCTGGGCGCTAAACTGGAATCGGGTGTGTTGAAAATTAAATTTGGAGGTGTAAACAAATGACAGCCAGAGCATGTGATGAATGCCCCGTCAAGGAACTGCAAAAAATCCAACAGTTACTTGAAAAAAGAGCCCTTGCAAGAATACCGGAAGAAGTTCGCGAGCCGCTGCTTGAGGCAAAGAAACAAATGAGGCTGGCGGTGCGGGGTTTTATAGGGTACGCGCTGAGGGAAGAAAGACCCGGTGATAAAAAGTGCCCGGCTAAATCGCGGCATATAAAACTGGAGTGATATGCAGGGGGCTTTTGGTAAGCTTCCTATCGTTCCAAACACATACAGGGGGGCTTAAACATGGAAGTGGTAGAAGGACAGAAAAGAGAGCAGCTGCTAATACTATCTACTCTCGCAGCGGGTATACTTTTTGATTACTTATTTAACGGAAAAGAATTCGGCATATCATATCCTGTTTATGTTCTTGTGTTACTTGGCCTTTTCTGGGGCAGTATGCGTAAAACCATACCGGTGCATAAGGGTTTTGGCTGGTTTGTTTTAATCCCGGTATTTCTCTTGGCCGCGACATTTGCCGTTTATTCCAACCCGGTGCTGCAGCTTATTAATTTCTTATTGATACCGGCGCTGCTTGTCGTACATACTATTTTAGCCGCCAACAACAATTTGTCCTGGTCCGGCTTGAGCATAATAGGACACATGATCAGGCGGGTTATCCCCTTAACTTTCGAAAACTTTCCCAGACCTTTTTTGTTTGTCAAGAAACAATTTAAGCCGAAGGAAAACGGCAGGGACATGCTGACTGCAAAGAAGATTGCCGCCGGCTTATTGATTTGTGTGCCGGTTTTATTGATTGTGCTGCCCCTGCTTTCTTCAGCCGACATGGTGTTTAATCACTACCTGATCAATTTTTCAAGGATATGGGAGTATATTGATATCAGCCCTGCCATCGAGCATGGGTTGATCATACTGTTTGTTTTTGTTTACCTGTACGGTTACATCTGGAGTTTTTACAGCAAGCCTCCCGCGATTGAAACTGAGAAACCGGCAAAACAGTTTTTCCTGGACCCTGTCACAATACTTACTGTATTATTGGTTATTAATCTTGTTTATCTCCTTTTTTCAATAATCCAGTTTTCTTATTTATACGGCGGTCAAAGCCATATGCTGCCCGACGGTTTTACCTATGCCGAATACGCCCGCAGAGGCTTTTTTGAGCTGGTTGCCGTAGCTGTAATAAATCTAATCATCCAGCTAAGCAGTATGCGATATGCTGAAAAGAAAGCCCAGGGCGTTAACCTGGCAGTCCGCTGCTGCCTTATTCTCCTGGTGTTTTTTTCACTGGTCATGCTTTTTTCCGCCCATTTCAAGATGTCCTTGTATGAGGAAGCCTGCGGTCTCACCTATTTGCGGGTCTTTGTGCATTACTTCATGTGCCTGTTATTTGTATTATTTATGATTGCGCTTGGCCACGCCTGGTATCACAAAATACCTGTAATCAAGGCCTATATTGTAATTGCCCTCATATTCTACACCGTTCTCAACTTTATTAACGTGGATAAAATAATCGCCCGCAATAACATTGACAGGTATTTCAGGACCGGCGAGATTGATATCAATTACATGCAGACGCTGTCCTATGATGCCGTACCGGATATGCTGATTTTGGCTAACGATAGCAACCAGGAAATCTCCCGGCAGGTTAAGGATTATATGCTGCTGAAAAAACAGGGCCTGTCAAAAGACGAACCATGGCAATCTTTTAATTATTCACGCTATAGAGCAAAAGCGGTGCTGGAAGGAGATTTATGAAGTTATCCGACTTGACTATTAACTAGAAAATTTGACAAAATGATTGACAAAACACGGTGAAGTGGGTATATTTATTTATAATTTAAAATGTCAAAGGCATTGACGGAGATAGTACGTTTCAGCTGAACGTTGCAGCGAACCGGGGACGGTGCAAGCCCGGTACCAGTAGTCTGAACCCGAAAATCACTCCTGAGCTGCGGACCGAACGAGGAATCCAGTAGGCTCCGACGGTTTTCCCCCGTCACCGGGAACGCATATGATGGTATG
>DNIT01000031.1:0-1230 GCA_003489345.1 Pelotomaculum sp. | reverse complement strand
GGCCGGGGCGGACAGGGAGCCAAGTCGGCCTGCATGCTGCTGGCGGATGTAGCCGGTTTAGAAGGAAAATTCGTGCAGGGCTTCCCGGAGTATGGACCGGAACGTATGGGAGCCCCTATTACGGCCTATAATCGCATCAGTGAAAAACGGTGTCCGATCCATTCCAACATTTATTATCCCGACTATGTGGTCGTGGTAGATGAAAGTTTGCTGGACAGCGTCGACGTTACCGGCGGACTGAAAGAGGGCGGTGCGATCATCATTAACACTGCCAGCTCTCCCCGGGAGATGCGCGAGAGGCTCGCGGGATGGACCGGAAAAGTCTGTACCATAGATGCCCGCCGCATTTCGGAAGAGATTCTGGGCAGATACTTCCCGAATACCCCTATGCTGGCTGCTGCGGTGAAGGTGAGCGGCGTTTTGGAAACAGAGCGTTTTTTAGCGAATATAGAAGAATCCTTTCAACATCAATTCGCTTCCAAGCCCCAGGTTATCGAGGGGAATATGGCAACACTAAAAAAATCCATGGATGAGGTGCAGGTAGGATGATTTGCGCGAAGGATATCAACGAACGTACCCCCTGGCAGGAGCTGACCCCCGGCGGGGAGATCTACGAACCGGGAACCGCACGGGCCTTCAATACCGGTGCCTGGCGGACCAACACGCCCGTTTTTCACCCGGAAACATGTAAACACTGTATGCTTTGTGTTCCATTCTGCCCGGACAATGCTATTCCGGTAAAGGACGGGAAACGTCTGGACTTCGATTATATGCACTGCAAGGGCTGCGGCGTCTGTGAGAACGTGTGCCCCTTCCCGGCGATTACCATGGTGAGTGGAGGTGCAGCCAGATGAGCAATCTCCTTTCCGGCAACGAGGCTGTAGCGTATGCCATGAAGCAGATCAATCCCGATGTCATGGGAGCGTTCCCGATCACTCCTTCCACGGAAATTCCTGATTACTTCGCCAATTATGTGGCCAACGGCCAGGTGAATACCGAATTCGTAACCGTGGAGTCTGAGCACAGCTCCATGTCTGTGTGCCTTGCCGCAGAAGCTGCAGGAGCCAGAGCCGTCTGTGCGACTTCATCCTGTGGGCTGGCACTGATGTACGAGCTTTTGTACGTGGCGGCTTCCTGCCGTCTGCCTGTTACCCTGGCTTGCGTCAACCGGGCCCTTTCGGGGCCAATTAACATAAACAACGACCACTCCGACTCTATGGGAGCCCGTGA